>NZ_CP046104.1:1573214-1887857 GCF_009707425.1 Micromonospora sp. WMMC415 | reverse complement strand
TCGTCGCGGACCGACACCGTGACCGTGTCCTCCTCGTCCTCGACGAGCACCCACGCCCGGCCGCCGGCGTGCCGGGCCACGTTGTCGAGGGCGGCGGCCGTCGCCGCGGCCAGTTCCCGGGCCACCGGGGCGGGCAGCGGTACCGGGCCCGCCGGCGCCGACAGCGAGACCGACGGCGACGCGTACCGCCCGAGCAGCCCGCGCACGTCCGCCGGCCCGTCGTCGGCCGGTGGTGCTGCGGCGCCGGCGATCAGGGCGCGCAGCGCCGCCTCCTGCTCGCCGGCGAGCCGGGCCAGCTCGGCGGCCTCACCGTCGAGGTGGGCGCCGCGGCGCTGCACGAGCGCGAGGACCTGGAGCACGGAGTCGTGGATGTCGCGGGCGAGCCGCTCCCGCTCCCGGGTGGCGGCCTCCAGCTCGACGGCCCGTTGCAGCCGCTCCTCGGCGGTCACCGCGAGCCGGGCCACGTGCCCGACCACCACGCCGGCGAGGAGCAGCAGGATCACGCCGGTGAGCGAGGACTCGCCGATCCGCTCCCGGGTGGCGAGGTCCCCCGCACCGACCACCAGCGCGGCCGCCGTGCCCCGGCGCCGGCCGCCGGACACCGCCCAGGCCAGCACCGGGCCGGCGAGCCAGGCCACGCCCAGGGTGGGGACACCGGCGGCGAGCGCCGCCCGTCCGACCACCCACGGGGTGGCCAGGACGACGCCGAGGACGACACCGAGGTCGGCCACGAGCAGCGGCCAGCCACGCCGGGACGGGCGCGCGTACGCGGCCGCGGTCAGCACCGTCCAGGCCGCCATCACCAGGACCACGGCGGCGGCGGCGAGGGGGTGGGCGTACCGGTCCGCGTGGCGTACGGCCACCACGCACACGTACGCCAGGGACGCCACCCGGAACACGGCGATGGCCCGCCAGAGCGGGACCTCGAAACCACCCGGGGACGTCGGCACGGTCGACACGATGCCACAGCGCGACGAGCAATCGGCGGGCCCGGCTGGTGCGCGTCGAGAAACGCTGACGTACGGTGGAAATGCCGCGAAAGACAACGAGATCCGCTGCGGGGACGGGGCCATGACAAACGCAGAACCGCACGCACCGCGTACGGTTGTGCCCATCGACTCTCCCCTCCTGATCGCCGAAGCCTTCGACCAGGCTCAGGTGACCGAGCTACGGCACTCGGTCACCTCCTGCGCGCACGCCTCCGGTCTGCGGGGGCAGCGGCTGGACGACTTCGTGCTGGCAGTCAACGAACTGATCACCAATGCGGTCCGGCACGGCGGCGGCCACGGCTGGCTGCGGCTGTGGCGGCAGCGGGGCGCCCTGCTCTGCGAGGTCGCCGACCACGGGCACGGGATCAGCACGCAGCAGCTCCACGACCGCAGCCGGCCGGCGGCGGACACGGCGGGCGGCTGGGGCCTGTGGCTGGCCCGCGAGCTGAGCGACTCGATGGAGATCGAGACCGGCGAGGCCGGCACGATCGTCCGCATCACCACGGCCCTGGCCCCGGCACCCCAACCCACCCGCGACTGACCTTCGGGTCGCCGTCACGTCACGCCGGTCCGGTGTGCCGGGGCCGGGAAGCGCGAGATCGCGGAGTGCGGGGCGGGTCAGCCGAACAGGGCGCTCACCGACTCGCCGTTGTGGATGCGGCGCATGGCCTCGGCCAGGGCCGGCGCGACCGAGAGGACCTGCAGCTTCGGCACCCGCTTGTCGGCCGGGATCGGGACCGTGTTCGTACAGACGATCTCCAGCACCCCCTCCTGGTCGCTGAGCCGTTGCAGCGCCCCGCTGGAGAAGAGACCGTGGGTGCAGGCCAGCCGGATCGAGCGGACGTTCAGCTTGCGCAGGTGCTCCATCAGCTCGACCACCGTGCTGCCCTTGGCGATCTCGTCGTCCAGCACGATCACGTCCCGGTCGGCGACGTCGCCGATGACCGCGCTGATCTGGACCCGGTCGTCGCTGAAGCGCTGCTTCGCACCGGCGGCGACCGGCGTGCCGAGCCGGCGGGCGAACGCGGCGGCCTCCTTGGCGTTGCCCAGGTCCGGGGAGACCACGACGGTGTTGCTCAGGTCGTGACCCTTGAAGTGCAGCGCCAGCTCGCGCAGCGCGTGCAGGTGGTCGACCGGGACGCTGAAGAAGCCGTGGACCTGCGGCGAGTGCAGGGTCATCGCGAGCACGCGGTCCGCGCCGGCCGAGGTGAGCAGATCCGCGACCAGCCGGCCGCCGATCGAGATGCGCGGCGCGTCCTTCTTGTCCGACCGGGCGTACGCGTAGTGCGGCAGCACCACGGTGATCCGGCCGGCCGACGCGCCCCGCGCCGCGTCGATCATGAGCAGCAGCTCGACCAGGTGCTCCTGCACCGGTGGCACCAGCGGCTGGATCAGGAAGACGTCCCGCCCCCGGCAGTTGGCCTGCAACTGCACTTCCAGGCAGTCGTTGGCGAACCGGGAGACCCGGACCGGGTACAGCGGGACGCCGAGGTGGGTGCAGATCTCGGCGGCGAGTTCGGGGTGGGCGGTTCCGCTGAAGACGGCGATGTCACGCACGTCCACACATCGTACGGGCGGCGGGCCGGGAGCGGACCGACGGCCGCCGCGCGCCGTCCCCGCAGCAGGGTGGTGCCGACAGCTCAGCCCGCGGACTTGACCAGCTCGACGAAGGAGTGCCACGCCGACGGCGCGAAGGTCAGGACGGCGCCGCCGCGGTCCGTGGAGTCGCGGACCAGCACCCGGTCGGGCAGGTTGTCGGCCACCTCGACGCAGGTATTGCCACCGTTGCCGGACCGGCTCGACACCCGCCACCGAGGGGTGGGGGCAGTGTTCACAGCTCGCTCACCAGCTTCCCGATCAGCTCGACGGACACGCTCGCGGGGAGAGCCTCGCTGAGCAGCGTGTCCCACATGACCCTGATGGTATCGACGGCGTCCGGCCGGTCGACAACCTGACCGTAGACTCCGTCCACGTAGGCCACCTCGTCCCCGTCCGGGAGCGTGGCCAGCACGAAGCCGCCGGCCAGCCCGGGGTGCGCGCCGGCTGCCGCCGGGACGACGTAGAGCCGGATGTGCGGCAACGCCGCCAGCTCGACCAGCCGCTCCAGCTGCGCCCGCTGGACCTCCCGGTCACCGACCACCCGGCGCAGGGCGCCCTCGTCCACGACCGCGGTGAACCGCTTCGGGTCCTCGCCGGTCAGCAGCGCCTGGCGGGCCATCCGGCCGGCGACGAGCTGGTTTACCTCGTCAGGAGTGTGCGTGCCCTGAGCGCTGAGCACCGCGTGGGCGTACGCCTCGGTCTGCGTCAGACCGGGCACCAGCGACGGCTCGGAGGTGCGGAGGGCGACCGCGTCGGCCTCGATCCCCCGCCACGGCGCGAACCAGGCCGGTGACTGCTGCCGGGCCGCCGCCGCCAGCAGCTCGGCGAGCAGGCCGCCGGTGCCCAGCGCCTCGTCTGCGCCGTGGCGAACTGGGGCGTCGGCCGACGCCGGCCCGTCTCGATCGCCGCGATGGTGGACGGACTCCACCTGATCAGTTCCGCGAGGGCCTCCTGGGAGACGCCCGCGCTGGCGCGGGCGGCCTTGAGCGCCCTGATCCACATGTCGCCGTTCATCCGACCGTCCCGAGAGCCGCACGAGCACCGAAGGTGACGAGAGCATCCTCGACGGTCACCGGCCGGTGGGTCCAGCCCGACCCGAAGAATCGGGGTATCGGGTCAGTCCCAGCGCTCTCCGGTGAGCTTCTCGTACACGTCGACGTAGCGGGCCCGGGTGGCCTCGACGACCTCCGCCGGCACCTCCGGCGCCGGGGCCCGCCGGTCCCAGCCGCTGTCGGTGGCCCAGTCCCGGACGTACTGCTTGTCGTACGAGAACTGGGCGCGCCCCGGCTGGTACGACTCCGCCGGCCAGAACCGGGACGAGTCCGAGGTCAGCAGCTCGTCGCCGACCATCAGCGTGCCGTCGGCCGCCCAGCCCAGCTCGATCTTGGTGTCGGCGACGAGGATCCCCCGGTCGGCGGCCAGCTCGGCGCCCCGCCGGTACAGGTCCAGGGTGATCCCGCGCAGCCGCTCGGCGGTCTCCGCACCGACCTTGTCCACCACCTCGGCGAAGGTCATCGGCTCGTCGTGCTCCCCCACCGGCGCCTTCGTGGAGGGGGTGAAGATCGGTTCCGGCAGGATCGACGCCTCGACCAGGCCGCGCGGCAGCTCGACGCCGGAGACCGCGCCCGTGCGCTGGTACTCGGCGAACCCACCGCCGGTGAGGAACCCCCGGGCGACGCACTCCACCGGCACCATGTCCAGCCGCCGGCACCGGATCGCGCGGCCGGCGAACTCGGCCGGTACGTCGGTCGCGGAGATCACGTGGTTCGGCACCAGGTCGGCGAGCTGCTCGAACCACCACAGCGAGAGCGCGGTGAGCAGCTTGCCCTTGTCCGGGATGGGCGTCGGCAGCACCACGTCGTAGATCGAGATGCGGTCGGAGGCGACCAGGATCAGGTCCTCGCCGTCGGCGTAGACGTCCCGGACCTTGCCCGAGTGCAGAAGTTCCACGCGGCCTAGTACACCACGTGGCCTGCGTACGGCCCGCGCCGGTGGCCCGGGGTGAGCGGGCTCGCCGGCCGGGCCGGCACCCGGCGGCCGCCTGGGTCAGCGGGGGCCGCCGCCGCGGCGGTTGCGCATCATGCGGAGGATCAGGAACACGATCACGGCCACCACGGCCAGGCAGCAGAGCAGCCCGAGGAACCCGAAGCCGCCACCACGGCGCCGCCGGACGGCCTCGACCGCCATCTCGCCCGGGCCGGTGGACGCCCAGGCGGCCACGGGGACGAACACCGACAGGACCACCGCACCGAGGACCGCGCCCAGCCGGCCCCACCACTTGCCGAAAGCAGACATGGCCCCATCCTCGCCGAGAAGCGCAACCGCGGCACGGCAGACGGCCCGGATGAGCGTGTCGACCCCCGGTCCGGCCCAGCGTGGACACGACGAAGGCCCCGGAGGAATCTCCGGGGCCTTCGGACGAGTAGCGGGGACAGGATTTGAACCTGCGACCTCTGGGTTATGAGCCCAGCGAGCTACCGAGCTGCTCCACCCCGCGTCGGCTTCACCACTGTACCCCATGGCGCTCCGCCATGATCCGCCACCCCCGGACGGGGTGGAAGCACCCGTGGCGGCGACCGGAATGACCGGACCGGCGCCCGGACACGACGAAGGCCCCGGAGGAATCTCCGGGGCCTTCGGACGAGTAGCGGGGACAGGATTTGAACCTGCGACCTCTGGGTTATGAGCCCAGCGAGCTACCGAGCTGCTCCACCCCGCGTCGGTCCGTCAACCGTATCGCACCACCCCGGCCCGCCGCAAAACGACCGGCCAGACGCCGGAAACGTGGAGGATTCCGGCGGGCCGGAATCCTCCACGTGTCGTCAGCGCCGGCCGAGCCAGGACTCGATCGCGGTCACCGCGCGGCGGCTGTCGGCGTCGACCTGCGCACGCTCGGCGGAGGTGCCCTCCCAGCCCTGCTCCCACAGGATCGTCACCACGTCGTCGACCTGGACCGCGCGGATCAGCCGCACCTCCTCGCCGCCGACCGGGTTGCCCTCGAGGTCGCGGGCGTCCGACCGGATCTCGAAGAGCACCGAGGCGTCGCCGTAGCCATGGTCGTCGAGCAGCCGCAGCCGGTACGTCGCCGGGTTGTCCCCGCCCGTACCCTGCTGCTCCGGGCAGGCCCGGACCGCCTCGCGCAGCTCGCGCAGCGCGTCGTCGGCCCCACCGGGCTTGTAGATCGTGATGCTGTGCACGTAACTGCCGTCGGGGACGTAGTCCGACGGTGTCTCGGCCATCTTGTAGGCGAGGTGCCGGCTCCGACGCTGCACGATCGCGTCGTCGCTGGGGAAGCGCGCCTTGCACAGCGACGGCAGCACCTCGGCGTCGACGAAACTCTCGACCCCCTTGTCGTTCGCCGCCGCGAGCCGGAAGAAGGCCCGATCCGGGATCGAGGTCGGGCCCGGCCGAGCCGGGGGCATCGAGTTCGACGCCGACGTCTGCGGCGTACCGCTGGGGCGCGCCGACGGAGTCGGGGACGACGAGGGCGCGGACGGCGGGGTCGACGCCGGGGCCGTCGGCCCGCCCGGCGGCGCCACCGGGGCCGGCTCGGCGGAGAACCCGATCCGGGTGCCGGTCGCCACTCCGGCGACCAGGACCGCCGCCGCGACAGCGGTGCCGGTCATCCGGATCCGGGCACGCCGGTCGGCGGCACGCCGCAGGGTCTCCGGAACGGGCAGGGCACGGGTGTCCGCCTCGTCGGCGAGCGACCGGTAGAAGTCGGACAGGTCACGCGACATCGTTCGCCTCCAGTCGCTCGTCGGTGAGGTCGGGCAGGAGAGCCGCCAGCCGGGCACGTCCCCGGGACAGCCAGGACTTCACGGTGCCGGTGGGCACGTCCGTCTCGCGGGCGATGTCCTCCACCGACATGTCGTAGAGGTAGTGCAGGGCGAGCGCCTGCCGCTGCGCGGCCGGGAGCTGCCGGAGCGCACCGACCAGCAGCACGCTGTCCTCGTTCGGGGGTGGAACCGGGTCGGGTGGGCCGGTGCGGCGGACCAGGGCGCGCCAGCCGGTCAGCCGACGCCAGCGGTCGGTGGCCAGCCGGGACACCACCAGCCGCAGCCACGCCTCGGGCGCCGGATGCGTTGTGAGCCGGCCCCACTGCCGCCAGGCCCGGGCGTACGCCTCCTGCACCAGGTCCTGCGCCTCGCTGTGGTCGCCGGTGACCGCGTAGCCGTAGCGGAGCATCCGGTGCGCGGTGCTCCGGTAGAACTCGTCGAAACGCTCCGCGTCCCTCATGTCGCCATCACGTGTCCCCAAGGTCCGTCACTGTCGTTGTCCTGAGAACGGGACGGCCGTCCCGCGGGTTGCACCTGCGGGTGTCGAAAAGACGACGGCGCCCCCGGATCCACTCGCGGGATCCGGGGGCGCCGCCGGTCGCGGTGCGCGTCAGCCGCCGGCCCTCGGCGAGGCGCTGCCGGTCGGCGCCGGTGTACCGCCCGGTGCCGGCGTCGGCCCGGCCGCCCCCTGTGCCTGCTGGAAGGCGGTGATCGCCTCGTCGAGCGCCTTCAGCGCCCGCCCGTACCGTTCGAAGTCGCCCGAGGCCTGCGCGGCGCGGACCTCCGTGATGGCGGTCTGGACGCGGTTCGCGGCCTCGGCCAGCTCACCGGTGAGCGGGGGCGGCGTGGCGCCCGGACTCGGCGTGGGCGGCGGGGTCTCGCCGGTCGGCGGCGGCGGGGTGGGCGTGGCGCCGGCCCGCTTGCCCTGCTCGACGAGCTGCTTGATGCCGTCGGTGAGGTTGTCGGCCAGGACGACGTACGAGCCGCCGTCGCCGTACGACAGGAGCACCTTCTGGAGCAGCGGGTACGCGTCCTGCTGGTTGCTCTTCACGTAGACCGGCTCGACGTAGAGCATGCCGTTGCCGAACGGCAGGGACAGCAGGTTGCCGTACTGGACCTGCGCCTGGTTCGACGAGAGCAGGTTGAGCTGCTGCCGGATCTGGGCGTTGTTGGTCATCTGCTGGTGCACCTGCACCGGACCGGAGATGCGGGTCTGGTCCGGCAGCTCCAGGACCTCCAGCCGTGGCTGCCCGTCCACGTACGAGCCGGAGATCAGCGCGGCCAGGTTCTGCCGGCCGTTCGGGGTGACCGCGGCGGTGAGCTGGAACCGCGGGGACTCCTGCCCCGGGAACTGGGTGAAGAGGTAGTACGGGGGCTGCTTCTGCCCGCTGTCCGGCGCGTCCGGCACGTTCGGCACCTGCCAGAAGTCCTGGCCGGAGTAGAAGTCGCCGGGGTTGGTCACGTGGAACCGGGTGAGCAGGTTGCGCTGCACCTTGAACAGGTCGGCCGGGTAGCGGAAGTGCGCGCTCAGGTCGGCCGGGATCTCCGCCTTCGGCTTGACCAGGTCACCGCCGAAGGCCTTGTTCCAGGCCTTGAGCACCGGGTCGCTGTCGTCGAACTCGTACAGCGTGACGGTGCCGTCGTACGCGTCGACGGTCGCCTTCACCGAGTTGCGGATGTAGTTGACGTTCTCCCGGGCCAGCTGGAAGGTGCCCCGGTTGGTCAGCTCGTCGGTGGTCTCGGTCTGGAGGTTGATCCGCTCGGCGTACGGGTAGGTGGCGGCGGTGGTGTAGCCGTCGATGATCCACTGAACCCGGCCACCGACGACCGCCGGGTACGGGTCGCCGTCCACGGTGAGGAACGGGGCGACCTTCTCCACCCGCTCGCGGGGGTTACGGACGTAGAGGAGCTTCGAGTTCTCGTTGACCGCCTCGGAGAGCAGGAAGTTCGACTCCTGCTCCTTGATGGCGTAGAGCAGCCGGCGGGGGAACGAGCCGATCTCGACGCCACCGGAGCCGGTGTACGTGTAGTACGACTCGGGCCCGTTGTCGCCGCCCTCGCCCACCGGCCGGTCGAACTCGGCCGGGTTCGCCTCGGGGTCGGACTTGCCGACGATGGCGTAGTCGCCCTCCTCCATCCGCTCCCCGTAGTAGATGCGCGGCTGGCTGGCCGGGATCTGCTCGGTCTGCGAGGCGCACGCCTCCTGCGACTTCTCACCGAGGAAACCGCTGACGAAGAACGGCTGGCCGCCGCAGACGACCTGGTTGGCCGGGGCGGCCACCAGGCCGTACCCGTGGGTGTAGACGGTGTGGCGGTTGATCCAGTTGCTCTGCTGAGCGGTCAGCTCGCTGTAGTTGATCTCGCGGACACCGACCACGTAGTCCTGGGTCTTGCCGCTGACCGTGTAGCGGTCGATGTCGAGCTTGGGACCGAAGTCGTAGAAGCCGCGAACCTGCTGGAGCTGCGTGTACGTCTCGCTGACCAGCTGCGGATCCAGCAGGCGGGCGTTCGGCACGACCGCGGTGTCCGTGGCCAGCGTCGCCGGCGGCGTCAGGTTGCTCGCCGCGTACGGCGTGGTCTCCGCGCCGGTCAGGCCGAACGCCGCCCGGGTCGCGTCGATGCTGCGCTGGATGTACGGCGCCTCCTTGTCCCGGGCGCTCGGCTTCACCTCGAACGTCTGCACCGCCCACGGGTAGATGCCGCCGATCGCGACCGCGGAGACGCCGAGCAGGGCCAGGGAAATGCCCGGCCAGACCAGGTTCCGCATCCAGGCGTTCGAGAAGATGATGATCGCGATCGCCACGACGACCGAGATGTAGGCCAGGATCTCCTTCGCCGGGAGCAGCGCGTTGACGTCGGCGTACCCGGCGCCGTACACGTTGGCGCCGTCGTTGTACTCCAGCAGCATGGCCCGCCGGTCCAGCACGTACGCGATGGCCTTGAGCAGCACGAAGACCGCGACCAGCGTGCTCAGGTGGGCGCGCGCGGCGTTGCTCATCCGGTCGCCGACGCCTTGGAGCCGGACGCCGCCGAAGATGTAGTGGACGGCGAGCGCGCCGATCAGCGCCAGCACCACGGCGGTGAAGCCGACCCCCAGCAGGTAGCGCCAGAACGGCAGGTCGAAGACGTAGAAGCCGATGTCGACCCCGAACTCCGGGTCCTTGACACCGAAGTTGCCACCGTTGCGGAAGAGCAGCCACTGGTTCCACCGGCTCTGCGCCGACAGCCCGGCGAAGAGGCCGACCACGGCGGCGACCAGCGCGATCCAGATGCCGAGCCGCGGGCTCAGCAGCATCCGGTAGCGCTCCAGGGTGGCCTGCTCCGGGGACTGCGGACGCAGCCGGGGCCGCAGCCGGTGGGCCAGCCAGAGGTTGCCGCCCACGACGACCGCCATGCCGAGCCCGACCGCGAGGAAGAGCAGCAGCCGGGTGGCGAGCACGCCCGTGAAGACCTGCTTGTAGTCGACCTCGCCGAACCACAGCCAGTCGGTCCACGCCTGTACACCCCAGCCGAGCAGGGTGAAGAGCACGAACACCCCGACCAGGACACCGATCGTGACGCGTCCGCGTCGGCTCATCCTCGGCAGGGGGGCGCTGCTACGCATGACCACTGTTGGCTCCGCACGCTCGATGTGATCGGCTCCGACCAGGCAACCAGAGTACGGGGTCTTCCTGAACGTGTCGGTCCACGGTCACGTCGGGTGGCGCGCCGTGGTCAGCAACGGGGTGCGTCACCGCCCGTACGCAGTGCCTCCAGGGCCGTCAGCGCGTCGTCGAGCGTGGCGACTCTGATCAGCGGCAGGTCGGGCTGCGGGTTGCGGACGGCCTCGGCGCAGTTGTCGGCCGGGACCAGGAACGCGGTGGCCCCCGCGTCCTTCGCGCCGACCAGCTTCTGCGCGATGCCGCCGATCGGGCCGACCCGTCCCTCGTCGTCGATCGTGCCGGTACCGGCGATGATCCGGCCGCCGGTCAGGTCCTCCGGACGCAGCTTGTCGATGATGCCGAGGGCGAACATGAGGCCGGCGCTCGGGCCGCCGATGTCCTCCAGGTCGATGGTCAGCGTGAACGGGTGCGGCTGCTGCTGGTCGATCTCGACCCCGATGCGGGGCCGGCCGTCCTGCTCCCGGCTGGTGATCCGGGCGGTCGCGGCGGCGCCGTTCCGGGTGTAGCCGATCTCCAGGGCGGTCCCCGCCGGCTTGGCGCGGATCAGCTCGGTGAGCCGGGCCGCCACCGTGACGGGCTGCCCGTCGACCGAGGTCACCACGTCGCCGGGCTTGAGGACGCCGTTCGACGGGCCGTCCGCGGCGACCGTCTTGACCACCACCTGCACCGGGTACCCCAGCTCGCGCAGCGCCGCCGTCTCGGCGCTGGTCTGGGAGACCTTGAAGTCCTCCGCGTTGCGTTCCTCGACCTCCTCCTGGCTCTCCCCCGGCGGGTACACCAGCTCGCGGGGCACCACCGCCTCGTCGTCGGAGAACCAGCCCTGGATGGCCGAGCGCAGCTTGACCGAGGGCTGCACCCCCACCGTGGTCAGCCGCAACTGCCCCGCCGACGTGGAGGTCTCCCGGCCGGTGATCTGGATGACCTCCTTGCCGTTCTCGGCGCCCAGCGTGTTGACGGTCGGGCCGGGGCCGAGCACCACGTACGGGATGGGCGCGGCCAGCACGCCGATGCTGAGCAGGGTGGTGAGCAGGGCACCGAGCAGGACGGTCACGCCGCGACGTCTCATGCGGCAGAGCGTACCGACCGGTCCGGTTCACCCCGCCGGACGAGCCGGGACTTCGCCCTGAGCGCAACGCCAGCAGGCGCGACCTGGGGCGCGGCGCGCGTACCGTAGACCTCGTGCCTGATATTCCGTTCGGTTTCGCGCTCCCGGGTGGGCAACCGCCAGACCCCAACGACCCTGCACAGATGCAGCAGTTCATGTCGCAGTTGCAGCACCTGCTGTCGGCGCCCGGCAGCGGCCCGGTGAACTGGGACCTGGCCCGCCAGGTGGCCGCGAGCCAGCTCGCCGCGTCGGGCGACCCGGCGGTCTCGCCGTACGAGCGCAACGCGGTGGAGGAGGCGCTCCGCCTGGCCGACCTGTGGCTGGAGCCGGCGTCGGCGCTGCCCTCGGGCATCCACAGCTCGGTGGCGTGGAACCGGAACGAGTGGATCTACAAGACGCTCGACGTCTGGCGCAAGCTGTGCGACCCGGTGGCCAGCCGGATGGTCGGCGCGATGGGCGACCTGGTGCCGCCGGAGGCGCGCGCCCAGCTCGGCCCGATGCAGTCGATGGTGGCCACCCTCGGTGGCGCGCTCTTCGGCGGCCAGCTCGGCCAGGCCCTCGGCTCGCTCGCCGCGGAGGTGCTCTCCGCCGGCGACATCGGGCTGCCGCTCGGCCCGGCCGGCACGGCCGCGCTGATCCCGGCCAACATCCGGGAGTACGGCGCCGGCCTGGAGCTGCCCGAGGACGAGGTCCGCCTCTACGTGGCGCTGCGCGAGGCCGCCCACCAGCGGCTCTTCGAGCACGTGCCGTGGCTGCGTGGGCACGTGCTGAGCGCGGTGGAGATGTACGCCTCGGGCATCCGGGTCAACCGGGAGGCGATCGAGGAGGCGATGGGCCGGGTCGACCCGACCGACCCGGAGTCGATGCAGGCGATCGCCCTGGAGGGCATCTTCACGCCGGAGGACAGCCCGGCGCAGAAGGCGTCGCTGGCCCGGCTGGAGACCGCGCTCGCCCTGGTCGAGGGCTGGGTGTGCCACGTGGTGGACAGCGCGGCCGGCGGCCGGCTGCCCAACGTCGTCCGGCTCGGCGAGGCGTTCCGGCGGCGCCGGGCCGCGGGCGGGCCGGCCGAGCAGACCTTCGCCGCCCTGGTCGGCCTGGAGCTGCGCCCGCGCCGGCTGCGGGAGGCGGCGGCGCTGTGGGCGGCGCTCACCGAGCACCGGGGCATCGCCGGCCGGGACGCCCTGTGGGGCCACCCCGACCTGCTGCCGTCCGACGACGACTTCGCCGACCCGGTGGCCTTCGCCCGGTCCCAGCTGGACCTCGGGGAGCTGGAGAGCTTCGACTTCAGCGCGCCGGGCGGGCCGGAGGAGAAGGCCCCGGGCGAGTCGGACGAGGGGCCCGGAGCGTCACCGGAGCGCTGACGAGCCTGATCGTCGCCGGTTGCGGCAGGTCGGGGTGTCCGGCCGCTGACCTGCCGCAACCGGGGACTGTGCGGCGCGGGGCGGTCAGCCTGGGCGGCCGGCGCCGGAGAGCAGGGCTCGGGTGGTGTCCCAGCCCTCCAGGGCCGGGTTCAGCCGGGCCAGGTCGCCCGGGCCGCGCAGGCGGTGCCACGCGGGCGTCACCGCGAGGTCGCCGGGGCGGGGCGCCGCCGCCCGCACGGCCGCGGGCCGCGCGCTGTCCAGGTCCAGCGTCGGCAACCACTTTGGTACGGGCAGCCGCGCCGCCACACCGAGCAGGCCCGGACCGTCGCCCTCGGTCGGCGCGACCGCGACCGGCCTGGTGGTGAGGGGCCGGAGCAGCTTGCCGATAATCAGCCCGGGTAGGTCCGGTGCGTCACCGGCGATCACGGCCACCTGGTCGTAGCGCCCGGAGGGCACCTCGCTGTCGGCGCCGGCCGGACGACCGGCCTCGGCCCACGCCGCCTGCTCGGGCGAAGCGGTGACCGGCCCGTCCCCGGCCTCCGGACCGGGCCCCGCCGTCGCGGGCCCGCCGGTCGGCCCCGGGTCACCGCCCGGCATCCGGGCCGACGGATCCCGGGCGAGGCCGGGTCCGGCAGGGCGGCCGGTCCCGCACACGTCGAGCACGGCGTTGACGGTGGGCTCCGGGATTTCGTACACCCTCGTGCCGGGCCAGACCACGGCGTCGGCCAACCACCGGTCGGCCGGGGTCACCGCGACCGCGGTCTCGACCTCGTTCAGGGTGGCGAGCAGGTCGACGACGTCCTCGGCGAGCGCGGTCCGCCACGCGACCGGGTCGACACCCGGCGGCGACCACGCGACCGGGCCGAGCAACGCCACCACCAACCGTCGGGCCACGGAACGACCCTACGCCGGGTCCCGTTCGAGATCGACTCCATGCCGCCGGCAGCGCTCGATCAGCCGGCCCCGGACACCGCCGTGCCGCCGTCATGATGTGGATCATCAGCAGGGGCCGGCGGCGCGGCGGGTGGCCCCGTCGTGGTGGATCGGCGGTCAGGAGGCGGAGACGGCGGCGACGCCCTCCAGGTAGCCGCGGGCGCGCTCGGTCTTCGGGTACCGACCGACCAGCTCCCAGAACCGGGCGTTGTGACTCGGGACGATGAGGTGGGCCAGCTCGTGGAGCAGGACGTAGTCGATGACCCAGTCCGGCATGTCCTGGACCCGGTGCGAGATACGGATCGTCCGGTCCGCCGGGGTGCAGGAGCCCCACCGGCCATTCTGGTTGGTCACCCAGCGGACGCTGCTGGGAACCGCCTCCGGGCCGTGGTCGGCCAGGTAGAGCGTGATCAGTCGGGTGGCCCGGGCGAGCAGCTCGGCGTCGGACCGGGCCAGCCGGCCCTCCCGGGCGGCGAGCCGGGCGAGCATCCGGTCGACCCACTCGCTCTCCTCGGCGCGGGAGAACTGGTCGGGAATCAGGACGACGACGCGCTCACCGTCCCGGTACGCGGACACCGTCCGTCGCCGGCGCTGGCTGCGCCGTACCTCGACGACCGGCTTACGCACCCCTGCCATCAGCGGGCCGCGCAGCCTCGGATTCCTGCCACGAGGGAAAGCTACTGCGTGGTGACCAGGGGTCCGCAAGAGTCAACACGACGACACGCGCCCGGAAAATGGGGATTGGTCGCCAGGAGTCCCGAAAATTTCTGTGACAGAGCGTCTCCGGCCACGGTCCGTAGCGGCCGGCGGCGTCCCTCGACCGCGCCCTCTCACCGTAAGTGATCATCCAGGCGTACGGCACGCGGGGGTGCCCTACGGGCTATTTGCGGGGCTCCGGTCGGCGTGTCCCCGCCAAACTCACTTATCAGACCTAATTCGCCATGCACACTCTCGACGTCAACTTGCTCACAGTGTCGATGCAGAGCTGACATGGAACTGCCCAGACCTGGGTAGGGTCCGCGGACCAGCGGTCACGACAGTGGCCGCGACGAAAGGCCCAGCGCCGGAGCCATCCCGTGGCCCGCCGCCGGGAACACCGCCGGATGAGGGTTCGCCGGCGGACGAGACGAGGAGGGCACCGTGGCCGACCAGGCCCAGACCTACAACGGTTACTGCGTCAAGTGCAAGGAGAAGCGGGACTTCGAGGGGCACGTCGAGGTCTCGAAGACCGGGATGAACATGGCCAAGGGCAAGTGTCCGGTGTGCGGCACAACAGTGAACCGCATCCTGGGCAAGGCGAAGGTCTGAACCGTCCGGGTCGCGCGGAAGGGGTGGCCGCCGGCCACCCCTTCCGCCGTTTCCGGCAACTGTCAGTTGCCGGACAGACACCCGGTGCGCCTGTGGAAAACCCGCCAGACCCTGTGGACAACGCTGGACAGGGTCGTGGGCACCTGTGGACAACGATCGACGGACAGCAGGGACTCGGTCACGATTCGTGGTCATGACCCGTGCCACGCTGCCCCGCCCCACCCTCCTGCCCGGCCTCACCCGCCTCTGGCGGGACCGACACACCCTGCAGCTCGGTGTCGACCCCGGCCGGGCCGTCCTGCTGGAGATCGCCAACCCCCGGGCGGCCCGGCTGCTCGACCTGCTGGACGGCACCCGCAGCGAGCGGCGCGTCCTGCAGCACGCGGCCACCATCGACGTCGGCCGGGACGAGGCCCGTACGCTGCTCGACACGCTGCGCGGCGCCGGTCTGGTGGTCGCCGCGCACACGCTGGTGCCACGCGACCTGGCCGGCCCGGCACGGGCCCGGTTGGCCACCGAGGCCGGGGCCCTCGCCCTGACCGCCGAGCGCCTACCCGGCACACCGGCCCAGGTGCTGCGCCGCCGACTGGCCGCGCGCGTGGTGCTCGCGGGCGCCGGTCGCCTCGGCGCCCCCGTCGCGCTCGCCCTGGCTCAGGCCGGGATCGGCCACGTCCGGCCGCAGCTGAGCGGCCCGGTCGGTCCGGCCGACCTGGTCGGCAGCGGGATCCCGGCCGCCGACCTCGGTCGCCCGCTCGACGACGCGGTCCGCGACGCGCTCGCCCGCACCGCTCCCGGGACCGCCACCGGTCCGCTCCGCCCCGGCCGGGCCGACCTCGTGGTCCAGTTCGGTACGGACCGGCCGGCCGCCCTGGTCGCCGCGGCCCACGCCCAGCGCCGCCAGGTGCACCTGCCGGTCGACCTCCGCGAGGGCGTGCCGGTGGTCGGTCCCCTGGTCCGGCCACCCGTCGGGCCCTGCCTGAACTGCCTCGACCTGCACCGCACCGACCGGGATGCCGACTGGCCGGCGCTCGCCGCCCAGCTCGCCGCCGGAGGGCCCGAAGCGATGTGCGCGACGCCGACCCTGCTGGCCGCGGCGGCGTACGCGACCGCGGAGGCACTGGCCCACCTCGACGGCAGCACGCCGGAGACCCTCGGTTGCGCCGTCGAGGTGACCGCCGCGGGTCGGCTGCGCCGCCGGCTCTGGGCTCCCCATCCGTCCTGCGCCTGCTCCCGGCGACGGCACACCGCGCGACCGGAGCGGCCCGCCGCCGGCACCGTGGCGGTGGACGGGAACGCCGGAAGGGCACCCCGGCCCACCGCCGCGGCGGACGCGTTCGCCGGACGGGCACCCCAGCCCCGCCGCACGGCAGCCGCGGGCCCGTCGAGTCGGTAACAATGACCGGGTGACCGACATCCCGCGCCGGGCCGTGTCCCGGACCGCCAAGCTCGCCGCTCTGCCGCTCGGCTTCGCCGGCCGGACCGTCCTCGGCATGGGTAAGCGCGTCACCGGGCTCGCCTCCGACGTGATCTCCGCGGAGATCCAGCAGCGCACCGCCGAGCAGCTCTTCAGCGTCCTCGGCCAGCTCAAGGGCGGCGCGATGAAGTTCGGCCAGGCGTTGTCGGTCTTCGAGGCGGCGCTGCCGGAGGAGATCGCCGCTCCCTACCGGCAGGCGCTGACGAAGCTCCAGGAGGCCGCGCCGCCGCTGCCGGCGGCGAGCGTGCACAAGGTGCTCGCCGAGCAGCTCGGCCCCGACTGGCGGGACCGGTTCGTCGAGTTCAACGACACCCCGGCGGCGGCCGCCAGCATCGGCCAGGTGCACCGTGCGCTCTGGCGGGACCCGGGCTACGGGCCGGCGGGCGCGCCGGCCACCCGCGACGTCGCCGTCAAGATCCAGTATCCGGGCGCGGGCGACGCTCTCCTCGCCGACCTCAAGCAGCTCTCCCGGCTGGGCGGGATGTTCCGTGCGATCCAGCCGGGGCTGGACGTCAAACCGCTCCTGGTCGAGCTGCGGGAACGGATCACCGAGGAGCTCGACTACGAGCTGGAGGCGGAGTCGCAACGCGCCTTCGCCGCCGCGTACGCGGACGACCCGGAGATCTACATCCCGGGGGTGGTCTCGGCGTCGCCCCGGGTCCTGGTCACGGAGTGGGTCGAGGGCACGCCGCTGGCCGACATCATCCGCGACGGCACCGAGGAGCAGCGGGACGAGGCAGGCCGGCTGATGGCCACCCTGCACCTCTCCGCGCCGCAGCGCGCCGGGCTGCTGCACGCCGACCCGCACCCGGGCAACTTCCGGCTGATGTCCGACGGACGGCTCGGCGTGATCGACTTCGGGGCGGTGGCCCGGATGCCCGAGGGCACGCCGGAACCGATCGGCCGGATCGCCGCGCTCGCCCTGCGTGACGACGCGGACGAGGTGGTGGCGGGCCTGCGGGCCGAGGGGTTCATCAGCGCCTCCGAGCCGATCGACGCCCAGGCGGTGCTCGACTTCCTCCGTCCGATGCTGGCCCCGATCGCCGGCGAGGAGTTCCGGTTCACCCGGGCCTGGCTGCGCGCCGAGGCGGCCCGGCTGGCCAACCCCCGCTCCCCCGCGCACCAGCTCGGCCGGCAGCTCAACCTGCCCCCGTCGTACCTGCTGATCCACCGGGTGACGCTCGGGTCGATCGGGGTGCTCTGCCAGTTGGAGGCCAAGGCGCCGTACCGGGGCATCCTGGAACGGTGGCTGCCCGGCTTCGCGCCGGTCGCCTGACGACAGGGCGGGCGCGCCCGGAAGGACCGGACGCGCCCGACGTGACGGGTACGAAAGAAGGGCCCCTCCGCCGGGAGGGGCCCTTCGTCCTTACAGAGCGCCCAGCTCGCGGGCCGACCGGCTGCGGGCGGCCATGGCGACGGTACGGGCGGAACGGGTTGCCTCAGTGCTCGTGGTGGTGCGACCGGCCTGAGGCCGGAGCATTCGAGCCCGGGACAACGCTTCGTTGAGTAGTTGCGTCTCGGTGGTGTTGAACAGATTCAGCATTCTCGTCAGCTTTCTCGCGGCCGGTGGATCACCGGCGGTGGGGTGGAACGGATCGGGTAGTTGTCAGGCCGCCAGCCGGACCGCGTCACGCGTGGACAGCCCACTGGCCGCCAGGCGCGCCTCGGCCTCGACCCGGAGCGCGGCGTCCCGGGCGACGTCCTCCTTGCGCGGACGGCCACGGGGCCGCTTGCGCGGAACGACCGCGCCACGCTCGAAGATCTCGCCACCCCAGACGCCCCAGGGCTCGGCCCGCTCCACCGCACCGGCCAGGCACTCGACGCGCAGCGGGCAGTCCCCGCAGAGCGACTTGGCCAGCTCGAGCTCGGTGGGCGAGTCGGAGAACCACAGGTCGGGGTCGAACTTCCGGCAGGGCAGGTTCGCCTCCAGCTCGACGCTGATGTCGAGCGGGGCCAACGCCAGACTCATCTCCCGGTCACCTCTCTCTCACTTCGATCTCGTGGATCGCACTTCCGACGTACGTACTTCGGCGGGGCAAAAAAAACTGAGGCCGCGGATCCCGGTGTGCGGGTTCCGCGGCCTCGAGGTGAGCCGGTGGTCTGGTTCAGACCGGTCTACCTCGAGGTGGAACTCCGCGGACGTCCATGCGCCGCTTGGCGACATCGACACCCTTGCCCGTGAAGCCACTGGTCCCCTGGACCGCGTGCGGTGCCGGCGCGAGAATCAGCTCGGCCTGAGTCTCGACCTGGTGCACCTGCGGAACCGACGGTCGCGCAGCGGCGAGGGCCACCTGGACAGCCGACAGCGGAGCGACGGCAGCGGGCAGCGCCGCCGGACGCTCGTTCATGTAGAAGATCTCCATCGGTGCCACCTCCTCTGACGTTCCTCGTACCGACTAAACCCACGCTCGTGAGCAGCCCGAATGCCGCCGCTCGCGAGGTGTGCCATGAGGCTATGACGCCTCCGGGGGCGAGGGCAAACGAATTTACGACGAGATTTCGAAAGTTTTCTCCGGGCAGATCTCGTCCACCGCCGCGCCGGCCACCAACGCCAGCACCGCCTCCCCGTAGAGCCCCAGCTTCCGGGGTCCGATGCCGGCGATCGCCGTCAGGTCCTGCGGCCGGCCCGGCCGCCGCTCGGCCAGCGCGACCAGGGTCGCGTCGGTGAAGACCACGTACGCCGGAACCCGCTGGCCCCCGGCCACCCGGCGCCGCCACTCGCGCAGCCGCTCGTGCAGCTCCTCGTCGATGTCCGACGGGCAGGTGGCGCAGCGGCCCACCTTGCGGTCCGGACCGGCGAGCAGCGTCGCGCCGCAGACACGGCAGGAGACGATCTGGGTACGCCGCCGGTCGGCGGCGCGCCGGACCCCGCCCGTCCCGGCCCGCTCGGCCCCGCCGGAGCGGTCCAGCTGGGGCAGGAAGCGGCAGGGCCGCCGGGGCCGCCCGCCCGGCGAGCGGGCCGACGCGTACGACAGCCAGAGCCACTCGCGGGCCCGGGTGATGCCCACGTACAGCAGCCGTCGCTCCTCCTCCACCTGCTCGGGGGTCTTCGCGTACGTGGTGGGGAGGGTGCCCTCGGAGAGCCCGACCAGGAACACGGCGTCCCACTCCAGGCCCTTCGCCGAGTGCAGGGAGGCCAGGGTCACGCCCTCGACGGTGGGCGCGTGCTGGGCGGCCGCGCGCCGGGCCAGCTCGTCGGTGAAGTCGGCCAGGGTGACCGGGCGCTCCACCGAGGCGGCCGGCCCGATCGGCAGGACCGGCGGGGTGGCGGCGTACTCCTCGGCGAGCTGGACCAGCGCGGCGAGCGCCTCCCACCGCTCGCGCGCCGCACCACCGGCCGGTGGGCGGTCGGGCGCCCAGCCCACCGCGCCGAGCGCCTCGACCACGGCGGCCGGCAGCGGGGTCTCCCCGGGGATCGAGCGGGTCGCGGCCCGCAGCGCGACCATCGCCTGCCGCACCTCGGCGCGCTCGAAGAACCGCTCCGCCCCCTGCACCTGGTACGGCACCTCGGCCTCGGTCAGCGCCTTCTCGTACGCCTCGGACTGCGCGTTGGTGCGGAACAGCACGGCGATCTCGCGGGCCGGTGTGCCGGCGTCGACCAGCGCGCGGCAGCGGGCGGCGACCGCGGCGGCCTCGGCCGGCTCGTCGGTGAAGATCCGCAGATCCGGCTCCGGGCCGGGTGGCCGCTGGCCGACCAGCTCCAGGCGCAGCCGGGCCTCGGTCCCCCGGGCCTGCGAGATCACCGCGTTGGCGAGGCCGACGACCTGGGGGGTGGAGCGGTAGTCGCGGACCAGCCGGACCACCGTCGCGGCGCGGTGGCGGCGCGGGAAGTCGACCAGGTACGACGAGGTGGCGCCGGTGAACGAGTAGATGGTCTGGCTGGCGTCGCCGACCACGGTCAGGTCGTCCCGCCCACCCAGCCACGCCTCCAGCAGCCGCTGCTGGAGGGGGTTGACGTCCTGGTACTCGTCGACGACGAAGTGCCGGTACTGGGCGCGGACCTGCTCGGCCACGTCCCGGTGCTCCTCGATGCCCCAGACCGCGGCGCGCAGCATGTCCTCGAAGTCGATCACGCCGCCGGACCGCTTGAGCTTCTCGTACGCGGCGAAGACGTCGGCGACCTTCGCCGGCTCGTACGGGGTGTCGCGCAGCGCCTTGGCCGCCGCGACCACGTACTCCCCGGGCTCGACCAGGGACGACTTGGCCCACTCGATCTCACCGGCGAGGTCCCGGGCGCCCGCCCGGTCAGCCCGGATCCCGACCTTCGCCGCCGCGAGGGTGACCAGCCGGACCTTGCTGTCCAGCAGCTCGGGCATCGCCCGCCCGTCGAGCAGCCGGGCCGCGAAGTACCGCACCTGGCGCAGGGCCGCCGCGTGGAACGTCCGCGCCTGCACGCCGGGGACGCCGAGGGCGGTGAGCCGGCTGCGCATCTCGGCGGCGGCGCGGGCGGTGAACGTGACGGCGAGCACGTGTCGCGGTGAGATCTCCCCGGTCAACGCCCGGTGGGCGATCCGCGAGGTGACCGCCCGGGTCTTCCCGGTGCCGGCGCCGGCCAGGATGCAGACGGGGCCGGCCGGGGCGGTCACCGCCGACCGCTGCTCCGGATCGAGCCCGGCGAGCACGCGCTCGGACGCTGAGTGAACCACCACAGCGAGGAATTGTCTCAGCTCCGCCCGACGTTGCTCTGGTTAGCCTCAGCTTGATTCACGACTGCGACCCTGGAGGACCCGACGATGCTGACGATGTATTCCACTTCCTGGTGCGGCTACTGCCACCGTCTGAAGTCGCAGCTGGACCGGGAGGGCATCGGGTACGAGGTGGTCGACATCGAGCGGGACCCGCAGGCCGCGGAGTTCGTGATGAGCGTCAACGGGGGCAACCAGACGGTGCCGACGCTGCGCTTCGCCGACGGCAGCGCGCTCACCAACCCGTCGGTCAAGCAGGTCAAGGAGCACCTGGCCAAGCTGGCCGCCTGACCCGGTTCGGTACGACGAGCGGCCGACCCCGCCGGGGGTCGGCCGCTCGTCGCGTCCGGGGCCGGGTCAGGATGTGCGGCGTGGACGCGCCGCGCCGACCACCTCCTTCTCGACCGGACGGCGCGGGAGCGGAACCGGCGGTCGCGAGCGGGCCGGCGGTGGGGTCAGCGCCCGGCCGTGCCAGAGGTACCCGCCGGCCACCAGGGTCGCCAGCCCGACCGTCGCGAAGAGCAGGCGGTAGTCGAAGACGCCGACGAGCAGCGCGCCGGCGCCGATGGAGAACGCCTGGGGGCCGCTGACCACCGCCTCGGAGGCGGCGGCGACGCGGCCGATGAGCCCGGGCGGCGTACGCCGCTGGATCAGCGTGTGCAGCCCGACCATGGTCAGCGGCAGTGACACCCCGGCCAGCAGCACCGCGCCGAAGCCCAGCCACAGGCTCGGGTACGCCAGCGCCAGCGCGGCCGGCCCGAACAGCGCCACCCCGGCGGCGAGCGCGCCCACCTCGCCCACCCGCCGGACCACCCCCGGTGACAGGAGCCCGCCGACCAGTCCCCCGATCCCCTGCACGGTGACCAGCACGCCGACGAACGCGGCGTCACGGCGGAGCCCCTGGTCGACGTACGCGAAGATCAACGACTCGCTGAAGCCCATCACCAGCGAGCCCAGGCCGTAGCCGAGCAGCGCGCGGCGCAGCGCCGGCTCGCCGGCCAGGTGCCGGAGCCCGTCGCCCAGCCCGGCCGGCCAGCGTGGCTCGCGCGGCTCCCGGGGCGTCTCGGTGACCCGGAGCAGGCCGACCACCGCGCCGGCGGTCAGGAAACCCGCCATCGCGGCGCCGGTCAGCAGCCAGCCCCCGGCGGCGGCGTAGAGACCGGCCCCGGCCAGCGGGCCGACGAGGCGCAGCCCCTGGCGTACGGTCTGGAGCACGCCGTTCGCGTCGGCGAGCAGCTCGGCCGGCACCAGCTGCCTGATCAGACCGCTGAGCAGGGCGCTGAGCGTGACGTACGACAGCCCGTACAGCGCCGCGACCAGGTAGATGATCCACACGTCACCGCTGTCCCGGACCGCGAGCAGCGGGGTGAGCAGGATCGCGGTGACGAGGTTCGCGCCGACGAAGAAGGGCCGGCGGGGCACCCGGTCGACGAACCAGCCGACCAGCGGCGCCAGCGTCATCGGCGCGATGATCGCGAAGATGGTGGCCCCGGCCCGCCCGTCCGAGCCGGTCAGTTCCTTCACCCAGACGGCGAGTGCCAGCAGCAGGATCGACTCGGCCGCCATGCTGGCCAGCAGGCCGGCGAAGAGCAGCCGGAAGTCCGGGCGGCGCAGGACGGTGCGCATGTGTCCTCCGTCGAGGTGGTGCGCGGCGTGCCCGGTTTCCGACGAGACACGCCCTTCGCCGGAACCTCCGGCGCCGGTCACGCCGTCCATACTGACGGTGGGGGGCGAATTTCATACAGTTACCGTCGCGTCCGCGGCGGTCTACGGGAAAGAGGACATCGTGCCTCCAGCCTCACCCAGTCCCATCCTGCGACGGCGCAGGCTGGGCGTTGAGCTGCGCCGGCTGCGCGAGGCCGCTGGTCTCACCGGGGACCAGGTCATCGAGCGCGTCGGGTGGGCCTCCGCGTCCAAACTCTCGCGGCTGGAGAACGGCCGCAGCCGGCCGGACCCGCAGGACGTCCACGACCTGCTCGACCTCTACCGGGCCGACGGGCCGTTACGCGAGGAGTTGCTGGCCATCACCCGGGAGGCCGGCGACATCCGCGGGTGGCTGCGGAACTACCCCGTGATGACCCAGCAGCAGCGCGGCTTCGCCGAGCTGGAGGCCGGCTGCGTCGAGATCTCCGAGTACAACCCGGCCCTGGTGCCGGGACTGCTCCAGACCCCCGGGTACGCGCGGTTCCGGATCGCCTCGGCGCGCGAGGTCGACGAGGCGGCCGGGGAGCCGGAGGTCGCCGAGGACATCGACACCGAGGTGCGGGCCCGCCTGGCCCGCCAGTCACTGCTCACCCGGGCGTCGGACGCTCCCCGCTACACCGCCGTGCTGGAGGAGGCCGCGCTCGGCGGCCGGGCCGGCCCGCCGGACGTCCTCCGGGAGCAGTTGATGCAGCTGTGCGAGCTGGCCATGCTGCCGAACGTCGCGCTCCACGTGCTGCCCAAGGAGACCCAGGTCGGCGACTGGTACCTGCCGCCGACCGCGTTCTCGCTCTACCGCTTCGCCGACCCCCAGGACCCGGAGACCGTGGCGATCGAGGGTGGATTTCTCAATGTCATGTCGACAGAGGTAAAAGCCCTAAATCGCTATAAAGTAGTGTTCGAGTGGTTGTGCACGGCGGCGCTCTCCGCATCGGACACTCTCTCCTGGCTGATCCAGGCCACGGGGCGGCTGCCCGACGCGGCGGCCCCGTCCACTGTGGCGTACGGGCCGGCAACGGCGCCGACCCAACGCCGCCGGCACCACGGGCGCCTGACGGAACGGTGAATCAGGGGCTCGCCTTCCGGATCTCGCCTGCCCCGAGACGAGGCCGGGCGGCGATCCGGGACCATGCCCTGAGGCCGGCACCCCACCGTCGGGTCGTGCGGCACCACTCGTTCCATCGGTCGGTTCACCACAGGAGTGAGACCATGCACGAGATCCGCAACACGCCGTCCGTCCTTCCCGAGCTTCCCGACGTGCCATGGCGCAAGAGCACGCGAAGCCAGACCTCCAACTGCGTCGAGGTCGCGCCGCTGCCGACCGGCCCGGCCGCGGTCGCCCTGCGGGACAGCAAGGACCGCGGTGGCCCGGTGCTGCTGTTCGACCGGGCCGGCTGGGTGGGCTTCCTGGCCGGGACGAAGAACGGCCAGTTCGACCGGGCCTGATCCCCGTACGCCTCGGGGCCGCCGGCATCGTGCCGGCGGCCCCGTCGCGTGTCCGGATCGGACCGACCTGCCTCGCCCGATCGGACGAGCCGCCCGGCCGATGGTCGCGTTTCACTTGCTGGGACCGCTACCCGGCGTAACATGACGCGTGAATGACGTGGAACTTCCACCCCGTTCCTCGATCGTCGCGGCACATCCGGAGACCGACATGCGGTTCCTGATCGTACGCACCGACGTCCGCGCGGCAGCCGACGTCGACATCGCCGCCGCCTGGGCCGACGGTGGCCGCCTGCGCGACGAGCCCACCTCCCCCGAGCCACGCCGCCAGGTCGTGCACGCCGACGACCGGGACGCCGCCCTGGTGCTGGCCCGGGCCCTCGCCTCGGTCGGCGCGGTACGCGCCGGCAGGCAGCGGGTGAAGGTGCTCCCGCTCGACGAGCCGACGGCAACCTGGCCGTGCTGGACGGACGACCGGGGCACCTGACCACGAGACGTCCGTCGTGACCGGACCGGCTCCCCCGCCGTGTTCCCTGCCCCAGCCGGCCACGACGGCCCGTGTTCCCGGCCCGTGACCGTCGCGGCAACGGCGGCCACGGGCCGGGACCGCGTCCACGCCCGCCGCCCCGGTGTCTCGCGGCGACGCGCAGCGAGGCCGGCCCGGCGGCCGGTCAGCAGTGGTCGCCGAGCCAGCGGCGGACCAGGAAGAGGGCGATCGACGACGGCGGCGGCAGGACCAGCCGGTCGCCGTCCACGTCGACCGTCCGCCCGGCCAGCGCCGCGCCGATCTCGCCGCGGGTGAACCAGCGGGCGTACGCGATCTCCGCCGGGTCGACGCGGACCGGGTGCGCCGGATCGGCCGTGGCCAGGAAGCCCAGCATCAGCGAGCCGGGAAACGGCCAGGACTGGCTGCCCGCGTACGCGATGTCGGCGACCGGGACGCCGACCTCCTCGCGGACCTCGCGGAGCACGGCCGCCTCGGCCGACTCGCCCGGCTCCACGTACCCGGCGAGGCAGGAGAACCGGCGCTCCCCCGGGACCCGAGGCCAGGTGGCGTTGTTGCCGAGCAGGCAGCGCCCGTCCGAGCCGGGCACCCCGTCGTGGACCAGCACGATCATCGCGGGGTCGGTACGCGGCCACATCCGCTCGCCGGCCGGGGCGACCCGGGACCAGCCGGCCTCGTCCATGGCCGTGGACTCCCCGGTCACCGGCGAGAAGAGGTGCCGCCGGTGCCAGTTCAGCAGGGCCAGACCGGCGGTGAACAGACCGGCGTCGCGGTCGGCCAGCAGGTGACCGATCTCGCGCAGGTGCGCCGGACGGGTGCCGGGCAGCTCCGGCAGCGGCGCGTCGACGAGGAACACCGGGACGCCGTCGGGCTCGACGCCGAGGAACATCGCTCGCGCGACGGCCCCCTCCGGCACGTCCTTCGGCCCGACGAGCACCAGCGCCGGCGGCGCCGCGTCGGCGCGCACCAGCGCACGCCCCTCGGAGCCGCCGTCGAGCACCAGCACCCGGGCCCCGGCCCACGCCTGGGCCAACCAGTCCGGGTCGGTCCGCCGGTGCGCCGCCCGATCCAGGGTGGAACGGGCCAGCGGTGGCGCCTCCTCGCCGCCGCTCACTGCCCGGCCGGTCCGGTGACGACCGGGGTGAGCGCCTCGAGCTGCGGGCCGACCCGCTCGGCGTCGCCCAGGACGACCGTGACCGCCCGGGCCGGCGCGAGGTACCGGGCCGCCGCCTCGGCGACGTCGGACACGGTCGCCTTCGCCAGCCGCGCCGCGTGCTCCGCCAGGAAGTCCAGGCGGAGGCCGTTCCCGGCGTACGCGCTGGTCAGCGACGCCAGCCCGGCCTGGGTGGACATGCCGAGCTGGAGGGTGCCGAGGGCGTACTGGCGGGCCTGCTCCAGCTCCTCCTCCTTGGGTGGGACGGAGGCCAGCCGGCCCAGCTCGTACGTGGTCTCCAGCAGCGCCGGGCCGGTCACCTCGGTGGCCACCTCGGCGGCGGCGACCAGCACCGACCCGGCCACCGAGTGCTCGACCAGCGAGTGCGGCCCGTACGTGTAGCCCTTGTCCTCGCGGATGTTCTCCACCCAGCGGGAGGAGAAGTAGCCGCCGAAGATCAGGTTGGCCAGCTGCAGGGCGGCGTGGTCCGGGTGGGTGCGCGGCACCGCCGGCAGCGCCACCCGCAGGGACGACTGCACCGACAGGGGACGGTCGACGAGCAGCAACGGCCCCGGCTCCAGCGGCGGCGTGGGCGGCAGCTCGGCGACGTGCCCGGCGCCGTTCCAGCCGGCGAGCGCCTTCTCGGCCGCGTCGAGCGCCCGGTCCGGCTGCACGTCCCCGACGAGCACGAGGACCGCGTCGGCCGGGTGCACCCGCTGGGCGTGCAGGGTCCGCAGCACGCCCGGCCGCACCGCCCGGACCTGCTCCGGATCGGGGGTCTGCACCGCGTACGGGTGCTTGCCGTAGATCCGCTTGAGCAGGGCGGTCCGGGCGAGGTGCGCCGGCTGGCTCTGCGCCACCTGGATCCGGTCGATCAGCCGGTCCCGCTCGGTGGCGACGTCGCCGGCCGGGTACGTCGCCCCGGTCAGCACGTCCGCCAGGATCTCCAACGTCCGGTCCAGGCCGGTGACCAGCCCCGCGCCGGAGAGCATCAACCGGTCCGGGTCGATCCCGGCGGACAGCCCGCCGCCGACCTTCTGCAACTCGGCGGCGATCTGCACGGCGCTCATCGTCTCCGTGCCGGAGAGCAGGGTCTGCGCGAGCATCGCGCCGCGGGCGAGCTGCACCCGCCCGAAAGGCATCCAGAGCCGCAGCTCGACCAGGGGCACGGCCGGGCGGCGTACGGCGATCACCGTGAGCCCGTTGCCCAGCGTGCGCTCGGCCTGCTTCGGCAGCTTGAGCCGGCGGGTGGGGCCGAGCGGCGGCAGCGTGCGCGGCGCGGCGGGGGCGGTCGCGCTCACCCGGCCCTTCTTCGTTCGCGATTGCGGGGCTCGCAGACCCGGCTCACTCCTCGCGCTCACCGGGCACCTCCGGCGACGACGTCGATGGCGGCGCGGCGCTCCGGACGCAGCGTCGCGGCGGCGGCGCGGACCGCCTCCTCGGTGACCTCACCGACCAGGCGGGGCAACTCGTTGAGCAGCCCCGGTTCACCGCGCTGCTGCTCCAGGACGGCCATCCGCAGCGCCCGGCCGAGCACCGCGTCGGTGTCGCGCAGCAGGTGGGTGGCCATCCGCGCCTGGGTGCGGGCCAGCTCGCCGTCGGTCAGCCCGTCGGTGGCCAGCCGGTCCAGTTCCTCGTCGATCGTCCGCAGCACCTTGTCGACGTCACCGCCGGGCGGCAGGTGCGCCTGGAGCAGAAGGGCCGTCGGGTCGCGGACGTCGAACGGGTCGCCCATGAAGCCCAGGTACCCGCCGACGCTGGTCACCGCCCGGTCCCGCTGGACCAGCCGCTCGACCAGCCGGGAGGCGTCGCCGTCGGTGAGCACCTCGGCGAGCACCACGTACGGCAGGTAGCCGGCGAAGTCGCCGACCGGGTCGGGCACCCGCCAGGCGGAGGCGACCGCGGGGAGCGGCGCCAGCCGGTCGGTGTACGACGACCGGCGCTCGGCGGTCAGGTCCGGTTCGTCGAAGCTCGGCCGCTTCGGGGCGGGACGGGCGGGCACGTCGCCGAAGTGCCGCTCGATCAGCTCGGCCGCCCCGGCGACGTCGACGTCCCCGCTGACCGCCAGCACCGCGTTGCCGCTGGCGTAGTAGCGCCGGAAGAAGTCGGCCGCGTCGGCCACCGTGGCCGACTCCAGGTCGTCGAAGGAGCCGTAGCCGTCGTGCGCGTTGGGGAACGTGTCGAACATGACCGGCGGGAGGGTCAGCCAGGGGAAGCCCCCGTACGGTCGGTTGAGCACGTTGACGCGGATCTCCTCCTTGACCACGTCGACCTGGTTGCGCAGGTTCTCCTCGGTCAGCCGGGGGCCGCGCATCCGGTCCGCCTCCAGGAACAGCGCCCGCTCCAGGGCGTTGCTCGGCAGCGTCTCGTAGTAGTCGGTGTAGTCGAGGTGGGTGGAGCCGTTGAAGGTGCCTCCCGCGCCCTGCACGTGCCGGAAGTGGGCCAGCTTCTCCAGGTTCTCCGAGCCCTGGAACATGAGGTGCTCGAAGAGGTGCGCGAAGCCCGTGCGCCCCTCGGGCTCCGAGCGGATGCCGACGTCGTAGACGACCGCCACCCCGATCACCGGGGCGCTGCGGTCGGGTGTCAGAACCACCCGCAGGCCGTTGTCGAGGGTGAACCGTTCGACGGGATACCTCGTCGCTGGGATCTTCGCTCTGCGCGTCGGCACGTGATCGACCCTAGCGTGTCGACACTCTCCGTACCGCCGACCTACCGCGCCGCTCGCCGGCACCTGACCGGCGGGCGGCTCTGGTCGGGACCATGCCCCGGGTCCCGACCAGAGCCCGTTCCGGGCGGCGGGCCCGGTCCGCTCAGCTCTCGGTCGGGACGGAAGCCCCGACCGGGCTGTGCAGCTCCACCGGCACCGCCGGGGTGGCACCGTCCGGCACGGCGTGCCACGGGGTGAAGACCGCGACCAGGGCCAGCAGCACCCCGGCGGCGGCGACCGCCACCACCAGCAGCAGTTCCCGCACCGCACCCGAGCCGGTGTCCCCCGTCATCGCGCCCTCCCCCACCGGGCTGTCGGCCCGGCTCTGTCCCCCGGGCCCACCCTCGCCCGGCAGGGCGTCGGGCACAGTCGCCGATCGGACCGGAGGGCGGCTGATTGCCGACTCATGTGGCCCGCCCGTCACGACGCGGCACCGGCACGTCCGCCCGGCCGGCGTCGGAGACGGGCTACGGGAGGGGCCGTCCGGACGGCGGCCGGCCGGTCAGCTGAACCGGGGACGGCGGGCACGCCGAGGGCGGCCCGAGGTGCGGTGCCCGGCCCGGCCTGCCGTACCGCCGGCGTGGCCCGTCGCGTCGCCGCCCGGTCCGCCGGCACCGCCTCGGCGCGGTGCGGGAACCGCCGGCGGCGGCGCGATCGTCACCGGGACACCCGACGGCTCCCGGGCGCCGGTCACCCGGACCAGCTCCGGATCACCGGGGCGTACGCGGGTCGACTCGGGGCGGATCCCCGCCGTCGCCATCAGGCGGGACACGTCGTGCCGCTGCTCGGGCAGGACCAGGGTGACCACCGTGCCCGACTCCCCCGCCCGGGCGGTCCGCCCGCCCCGGTGCAGGTAGTCCTTCGCGTCGGTCGGCGGGTCCACGTTGACCACCAGGTCGAGCCCGTCCACGTGGATCCCCCGGGCCGCGACGTCGGTGGCGACCAGCGCGGTCACCTGCCCGGTGCGGAACTGCTCCAGGATGCGGGTGCGCTGCGGCTGGGACTTGCCGCCGTGCAACGCGGCCGCGCGGACACCCTTGGCGAGCAACTGACGGGCGACCCGGTCGGCCCGGTGCTTGGTGCCCATGAACATGATGGTGCGGCCCTCCCGGGCCGCGATCCAGCTCAGCGCGGCCGGCTTGTCGACCGCCTCCACGTGCAGCACGTGGTGGGTCATCGCGGTGACGGTGGCCGTGCCCGGATCCACCGAGTGGGTCACCGGGTCGGTGAGGAAGCGCCGGACCAGCCGGTCGACGCCGCCGTCCAGGGTGGCCGAGAAGAGCATCCGCTGGCCGTCCGGGGCGACCTGTTCGAGCAGGCGGGTGACCTGCGGCAGGAATCCCATGTCGGCCATCTGGTCGGCCTCGTCCAGCACGGTGACGCCGACCTGGTCGAGCCGGACGTCGCCGCGGTTGATCAGGTCGTGCAGGCGTCCGGGCGTGGCCACCACCAGCTCGGCGCCCGCCCGCAGCGCCTCCGCCTGCCGGTTCAGCGACAGGCCACCCACCACGGTGGCGCAGCGCAGCCCGACCGCCCGGGCGTACGGGTCGAGTGCCGTGGTGACCTGCTGGGCCAGCTCACGGGTGGGTACCAGCACCAGCGCGAGCGGGCGTCGGGGCCGAGCGCGGCGGCCGGCGGTGCGGGAGAGGAGTGGGAGCCCGAAGGCCAGGGTCTTGCCGGACCCGGTGCGGCCGCGGCCGAGCACGTCCCGGCCGGCGAGCGAGTCCGGCAGGGTCGCCGCCTGGATCGGGAACGGCGCGGTGATGCCCTGCGCGGCCAGCTCGGCGAGCAGCGCCGGGGCGAGCCCGGTGTGGGCGAACGACGGAGCGACGGTGGTCATGGTGAGCCTTCCTCGACGCGGCACGTGTCGAGGGAGGGCGCCGGGCGGCGCTGTCGACCGGCGGATCCGTCCGCCGGGACTCACAAGCACGAACCGAAAGGTACGGGTCCGGCCCGCCCCCGCGTCGCCGCCTGGTGGCCAGGTCGACGTCGGGGCGGGCCGGTCCCGTCACCACGCCCGGAGGGCATGGTGGGTGTCACACGATCCGAAGATCAGAGCGGACGGATGTTCTCCGCCTGCGGGCCCTTCTGGCCCTGGGTCACCTCGAACTCGACCCGCTGGTTCTCGTCCAGGCTCCGGTAGCCGGAGGACTGGATGGCCGAGAAGTGGGCGAAGACGTCGGCGCCGCCGCCGTCCGGGGTGATGAAGCCGAAGCCCTTGTCAGCGTTGAACCACTTGACGGTGCCAATTGCCATGTTCGTCTCCTTGACGGAACGTCGAACCCGCACCTGTTGCGGGCTCGAGAGGAGCGGACCGCGCCGAATCGCGCGGCCTGCCTGTCGCTTCTGGTCGCCCCGCCCGGAGAACTCCGGACACAACAAAGAGCGCCTGGGGCCACAATCCGCCAGGCGCACACAGAGTCTCTGGGAACCATAACTGCAACGGCACCAACCTATCACGGATGGCCGGAACCGTCACCCGCTTCCGGACTTTCCGGCACCGAAGCGATCAGCGCGGTCAGGCCGGCGACGTCGAGCAGGTCCACCGGCCGGACCGTCACCCCGTCCCGGACGTAGTGGAACGCGGCGCCGACCCGGTCGACCGGCAGGCCCGCAAGCTCCGCCCAGGCCAGCCGGTACACGGCGAGCTGCACCGCCGCCGCCTCGGCCGCCGGCCCGGTCGGCTGCCGGCCGGTCTTCCAGTCGACGACGTCGAACCGCCCGCCCGGACGGGCGAAGACGGCGTCCATCCGGCCGCGGACCACGATGCCGGCGATCGCCGTCGCGAATGGAACCTCCACCTCCACCGGCGTCCGGTCGGCCCACTCACTGGCGAGGAAGCGCTCCTGCAGCTCGGCCAGCGCCTCGTCCGGCGCGGCGTCCGCGTCCGCCGCGCCGGGCAGCTCGTCGACGTCGAGCAGCCGGTCGGCCCCGAAGCGCTGCTCCAGCCAGGCGTGGAAGGCGGTGCCCCGCCGGGCGTACGGATTGGGCTCGCTGGGCAGCGGACGGCGCAATGTCCGGGCGAGGCCGGCCGGGTCCCGCCGCAGCGCCACCAGCTGGGTCACCGACAGCTGCCCGGGCAGCGCGACCTCGACCGGGCCGGACTGCCGGGTCAGCTCGGCCCGCTCGGCGAGGAGCAGGTCGGCCTCCCGCCGCCACCGGGTCACCTCGGGATCCCCGCCGACCCCGTCGGCGTCGGCGGCGGCGGCCGCGCCGTCGGCGTCGGCGGCGGCGGCGGCCGCGCCGTCGGCGAGGTACCGCCGGACCAGCGCGGCCGCCTCGGCGAGGGCCGGCCGGCGCGCCCCCAGCGGATCGGCCGGCCACTCGGCGTGCAGCACCACCTCGGTCGTCGGGTTGACCGCGTCCGGTGCGGGCTCGGGCGCCCACTCGTCGACCACGTGCCCCGCGCCGCCGTCCAGGCAGGCGTCGTGCACCTCGCGCAGCAGCACCGACGGGCCGCGCGGCCGCTTGGTGCCCTCACCCCACCAGTGGCCGGAGCACAGCAGGAGCCGGCGGGGGCGGGTCACGGCCACGTACGCCAGCCGCCGCTCCTCCCGCTCGTCGTGCGCGCGCCACGCGTCGGTGAAGTCCTCCAGCGCCCGCGCCACCGCGCGCTGGTCCCCCACGTCGGCCAGGGCCAGCGCGGGCAGCCCGTCGGCGTCACCGCGCAGCGGGAACGGCAGCACGCCCAGCCCGCCCAGCCAGTGGTCGGAGTTGCGCACCGGCCCCGGCCACACCCCGCGGCTGAGCCCGGCGACCGCCACCACGTCCCACTCCAGGCCCTTGGCGGCGTGCGCGGTGAGGATCTGCACGGCCCCCTCGACGACCTCCACCTCGCCGGGGGTGAGACCGCGCTCCTCGTCCTCGGCGGCGGCGAGATAGGCCAGGAACGCCGACAGGGTCGCCCCCGGCGTCTCCCCGCTGAACCGCGCCGCGACGTCACCGAGCGCGTCCAGGTGACCGCGGGCGAGGCCGGCGTCGCCCGCCCCGTCCCGGCCGGCCCGCACCGCGACCTCCACGTCGAGGCCGATGGTCCGCTCGACGTCCGCGATCAGGTCCGGTAGGGACTGGTCCAGCCGGTACCGCAGCAGGCCCAGCTCCCGGGCGTACGCGCGCAGCCGCGGGTAGCCCTCCGCCGAGTACGCCTGCGCCGGCCCCAGGTCGGCGAGGGCCTCCACCAGCGTCGCCTCGTCCAGCGCGTCCAGGACGATCTCCGGCTCGTCACCGGCGGCGAGCCGCCGGCGGGCGGACGCGATGGCCTTCGCCCGGCGGTGCAGGGACACCAGGTCGCGCGGCCCGATGCGCCACCGGGCGCCGGTCAGCAGGCGCAGCAGCGCCGCGCCGTCGGTCGGGTCGGCGAGCACCCGCAGGGTGCACACCACGTCCCGCACCTCCGGCGTGTCCAGCAGGCCGCCCAGCCCCACCACGTCGACCGGCAGGCCCCGCGCCCGCAGCGCCGACTCGATCGCCGGGATCTGGCTGCGCAGCCGCACCAGCACCGCCGTGGTGGGACGCGCCGCCACCGGGATGTGCTCGGGCAGCGCACCGGGTGCCCCCGCCGCCCCCTGCCAGGCGCGCAGCACGCTGTCGGCGATCCAGTCCGCCTCGTCGGCGTACGTCGGGAGGAGCGCGCAGTGGACGGTGCCGGCGGCGGTTCCCCGGGGCGTGCGATGCGGGATCGGGTCCTTGACGCTCAGCGCCGCGTGCAGCTCCGGCACCTGGGCTCCGGCGGCGCGCAGCGGCGTGGCCAGGGCGTTCGCCACGCCGAGGATCTCCGGACGGTTGCGCCAGCTGGTGGTGAGGCTGCGTACGGCGGCGGGCGTGCCGTCGGCGCGGGCGAACTCGGTGGGGAACCGGTCCAGGGTGCCGGCGCTGGCCCCGCGCCAGCCGTAGATCGACTGGCAGGGGTCGCCGACGGCGGTCACCGGATGGCCGCCGCCGAAGAGCGCGTTGAGCAGCACCACCTGGGCGTGGCTGGTGTCCTGGTACTCGTCGAGCAGCACCACCCGGTACCGGTCCCGCTCGACCTCGCCGACCGCCGGGTGGTCCCGGGCGACCCGGGCGGCCCGGGCCAACTGGTCGGCGAAGTCCATCGCCTCGAAGTCCTCCTTGCGCCGGGCGTACGCGCGCACCAGCGGAAGCAGCTTCAACCGGGTCTGCTGGACAGTGAGGGCCTTCTTGACGTCCGCGTAGACCCGACCGGGCCGGGACTGCACGTCGGCGAAGAAGCGGCCGGTCCAGGCGGCCAGGTCGTCCGGCTCGACCAGGTGCTCGTCCAGCTCACCGGCGAGGGCCAGCACCGCGTCGGTGATCGTGCTGGGCATCCGGTCCACGTCGGACATGTCGCCGTCGTAGTTGCGCACGATCAGGTCGACGAGCTGCCAGCGGGACGCCTCGGTGAGCAGCCGCGTGGACGGCTCGTACCCGGCCCGCAGGCCGTGCTCGGTGACGATGCGTCCGGCGTACGAGTGGTAGGTGGAGACGGTCGGCTCGCCGGACAGCGGATCGTCGAACGGGTCACGGCCCCGCCGGCCCAGCCGGCGGACGAGCTGGTCGAGCCGGGCCCGTACCCGGTGCGCCAGCTCCCCGGCCGCCTTGCGGGTGAACGTGAGGCCGAGGACCTGTTCGGGACGGACGTACGAGTTGGCCACCAGCCAGACCACCCGGGCGGCCATCGTCTCGGTCTTGCCGGAGCCGGCGCCGGCCACCACCAGCAGCGGCTCCACCGGCGCGGCGATGATCGCGGCCTGCTCCCGCGTCGGCGCCGGCAGCCGCAGCAGCTTGGCCAGCTCGACCGGCGTGTACCGGGGGCCGGCGTCCGCCACCCTCGGGGCCGGCGTCGCGGAGCTGAACAGGGTCGGCTGGCTCACGGTGTCGTCCGCGGCTGCGGGGCTGGCACGCTCACTCCTCGCCCTCACTCACCTGTTCTCGTTCCGGCGGCAGCGCTGGCACGCTCACTCCTCGCGCTCACGGGTCTCCGGCCGGGGGATGACGGTCGGCGGTTCGACGACCTGGCGCCCCTGCCCGGACACCGGGCAGCTCGTGCGTACCGGGCAGACCCGGCACTTCGAGTTGGCGACCGCGGCGAAGGTGGCGGCGGCCATCGTATCGGCGGTGCGCCGGACCAGGGCGGTCGCCCAGCCCGCCTCCGGCCCCTCGCCGGCTGGCGGCTGGGACTGCTCCTTCGCGTCCTTCGCGCCGGTGCCGAGCTGCACCAGGGCGGCGCCCCCGGACTCGTCCCCGTACTCGCCGAACGCCCCCGACTCGACCGCCGCCTGGTACGCGCCGAGCTGCGGGTGCTCCGCGAGGTCCGCCGCGGTGACCGCGGTCGACTTGCCGGTCTTCAGGTCGACGACCACGAGCCGGCCGTCCGCGTCGACCTCCAGCCGGTCCACCCGGCCGACCAGCTCGACCGGCCGACGCGGGTCGTCGAGCCGGACCGCGAACTCGTGCTCGATGGCGAGCAGCCGGCGCGGGTTGGCGGCCAGCCAGCGCAGCAGCTTGTCGACCATCGCCTCGGCGCGGGCCCGCTCCGGCCCGGCCATCCAGCGGGCGGCCAGCTCGATCGCGTCGAAGCGGGCGGCGACGTAGTCGAGCAGGGCGCCCCGGTCCGCACTGGCGTCCTCGGCGAGCATCGCCGCGGCGTGCACCAGGTTGCCGACACCCTGGGCGGTGCCGGCCGGCGCGCTGCCGCCGTGCCGTTCCAGCAGCCAGCGCAGGCTGCACCGCAGGGCGCTCTCCATCGCCGACGGGGTGACCCGGACCGGCTCGCCCTCGTCGACCAGCGGCCGGTCGTCGGAGAGGGGGCGTAGCCCCCACCAGTCGTCCGGGTGCGCGCCGGAGACCCCGGCGGCGGCCAGGCGGGCCAGCTCGGCAGCCGCCGCGTGCCGCCGGGCGGGCGGCGCGGCCGGGTCGGTGGCGGCGGTACGGAGTTCGGCCACCAGCGACGCCAGGGTCAGCGCCCGGGGCGGCCGGCTCACCGGCAGCGTGGTCACCCGGTGGGGTTCCGGGTCGCCGTCCCCGGCCGGCACCGCCGCATCGGCGTCCGGCTCGGGGTCGGACGGCGACGGGCCGGTGGGCGGGTCGCCACCGCCGCCGGTGGGCGGGTCGGTGGGGCCGAGCTCGTAGAGGAAGCGGCTGGGCTGCTCCTCGTGGTCGTCCCCGCCCACGGCCGCCGAGGCGACGGCGCTGACCAGCAGGGAACGCCGCGCCCGCGTCACCGCTACGTGGAACAGGCGCCGCTCCTCGTCCAGCAGTGCCGAGGTCTGGCCGATCACCGTGGCGAGCCGGCCGTCGCCGGCCGAGCGGCCGGCGAGCACGTCGACGAGGCGCTCGGAGCCGAGCAGGCTGCCCCGCAGCCGCAGGTCGGGCCAGACGCCCTCCTGCACGCCGGCGACGGCGACCAGGTCCCACTCCAGGCCCTTGGCGGCGTGCGCGGTGAGCAACCGGACCGCGTCACCGCGGTCGGCGGTCGGTGCGAGGGTGTCCGCCGGCAGGTCCTGCCCGAGCACGTGGTCGAGGAAGACCTCGGTCCGCGCGCCGGGCAGCCGGTCGGTGAAGCGGGCGGCGGCGTCGAACAGCACCATCACCGCGTCCAGGTCCCGGTCGGCCGCCTCGGCGCGCCGGCGGCGGGCGACGTCCCCCTCCCCCGCCGTCGCCGGGGTCCGGGCCAGTGCCGCCGACCACAGCTCGGCCAGCCCGCTGGCCCGCCAGACCGCCCACAGCACGTCCTCGGCGGTGGCGCCCGGCCGGGCGGCCGTCTCCCGGGCGACCGCCAGCAGGCCGGCGACGGTCTGCGCGGGCTCCGCCCACCGGCGGTCGATCCCGGCCAGCTCCGCCGGGTCGCGCAGCGCCTCGACGATCAGCTCCCCGGACGGGCGGCGGTCACCCGCGGCGAGCGCCATGACCCGGAGCCCCTGCCGCAGCCGGCGCTCGGCGAGCGGGTCGGCCCCGCCCAGCGGCGAGTGCAGCAGGGCGACGGCCGCCTCCTCGTCGAGCCGCTCCGGCTCCAGCGCGCACCGCAGCAGGAGCAGCAGCGGGGCGACCGCCGGTTGCAGGTGCAGCGGCAGGTCCTCGCCGTGGACTACGGTCGGCACGCCGGCGGCGTGCAGGGCGCGGCGCAGCGACGGCAGCTGCCGGGCGGTGGACCGCACCAGCACCGCCATCTCCGACCACGGCACTCCGCCGAGCAGGTGGGCCTCGCGCAGGGCGTGCGCCAGCCACGCCGCCTCGCTGGTGGCCGAGCGGAAGGTGCGGACCTCCATCGTGCCGGGGGCCGCGTCGGGCAGCGGGCGCAGCCGCCGGTGCGCCGCCGGACCCCGCAGCCGGCGGGCCAGCCGGGCGCTCGCCGCCAGCAGCCGGGGACCGGCGCGGTACGAGGTGGTCAGCACGACCTGGGCGGCGGGCGCCCCGGAGGCGGTGCGGAACCGGTGCGGGAAGGTGGTCACGCCGGTCGGGTCGGCGCCCCGGAAGGCGTACGTGGACGAGTCGGGGTCGGCGAAGGCGACGAGGGTCTTGCCGCCGCCGGCCACGGTCGCCAGCAGGTCCTGCTGGGCGGGGTCGGTGTCGGCGTACTCGTCGACGTAGACGTACGCCAGCCGGCGCCGCTCGGCCGCCAGCAGGTCGGGGTCGTCGAGCAGCATGCCGGTGGCGGCCCGGACCAGCTCGGCGGGGTCGTACGCGATCGAACCGCGGTTGCTCACGTCGCGCAGCGCGAGCACCGCCACGTACTCCCGGAGGAAGCGCGCGGCGGCCGGCCAGTCGGCGCGGCCGAACTTCTCGCCCAGCCGGGCCAGCTCGACCGGGCCGACGCCGCGCTCGCCGGCACGCATCAGCAGGTCCCGCAGCTGCGCGGCGAAGGCGCGGGTCCGCAGCGCCGGCCGCAGGTCCTCCGGCCAGCCCACCGGGTCGTCGCCCGGCTCCTCGCCGACCAGGTCGAGCAGCTCCCGGATGATCAGATCCTGCTCGGGGCCGGTGAGCAGGCGTGGCGACGGTTCGCCGCGCTCGGCGGCGGCGCGCCGCAGCAGCCCGAAGGCGTACGCGGGGAAGGTACGCACCAGCGGTTCCCGCAGCACCCGGTGCCCGTCGCCGGCGACGCGCGCCTCGATCCGCTGCCGTAGGGCGGTGGCCTGCCGGCGGCCGAACGTGAGGACGAGGACCTGCTCGGGATCGACCCCCTCGGCCACCCGGGCGGCGACCGCCTCGACGAGGGCGGCGGTCTTGCCGGTGCCCGGGCCACCGAGCACGAGCATCGGCCCGTCGGTGTGCCCGACCACCTCCGCCTGCCGCGGGTCCACGACCCGCGTGCCCCTCTCCGCCGGCCCGCCGGACCGGCGGACGGCCGCGTCGGCGGGCCGGCGCACCAGCCGGTACGCCTGCATTCCCTCATCCCACCAGACGCCTCCGACACGGCACGCGACCCCTGCCCCGCCACGCCGCCCGGGATCCGTCCCGCGTGCCCCGGCCTGAACGGGCAGCGGCGTCCGGCCGGCAGGGATCGCCCGGTCAGGCCGGCAGGCCGGGCGGTCCGGTGAGGCCGGCCTCGATGGCGTCGAGAGCGGCGGGGACGGTGTCGACCACGGTGAGCAGGGCCAGGCCCGCCGGCTTCAGGAAGGTCTGGTCGGCGAGGCCACCCAGCCAGTCGAGCAGGGGGCGGTAGAAGCCGTCGGTGTCGACCAGGACCATCGGCTTGGCGTGCAGGGCCAGCGTGGCCGTGGTCCAGACCTCGAACAGCTCGTCCAGCGTGCCGAGGCCGCCCGGCAGGGTGAGGAACGCGTCCGACTTGTCGAGCATGAGCGTCTTGCGGTCGGCCATCGACTCGGTGACCAGCAGCTCGTCGGAGGCGAGGTCGGCGACCTCGAGGTCGACCAGGGCCTGCGGGATGATCCCCAGCGTCCGCCCGCCCGCGGCCCGCGCCCCGTCCGCCACGGCGCCCATCATCCCGACGCAGCCGCCGCCGCTCACCAGCGTGTGGCCCCGCCGGGCGATCTCCGCGCCGGTCTCCGCCGCCAGGTCGAGCCAGCGCCGGTCGAGGGTACGGGAGGACGCGCAGAACACACAGATGGCCGCCACGGTCAGTCCCGGCGGCCCTCGTCGGCGGCGATCCGTTGGTCCGCCGCGGTGCGGGCGACCGCCTCCTCGCGGACCGCGTCCTGCTCGGCGGAGAGCACGGCCTCCGCCTCCACGATGTGGCGGACCGCGTCGTTCACGTCGTCGGTGAGGCAGATCAGGTCGAGGTCGACCGGCCCGATCTTGCCTTCGGCGGCCATGGTGTCGCGCAGCCAGTCCATCAGCCCGCCCCAGTAGCGGGTGCCCATCAGCACCACCGGGAAGCGGGTCACCTTGCCGGTCTGCACCAGGGTGAGCGCCTCGAACAGCTCGTCCATGGTGCCGAAGCCACCGGGGAGGACCACGAACGCCTGGGCGTACTTGACGAACATGGTCTTGCGGGCGAAGAAGTAGCGGAAGTCGATGGCGAGGTCGACCCAGTCGTTGATGCCCTGCTCGAAGGGGAGTTCGATGCCGAGCCCGACGGAGAGCCCGCCGGCCTCGCTGGCGCCCCGGTTGGTGGCCTCCATCACGCCCGGGCCGCCGCCGGTGATGACCGCGTAGCCGGCCCGGGCCAGCTGGCCGCCCAGCGCCTCGGCCAGCCGGCACTCGGGGCTGTCCGGGAGGCTGCGGGCGGAGCCGAAGACGCTGACCGCCGGCGGCAGGTCGGAGAGGGTGTCGAACCCCTCGACGAACTCGGAGAGGATCCGCAGCGCCCGCCACGCGTCCCGCGTCTTCCAGTCGCTGCGCTGCCGCGAGTCGAGCAGCCGCTGGTCGGCGGTGCTGTCGGTGATCGCCGCGCGGCGCAGGGTGACGGCGCCCCGGTGCCGCTCCCGCCGCGGCTCGCCCTCCGCCGCCCGCCCGTTGCTCTCGCTCATGGGAGCAACCGTAGTGGAGTCCCACCCGTCGGACGTGCTGGCCCGAGCAGGCCGGAAATTCGTCGCGATCACGGGCAACTATTTCGGTCGCCCGTACGTCTTACTATTCACATACCGGGTATGCCCCGGCGCGCGCCTTCGGGGGAGGAGCCAGCGTGATCACCAACAACGAGAGGATGCGGATCCGCCGTCAGATGCAGCGGCGGATCCGGGACGTGGTGGCCGAGCGCCGCCGCGCCCGCCTGATGGAGCCACCGGCCACGGAGCCGGCCGGCGATCCGGCGGAGACCACGGCCGGCGGGTCCGCCCTGACCCGGACGGCCTGAGCCGCACGCACCGCCGCCGGCCGGGAGGGTCCCCGGGGGGTGGCTTCCCGGCCGGCGGGGCGCGGTGGATCAGGCGGCGGCGAGCCAGCGGTGCAGGGTGGCCGCGCCCTCGCGGATCTTGCCGACCTCGACGTGCTCGTCCTTGTGATGGGCCAGGTTCGGGTCGCCGGGGCCGAAGTTCAGCGCCGGGATGCCCATCGCGGCGAACCGGGCCACGTCCGTCCAGCCCAGCTTGCCGATCGGCGCGGCGCCCACCGCCGCCAGGAACTCCTGCGCCGGCGGTGCGTCCAGGCCCGGGAGCGCCCCCGCCGCCGCGTCGGTCACCTCGAGGTCGAAGCCGTGGAAGACCTCGCGCAGGTGCGCCTCGGCGGCCGCCGGGTCACGATCCGGCGCGTACCGGTAGTTGATCTCGATCTCGCAGTGGTCCGGGATGACGTTGCCGGCCACGCCACCCACGATCCGGACCGCGTTCAGCCCCTCCCGGTAGTCGCAGCCGTCGAGGGTCACCCGGCGCGCCTCGTACGCCGTCAGCCGGCGCAGCACCTCGCCCGCGCCGTGGATCGCGTTCACCCCGTGCCAGGACCGGGCCGCGTGGGCGCGCTCGCCGTGCGTGGTGACGATCGCCCGCGTGGTGCCCTGGCAGCCCGCCTCGACGATCCCGTACGTCGGCTCCAGCAGCAGCGCGAAGTCGGCCTGCAGCCACTCCGGGTGCGCCTCGGCGACGAGGAAGAGACCGTTGTACTTCGACTCGATCTCCTCCGCCTCGTAGAAGAAGTACGTCACGTCGTACCGCGGCTCGGCCAGCGTCACCGCCAGGTGCAGGGCGTACGCCACGCCGGACTTCATGTCGGAGGTGCCGCACCCGTACATCAGGTCGCCGCGCATCATGGACGGGAAGTTGTTGTTCAGGGGAACCGTGTCGAGGTGCCCGGCGAGCACCACCCGCTGGGCGCGGCCCAGGTCGGTGCGGGCCATGACCGTGTTGCCGTGCCGGTAGGTCGTCAGGTGCGGCACCCGGCGCAGCACCTCCTCGACGCAGTCGGCGATCGCCTTCTCGTTGAGGGAGACGGACTCTATGTCGACCAGTGCGCGGGTCAACGCCACCGGATCAGCCAGGACCTCGGGGGTCAGCGGGTTCTCCATGTTCCGCACGGTACCTTCAAGGTCGTGAGTAGCGCAGAGTCTGCCTGGGGCATCGGCCTGGCCACCGTGACCGCTGACGATCAGGTGCTCGACACCTGGTACCCGACCGGCAAGCTGGGGCTCGGTGAGCTGCCGCTGGTCCCCGGCGAGGACGAGGCGGACGTCCTCGACCTCCCCCCGGGCGCGATCGGCGACCGGGCGCTGCCGGGCCTGCGCACCGTCCAGGTGGTCACGGTGATCGGCTCGCTGGACGACCCGATCAAGGACGCCGCGGACGCGTACCTGCGGCTGCACCTGCTCTCCCACCGCCTGGTCCGGCCCAACGAGCTCAACCTCGACGGCGTCTTCGGCAAGCTCGCCAACGTGGCGTGGACCTCGGCCGGGCCCTGCCCGCCGGAGCGGGTCGACGAGCTGCGGGTGATCGAGCGGGCCGCCGGCCGCCACCTGGCGGTGTACGGGGTGGACAAGTTCCCCCGGATGACCGACTACGTCGTACCCTCCGGCGTGCGGATCGCGGACGCCGACCGGGTCCGGCTGGGCGCCCACCTCGCGCCCGGCACGACCGTGATGCACGAGGGCTTCGTGAACTTCAACGCGGGCACCCTCGGCACGTCGATGGTCGAGGGCCGGATCGTGCAGGGCGTGGTGGTCGGCGACGGCTCCGACATCGGCGGCGGCGCCTCGATCATGGGCACCCTCTCCGGCGGTGGCACCGAGAAGATCCGCATCGGCGAGCGCAGCCTGGTCGGCGCCAACGCGGGCGTCGGCATCACGCTCGGCGACGACTGCGTGGTGGAGGCCGGCTGCTACGTCACCGCCGCCTCCAAGATCAGCCTGCCGGACGGCCGGGTGGTCAAGGCCCGTGAGCTGTCCGGCGTGGACGGGCTGCTCTTCTGGCGCAACTCGGTCACCGGCGGCCTGGAGGCGAAGCCGCGCACCGGCAAAGGCATCGAGCTGAACGCCGCCCTGCACGCCAACGACTGAGCCGGTCGTCCGTGACCTCGATGAAGGACCGCATGCTCGCCGGTGAGCCGTACCTCGCCGACGAGCCGGAGATCCTCGCCGACCTGGACCGGGCCGCCCGGTTGATGGAACGGTTCAACAGCAGCCCGGCGAGCGACCCGGCGGGTCGGCTCGCCGCGCTGCGGGACCTGCTCGGCGGGCTCGGCGAGGACACCTGGGTCCGGCCACCGCTGTACGTCGACTACGGGACCCGCATCACCATCGGCCCGCGCAGCTTCGTCAACTTCAACGCGGTCCTCCTCGACGTCGCGCCGATCACCATCGGCGCCGACGTCCAGATCGGGCCGAACGTGTAGTTGCTCACCCCGACCCACCCGGTCGAGCCGGAGCCCCGGCGCGCCAAGTGGGAGGCGGCGAAGCCCATCACCATCGGCGACAACGTGTGGCTCGGCGGCGGGGTGATCGTCCTCGCCGGAGTCACCATCGGGGAGAACACGGTGGTGGGTGCCGGTGCCGTGGTCACCAGGGACCTACCGCCGAACGTCGTCGCCCTCGGGAACCCGGCCCGGGTGGTGCGCGAACTCGCCTGACCGTGCGGCCGTCACGGGGGCGGCGGCTCGGTGAGGCGTACCACCAGGTCGGCCCGGTCCGCCGTGGCGGCCACCAGCGCGGCGTTGGCCTCGTCGCTGCCGTACGCCCAGACCCGGGCCTCCTCGGGCGACCGCCCGTACGCCTCGTGCCGGGCGGTGAGCCGGCGCAGCCGCAGCTCCGCGTCGAGGTCCAGGAACCACGCCTCGTGCAGCAGCGGCCGGATCTCCTCCCACGGCCACTCCGGCAGCAGCAGGTAGTTGCCCTCGGTGACCACCAGCCGGACCTCCGGCGGCACCTCGATCGCCCCGGCCACCGGCTCCTCCAGGTCCCGCCGGAAGGCCGGCGCGTACACCGCGGTGGGTTCGAGCCGGCGCAGGCGGCGCAGCAGCGAGACGTACCCGTTGGCGTCGAAGGTGTCCACGGCGCCCTTGCGCGCGGTTCGGCCCAGCCGGACCAGCTCGGCCTGCGCCAGGTGGAACCCGTCCATCGGGACCAGCCGGGCGACCGGGCCCACCGCGGCGACGATCTGCTCGGCCAGGGTCGACTTGCCGGCACCGGGAGCGCCGGCGATGCCGAGCAACTGCCGCGGGCCGGCGTCGGCGAGCGCGTGGGCGCGCGCCACCAACTCGTCGAGGGGGACGACCCGCGCCGCCACCCCCGGCCCGTTCACCATGCCCTCACCCTATCGGCGTCCCGCCGGGTGGCGAGATCAGTCGGCCCCACGCGGCCGCGCGGACGGATCCGGGACGTGGGCGGTGTAGCTGACCCGGTCGCCCCGGACGTGGCAGCCGCCCAGGTGGCCGCCGGCGGCGCCCAGCTCCCGCAGCCAGGCGACCTCGTCGACGTGGTCACCGCCGGCGGGAAAGTCCCGGACCCGGGTGGTGTACCCGCGACCGGACAGCAGCTCGCGCGCGGCGCCCGCCTCCGCGTGCAGCGCGGTCAGCCGCTGCGCGTCGCCGGACCGCAGCGCGTCGGCCAGCTCGTCCAGGTACGCGGTCACCCCGGCCAGCTCGCGCAGCACCCGCTCCCGGTTGCCGAGCAGCATGTTGGCGGTACGGGCGGCCGGGGTGCCGGCGACCCGGGTGCCGTCGCGGAAGCTGCCGGCGGCCAGCGCGAGGACCGCGTCCCGCAGCGTCGCCCGGCGGACCGCACCGGCCAGCGCGCCGGCGAGCAGGTGCGGGACGTGCGAGGCGAGGGCGGCAGCGCTGTCGTGCGCGTCGGCGGCCATCGGCACCACCCGGGCCCGGAACACGTCCAGCAGCAGCCCGGTCAGCCAGCGGAACGGCCCGGCCGCCGGCCCCGGGCAGAGCACCCACGCGGCGCCGTCGAGCAGCGTCGGCGCGGCGGCGGTCAGCCCGGCCGACTCGGCGCCGGCCATCGGGTGGCCGGGCACGAACCGGTCGAGCAGACCGTGCCGGGCGGCGGCGTCGGCCACCTCGGCCTTGGTGCTGCCCACGTCGGTGAGGACGCAACCGGGCGGGCTCGCCCCGGCCACCAGCGGCAGGGTGGCCGACAGGGTCGGCAACGGCCCGCACAGGAACACGACGTCCCGGCCGGCGACCGCCTCCTCGACGGTCTCGGCGGCCGTCACCCCCTGCCGGCGCGCGTGCTCCCGCGTGGCCGGGTCCGGATCCCACGAGGCGACGTCCAGCCCGGCGTCGCGAAGCCGCAGCAGGACGGACCCGCCGATCAGGCCGGTGCCGACGACGGCGGCGCGGACGCCCGCGTACCCCCCGCCGGCCCCCGGACGGCCCGGGCCGGTGGTCCCGTCGCCCGTCATCGCCAGCTCAGGCGGCCAGTCGGCCGGCGACCGCCGCGACGTGCTCGTCGGACTCGGTCAGCGCCACGCGCACGTGCCGGGCACCGGCCGGACCGTAGAAGACGCCGGCCGCGACCAGGATGCCGCGCCGGGCCAGCCAGTCGACGGTCTCCCAGCAGTCCTCGTCCCGGGTCAGCCACAGGTAGAGGCCGGCCTCCGAGTGCTCGACGGTGAACCCGGCGCCGGTGAACGCGGCGTGCAGCGCCACGCGTCGGGCCCGGTAGCGTTCGCGCTGCTCCTCGGCGTGCCGTTCGTCGCTCAGGGCGGCCACCATGGCGGCCTGCACCGGGGCGGGCACGATCATGCCGGCGTGCTTGCGCACCTTCAGCAGCTCGGCGACGAGCGCCGGGTCACCCGCCACGAAGCCGGCCCGGTAGCCGGCGAGGTTGGAGCGCTTCGACAGCGAGTGCACGGCGAGCACGCCCTCGTACGAGCCACCGCAGACCTCCGGCGACAGCACCGAGACCGGCTCGGCGTCCCAGCCGAGCGGCAGATAGCACTCGTCGCTGGCGACGACCGCGCCGCGCTCCCGGGCCCAGTCGACCACCTTGCGCAGGTGGGCCGCGGGCAGCACCCGGCCGGTCGGGTTGCCGGGCGAGTTCACCCAGACCAGGCGCACCCGCGGCGTCGGGCCGACCGCGGTCAGCGAGTCGGCGCGGACGACGGTGGCGCCGGCCAGCCGGGCGCCGTCCTCGTAGGTCGGGTACGCGACCGACGGCACCACGACGACGTCGTCCGGCCCGATCCCGAGCAGCGTCGGCAGCCAGGCGACCAGCTCCTTCGAACCGACCGTCGGCAGGACGCCGAGCCCGTTCACCCCGGCCCCACACGCCCGCGCGACCCAGGCGGCGATCGCGTCACGCAGCACCGGCGTGCCGGCGGTCAGCGGGTAGCCGGGGGCGTCCGACGCGTCGGCCAGCGCCTGCCGGATCACCGGCGGCACCGGGTCGACCGGCGTGCCCATCGAGAGGTTGATCAGGCCCTCCGGGTGCGCCGCGGCCAGCGCGGCCGCGGCGTCCAGGGTGTCCCAGGTGAACTCGGGCAGCCGAGCCGAGACCGGCGCGGGCCGGTTCAGTGGCCCTCTCCGCGCGGCGGCTGGGCGGCGACGAAGGTCGCGTCCTTCTCCACCTTGCCGATCTTCGAGGCACCACCGGGCGAGCCCAGGTCCTCGAAGAACTCGTAGTTGGCCGCAGTGTAGTCCTTCCACTGCTCGGGGACGTCGTCCTCGTAGAAGATCGCCTCGACCGGGCAGACGGGCTCACAGGCACCACAGTCGACGCACTCGTCGGGGTGGATGTAGAGCATCCGGTTGCCCTCGTAAATGCAGTCGACCGGGCACTCCTCGATGCATGCCTTGTCGAGCACATCCACGCACGGCTCGGCGATGATGTAGGTCACCGATCTTCTCCTCCGCAAGACGCGCCGCGATCACCCGCGACGGTAAGAGCCTAGTATCTCGGCGGGGAGGAGGTCGATCGTGCTCCGACAGCAGGACGTGGGACACCGCATCGTGGTCCGCCGCATTGTGGGGATTCGCGAAGGCAGACCCCTCTTCTCCGACGCGCTCGGCGAGCTGGTCGAACTGAGCGAGACCCATCTCACTATCGCCACCACCCAGGGCCGGATCGAGGTCCCGGTGGCCGAGGTGCACCGGGCGAAGCGGGTCCCGCCGGCCCGCCGGCCGACGGCCGCCGCGGTGGCCGCGCTGGAACTCGCCGCCGACGAGGCGTGGCCGGCGCCGACCCGGGCCCGCCTCGGTGACTGGCTGCTGCGCAGCGCCGACGGCTGGACCGGCCGGGCCAACTCGGCGCTGCCCGTCGGCGACCCGGACCGGCCGCTGCCCGCCGCGCTCGACGCGGTGGAACGCTGGTACGCCGGCCTCGGCCAGCCGGCGCTGGTCAACACGCCGCTCCCGCTCGCGGCGCCGGTCGGCGCCGAACTCGACGCGCGGGGCTGGACCAGCCGCCCGCCGGTGCTCGTGCAGACCGTGCCGCTGGCCGCCCTGCCCCCGGCCGCACCCGAGCCGGCCGGGTCACCGCCGGTCGAGCTGGCGACCGCGCCGTCCGAGGAGTGGCTGGCGATCGCCGCCGGCCGCAAGGGCGGCCTGCCGGACGCCGCCCGCCACGTGCTCACCGCCGTGGACCAGGTCCGCTTCGCCGAGGTGTACGCGGGCAACCGGCTGGTCGCCGTCGGCCGGGGCACCGTCACCGGTGCGGGTCGGTGGCTCGGTCTGAGCCTGATCGAGGTGCTGCCCGAGGCCCGCCGGCAGGGGCTGGCCCGGCGTATGATCCACGCCCTGGCCGGCTGGGGTGCGGCGGCCGGCGCCACCGACGCCTTCCTCCAGGTCGAGCAACGCAACACGGGGGCGGTCGCCCTCTACCGCACGTTGGGCTTCACCACCCACCACACCTACCTGACCCGGGTCGCCCCCGGCTGACGTCGGCCCGCGGCACCCCGGGGTGAGCACGGGGCGTGACAGTCCGGGACGCCGCGTGCCGGGTCGACGGCGCCCGTCAGCGGCGGACCGGCCTGCGGGGCTTCGCGGCCTTCGTCTCGGCGTACCGCTTGAGCGTCTGCGACCGGTGGTCGAGGCCGAGCGCGACGGCCAGCAGGTAGCCCAGGAGCACGCCGACGCCGGTCGCCGCCAGGTAGAGCCAGATCTGCGCGAAGAAGGTGCCCGCGCCGCCGCCGAACGGATTCTCACCGACCAGCAGGGGGCCCACCAGCACGGTCAGCGCCAGCGCGACGCCCACCGCGGCGGCCACGTCCGAGCCCCACCGGGCGGCCGGCCGGCGCCGGGCCCAGACGAAGGTGACCGCCGCCAGGACCAGCCCGATCACCACGAACATCCCGAGCGACATCCGCTCGGCGGCCGCGGTGTCGTCCGCGTCGAAGCCGAATCGGATGATCAGCCGGGCGACCACGTTGACCACGAACAGCGCACCCGCGAGTATCCCGACCGCGCGCCACCGCTGACTCATCGCACGCCTCCCGCCGTACCGCCCGCCGCCCTCCGGCGGGCCTTCCTGGCAGGAATGTCTACCACCGGAAGCTGTGCCCCGTCAGGCCCCGGGGCGGGAGGGCGGAACCGCGAGGACCTGCCGGAAGCCCAGCACGGCGAACGTCATCGCGCCGGCCACGACGAGCAGCAGGTCCACCCATGTCCCGGTGAGCAGCACGTCGCCCTCGGCGGTGCGGATACCGGCGAGGGCGACGATGGCGAACCACGGCACCGCCGGAAGTGCCACCGCCCACCGGCGCGCCACCGTGGCGTGGGCGAACCAGCTCAGCGCCACGTTCGCGCCGATCGCCACCAGCACCGCCACGCCGATCAGGTACCCGCCGACCCGGACCGGGGCGAGCAGCAGCTCCAGCACCGCGCTCACCACCCCGCCGACGACGGAGAGCAGGCCGCCGGCGACCCGCAGGACGAGGTCGACCGCCCGGCCGGAGCGCTCGGGCAGCGGTGGCACGCCCTCGTCGGGCAGGACCGACATCGGCGCGGCGGGGAGGGTCACCGGGAACCGGCCGCGCCGACCGGTGACCGGTCCGGGCCGTCGACGACCGCGAGCCCGGCGAACAGGTCGTCCTCCCAGCCGTACCGGCCGGAGCCCGGGCCCTTCTCGCCGACCGCGAGGGTGTAGTACTCCACCCCCATGAACTCACTGCCGAAGTTGCCGGCGATCGAGTACAGCCAGGAGTTGTCCGGGATCTGAGTGGCGTGCGCCCGCATCGCCGCCTCCTTGGCGGCGTGCTGGTCGGTCGCGTCGATCCGGGCGGCGATCTGCGCGTCGGGGGTGCAGAAGGGCAGCTCGGTGGCCTCCTCGATACCCACGAACGGGTTGTCCGACGAGCCGGCGAAGTGGGCCATCCCGGCCTCCAGCACGCTCTGCGGCATCGCCGTCCAGTAGATCTTCGCGGGGCCGAAGCCCTCGGCGCCGGCCAGCTCGGCGGCGCGCATCGCCACCCGGTGCGCCTGGATGTGGTCCGGGTGACCGTAGAAGCCGTTCCCGTCGTACGTGATCATCACCTGCGGCCGGATCTCGCGCATGATCTCGACCAGGTGCCCGGCGGCCTCGTCGAGGTCGGCCTGCCAGAAGGCGCGCGGGTGCTCGTTCGTGGCGAGGCCCATCATGCCGGAGTCCCGGTAGCGGCCGGCGCCACCGAGAAACCGGTGGTCGGTGACGCCGAGCGCGCGGCAGGCCGCCGCCAGCTCCCCGATCCGGTAGCCGCCGAGCTGGTCCGCCTCGGCCGCGGCGAGCTGCGCCAGCGCCGGCACGTGGATCTCGCCCTCCTCGCCGAGCGTGCAGGTCACCAGCGTGACGTGGGCGCCGGCGGCGGCGTAGTGCGCCATCGTCGAGCCGGTGCCGATGGCTTCGTCGTCGGGGTGCGCGTGGACCAGCAGGAGCCGGCGGTCGGGCAGCGTCGTCACGTCCGTCACTCTAACCGGCGGTTCTCCCCCGCCGGCCCGGACGCGTCCACGCAGGTCGGCCACATCACCTCCGGCGCCGTCCTACGATCCGACGTGTGGACTTTCCGGAACTGGCCGCACGTACCCGTCGGTTCCGCCACGGGGCACCACGCGCCGTCTCCGTGGCCGACGACGGCTCCCGGGTGGTCTTCCTCCGCTCGGCCGGCCCGGAGGACCCGGCCGACGCGCTCTGGCTGCTCGACGTCGCCAGCGGGGAGGAGCGGCTGGTCGCCGACCCGGCGGCGCTGCTCGGCGGCGACGCCGAGCAGCTCAGCCCCGGTGAGCGCGCGCTGCGCGAGCGCCTCCGCCTGAGCGCCTCCGGCATCGGGTCGTACGCGCTCGACTCGGCCGGCCGGGTGGCGGTCTTCACTCTCGGTGGCCGGCTCTTCCGGGCCGACCTGGTGCACGGTGACGTGGTCGAGGTGGCCACCACCGGCCCGGTGCTCGACCCGCGGCCGGACCCGACCGGGCAACGGCTGGCGTACGTGACCGACGAGGCCGACGGGGTGCGGCGCGGCGAGCTGCGGGTGGTCGAACACGACGGCACCGACACCATGCTGGCCGGCGAGGACTCCGGGGTGACCTGGGGCCTGGCCGAGCACGTCGCGGCGGAGGAGTTCGACCGGTTCCGCGGCTACTGGTGGGCCCCGGACGGGCGGTCGGTGCTCGCCGCACGGGTCGACGAGTCGCGGCTGGAGCGCTGGCACCTGCACGACCCGGCCGACCCGGCGAGCGCGCCGACGAGCGTCGCGTACCCCCGGGCCGGCGGCCCGAACGCGGAGGTGAGCCTGCACCTGCTCGACCTCGACGACGGTTGGGTGGACGTGCACTGGGACCGGGAGACCTACCCGTACCTGACGACGGTGCACTGGGCCGACGGCGGGCCGCTGATCACCGTGCTGCGCCGGTCCCAGCAGCACGGCCTGGTGCTGGCGGTCGACCCGCGCACCGGGGAGACGCAGGTGCACGCCGAGCTGGCCGACCCGCGCTGGGTCGACCCGATCCCGGGCACTCCCGCCCACCTGCCGGACGGCCGGGTGCTGGTCGGCGGGGAGCTAGCCCACGACGGGTACGACGCCCGCTGCCTCTTCGCCGACGGCACCCTGCTGACCCCGCCGTCGCTGTACGTCCGCCGGGTGGTGGGCCGGTTGCCGGCCGCCTCGGGCAGCGGGCCGGCCGACCTGGTCGTGGAGGCGAGCGAGGGCGAGCCCAGCGAGCAGCACCTGTTCCGGGTGCGCACCACCATCGGGGGCGGCGTCGACGCCCGACGGATCACCACCGACTCGGGCTGGCACGTGGCGGCCGTCGGCGGTGACGTCCTGGTGGTCGGCAGCGCCTCGCTGGACCACGCCGGCCTGCGCTGGACGGTGTGGCAGGGCGACCGGGAGGTGGCCGAGCTGCGGTCGTCCGCCGCGACCCCGCCGTACTCGCCGTTGCCCCTGCTGGAGCGGGTGACCGACCGCCGGCTGCCGGCTGCGGTGCTCTACCCGGACAACCACGTCACCGGCCGCCGGCTGCCGGTGCTGCTCGACGTGTACGGCGGCCCGGGCCACCAGGAGGTGCTCGCGGCCCGGTCGGCGTGGCTGGAGCGGCAGTGGTGGGCCGACGCCGGGTTCGCGGTGGTCGTGGTCGACAACCGGGGCACGCCGGGCGTCGCGCCGTCGTTCGAGAAGGCCATCCACCGGCGGATGGCGGACGTGGTCCTGACCGATCAGGTGGAGGCGCTCACCGCGCTCGCCGACAAGCACCCGGACCTGGACCTGGGCCGGGTGGCCGTGCGGGGCTGGTCGTTCGGGGGCTGGTTGGCGGGGCTGGCCGTGCTGCGGCACCCGGAGCTGTTCCGGTGCGGGATCGTCGGCGCGCCGGTGACCGACTGGGCCCTGTACGACACGGCGTACACCGAGCGGTACCTGGGCCTGCCGGACGACGGGATGGACGTGTACGCCCACCACTCGTTGGTGGAGTTGGCGGCCGAGCCGGTCACCGGCCCGGACCAGGCGCGCCCGCTGCTGCTGGTGCACGGGCTGGCCGACGACAACGTGGTGGCCGCGCACACCCTGCGGCTGTCGGCGGCGCTGCTGGCCACCGGGCGGCCGCACTCGGTGCTCCCGCTGACCGGCGCCACGCACATGGCTGCCGGCGGCACCGCCGAACGCCTCCTGAAGCTGGAACTCGACTTCCTCCGCACCCACCTGGTGTGAAAGGAAGGGCCCCTTTTTAACGCCTGCGGTAGAGGAAGGGCCCCTTCTTAACAACGCGGAAGGCCCCCGGCCGACGACGCTGTCGACCGGGGGCCCGCTTCCGCGGTGCGGGTTACGGCTTCACGTGCGCGTTCACGAAGGACGGGTACCCGAAGACGCTGGAGATGAAGACTCCGCCGGCCTTCGAGCCGTGCACGACGTACGCCACGTCGACGTAGAGCGGCACGACGGGCGCGTGCTCCTTCATGATCCGCTCGTCCAGCTTGCCCCACTCCGGGCCCTGCTCGGCCGGCGACAGGGCCAGGATCCGGTCCATCTCGGCGTTGATCGCCGGGTCGTTGAAGTACGACTGGTTGCTGTTGCCCTCGGCCTTGATGGTGCGGCCGTCGTAGAGCACCGGCAGGATCGAGGCGCCGCTCGGCCAGTCGGCCGCCCAGTTACCGATGTACAGGTCCCAGGGGTTGTCCTTCTTCTTGATCTCGTCCAGCTTCGCGTCGTCCGGGATGTTCCGTACGATGATCTTGAATCCGGCCCGCTCCAGGTTGCCCTTGAGCTGGGCTCCGATCTGCTGCTCGGTGGTGTTGTCGGCAACGCCGAGGACCAGCTCCGGGGTCTGGCCGCCGAGCAGTTCCTTGGCCTTCTCGACGTTGCCGGTCGCGCCGGCCGGGTACGCGTCGAACGCCTGGTAGCCGATCGTGGACGGCGGCATGAGCGTGGTCATCGGGGACGCGACGGTCTGCCCGCCCAGCGCCTTGACCAGGCCCTCGCGGTCGATGGCGTAGTTGAGTGCCTGCCGGACCTTCAGGTCCTTCACCCGCTGGTTGTTGATGACCAGCTGGTTGGCGCTCGGCGTCGGCGACAGGATGCTGCGGGACTTGAGCGCCTGGTCGCCCGCGACCCGGGCGACCAGCGAGGAGGGGACGAAGTTCCAGGCCAGGGCGCTCTGGTCGGCGCCGTTGTCGGCGATCACCCGGTTGTTGGCGGCGTCGGCGGTCGGGCCGAAGCTCCACACGAACCGGTCCGGGTACTGGTGCCGCACCGGGTCGGTGTTCGCGTCCCAGTGCTCGTTGCGCTCCAGCACGATCTCGGTGCCGGCGGTGTACTTCGTGATCTTGTACGGTCCGGACGAGAACGGCTGGTTGTCGAGGTTGACGCCGGTGTCCTTGTCGGCCGGCAGCGGCGCGGTTGTCGGCAGCGAGACCGCGAACGGCAGGTCGCAGCGCGGCTTGGTGAACTCGAAGCGCAGCGTCTTCGCGTCCGGCGTGGTCAGGCCCGGGGGCAGCGCGGTCTTGTTCGCCTTGAAGTCCCACGCCGTGTCGTACTGCGGGGAGTCGGCGAGCCACTCCTGGATGTAGGTGGGGCCGCCGGTGAGGTCCGGGTCGAAGGAGCGGGCGATGCCGTACGCGATCTCCTTGCTGGTGATCGGGCGGCCGTCCTCGAACTTGACCCCGTCCTTGATCTTGAATTCCCAGACCTTGCAGTCGTTGTTGACGTTGGTGCCCGGCGTCTCGGCCAGGTCGCCGACCAGGACCAGGCCGCCCTTGCCGTCGTCCTTCCAGGTGGTCAGGTAGCGGGCGAAGAGCGGGGACGCCATCAGGCCCGCGAACGAGTACGTCCGCTGCGGGTCCAGGTGGGAGATGGGGGTCTCCCGGATGATGGTGAAGGTGCCGCCCTTCTGGGCGCCGGGAACCTCGGCCGCCGGCCCCTTCGAGTCCTTCGGGTCGGTCGCGATGACCCCGGTCTGCTGCCGGTTGGTGTCCACCGTGGTGCCCTCGCCCGTGTTCTTCGAACACGCACCCAGGGCCACCACCAGTGCGATCGCGCCGCCTGCGGCGGCCGCCACGCGTGGTCGCATTCCTACCTCCTCCACCCCGGTCGCGCCGGTTGACCACCGGCGTCCCGAGGATCGTAAAGAAGAAAAACTACAAGTTGTGTAACAGTTGTCGATAAATTTCACCGCCGTCCGGCCGCCGGCCACCGCCTCGTGAGCGGCTGGGTCAGCCGAGCCGGACGCGCGGGTCGATGGCCGCGTACAGGAGGTCCACCAGGACGTTGGCCACCACCACGAAGACCGCCGCGATCAGCACGGTCGCCATGATGGTGGGCAGGTCACCGGCCCGGACCGCCTCCACGGCCGTACGCCCCAACCCCTGAAGGCCGAAGGTGGTCTCGGTGATGACCGTGCCGCCCAGGGCCGCGCCGACGTCGAGACCGGCGATGGTGACCACCGGCGTGATCGCCGCGCGCAGCGCGTGCCGCCCGTACACGGTCGGTTTGGCCAGGCCCTTCGCCCGCGCGGTACGCACGAAGTCCTCCGACAGCGTCTCCAGCATCTGCGCCCGCGACAGCCGGGCGTAGATCGCGGAGAAGAGGAAGGCCAGCGCGAGCCAGGCGAGCACCAGCCCGCTCGCCCATTTCAGCGGATCGTCGAGGATCGACGTGTAGCTCGGCACCGGCAGCAGCCGCAGGTTGTAGACGAAGACCAGCAGCAGAACCGCGCCGACGAAGTAGAGCTGGAGCGAGGCACCGGTCAGCGAGAAACCGATCGCCGCCCGGTCCAGCCAGGTGCCCCGGCGCAAGGCGGAGACCATGCCCAGCCCGACGCCCAGCAGCAGCCAGAGGATCGCGGCCGGGATGACGATGCTGAGCGTCACCGGCAGCACCCGGGTGATCGTGTCCAGCACGGCCTCGTTGTTCACGTACGACCAGCCGAGGCAGGGCGCGTCGCACCGGCCGCCCTGCGCGCTGCCCAGGTCCCGGCCGGTGAAGATGCCCTTCACGTAGCCGCCGTACTGAGTGAGCAGCGGGTCGCGCAGGCCCAACTCCTGACGCACGCGCTCCAGCCGCTCGGGGCTGCAGTTCTTCGGGCACATACCGCTGACCGGATCGCGCGGCAGGGCGAAGAACATGAGGAACGTCAGCACGCTCACCGCGAACAGGGTGAGCACGGCGGAGAGGATCCGCTTGATCAGGAAGCGCGCCATGTCTGCACCTACCTCGACGACTTCGGGTCGAGCGCGTCGCGCAGCGCGTCGCCGAAGAGGTTGAACGCGAACACGAGCGCGAAGATCGTGATGCCGGGGAAGAAGACGAACGCCGGGTCGGTCTGGAGGTAGTCCAGGCTCTGGTAGATCATCCGGCCGAAGCTCGGCGTCTCCTCGGTGAGGCCGACGCCGATGAAGGACAGGGCGGCCTCGCTGGTGATGAACTGCGGCACCGCGAGCGAGAACGCCACCAGGATCGGCGCCCAGATGTTCGGCAGCAGTTGCCGGAACAGCATGTGCCCGAGACCGGCCCCGCTGGCCCGCGCCGCCTCGACGAACTCCCGCTCCCGCAGCGCGATCACCTGACCCCGGACCAGCCGGGCGGTGCTGGTCCAGCCGAAGATCGCGAAGACGGCGATCAGCACGCCGACCCCGAAGGCCGGCGGCACCGCGTCCCGCTCGCCGTAGAAGCGCAGCGTGAGCGTGGGGGTCAGCGCCAGCGCGATGATGAGGAACGGCATGGCGAGGGTGAGGTCGGTGATCCAGTTGACCACCGCGTCCAGCCAGCCGCCCAGGTAACCGGCGAGCGCCCCGAGGACGATGCCGATCACCGTGGTGATCACCGCCGCCGCGAAGGCGATGAACAGCGAGGTCCGCAGCCCGTACACCAGCCGGACGAAGATGTCCCGGCCGAGACCCGGCTCCAGCCCGAAGAAGTGGTCGCCGGACACGCCGCCGGCGTAGCCGAGGGGCATGCCGAAGCCGTCGAGTTTGCTCTGGAACTGGTCGCGCGGGCCGACCCCGTACAGCGCCTCGATCAGCGGCGCGGCCAGCGCCACCAACACGAACAGGATCAGCAACGCGCCGCTGACCATGGCCGTACGGTCGCGGCGAAGCCGCAGCCAGGCGAGTTGGCCGGGTGAGCGGCCGACGAACCGCTTCTCCCGGGGTGTACCGGCGTCCCCGCCGGACTCGATCTCGGCCAGAGCCACGCCCTCCACCGGGGACAGGCTCATCGCGACACCTCCTCAACGTCGGGCTGTGACCCGTTGGTGAGGGGTCCGGTTTCGGGGAAGTGGCAGGCGGTGGCCTGCCGGCCGCCGTCGCGGGGGGTGAGGTCGGGTTCCTGGGTGGCGCAGATGTCGCGGGCTTTCCAGCAGCGGGTGCGGAAGCGGCAGCCCGACGGCGGGTCCAGGGGTGTGGGCACGTCGCCGGACAGGCGGATGCGTCCGGCCGGGCCGAGGCGGGTCACGTCCGGGATCGCCGACAGCAGGGCCCGCGTGTAGGGGTGCTGGGGGCGTTCGTAGATGTCGGTGCGGTCGCCGATCTCCACCACCCGACCCAGGTACATCACCGCGACCCGGTGGCAGAAGTGCCGCACCACGGCCAGGTCGTGGGCGATGAACACGAACGCCAGCCCCAGGTCGCGTTGCAGGTCACGCAGCAGGTTGACCACCTGCGCCTGGATCGAGACGTCCAACGCCGACACCGGCTCGTCAGCCACGATCAGCCTCGGCTGCAACGCCAGCGCGCGGGCGATACCGATGCGCTGCCGCTGCCCGCCGGAGAACTCGTGCGGATACCGGTTGTAGTGCTCCGGGTTCAACCCCACCAGTTCCAGCAGCTCCCGCACCCGGGCCCTGGTCCCGCCGGGCGGGGTGATCCGGTTGACCTGCAACGGCATCGCCACGATCCGCCCCACCGTGTGCCGCGGGTTCAACGACGCGTACGGGTCCTGGAAGATGATCTGCAGCTGTTGCCGCAACGGCCGCAACCCACGCCGACCCAGATGCGTGATGTCCCGCCCCGCGAACTCGATCGACCCGGCGGTCGGCTCCAACAACCGCACCAACATCCGACCCGTCGTCGTCTTCCCACACCCGGACTCCCCGACCAGACCCAGCGTCTCCCCAGCCCGCACGTCGAAGTCCACCCCGTCGACCGCGCGCACCAACCCCGCCGCCCGCAACCCCGTCCGCACCGGGAAATGCTTGGTCAACCCCCGCACCCGCAACAACGGCCCGGCAGCCGGCGGAACGTCGGGGCCGATGGTCGGGTCGCCGGGTCGGGCCGGCGCGGTGTCGGCGCTCATCGGGCCACCCCCACCCGGGCGACGTCCTCGGCGTACCAGCGGGTGCGGTCGTCGGCGGAGAGGTGGCAGGCGACCAGGTGACCGGGCGCGCCGGCCGGGCGCAGCTCGGGCACCTCCGTGCGGGACCGGTCGCCGTTGCGGTCGGCGTAGCGGCAGCGGGGATGGAACGCGCACCCCGACGGCAGGTTGATCAACGACGGCGGATTGCCCGGGATCGGCACCAGGTCCGCCGCCGCGTCACCGTGCAACGACGGCACACTCGACAACAACCCCCACGTGTACGGATGCTGCGGCCGCCGCAACACCTGCTCCACACCCCCGTGCTCCACCCCCCGACCGCCGTACATCACCAACACCTCATCCGCCACCTGGGACACCACCCCCAGGTCATGCGTGATCAAAACGATCGCCGACCGGAACTCCGCCTGCAGATCCGCGAGCAGATCCAGAATCTGCGCCTGCACCGTCACATCCAACGCCGTCGTCGGCTCATCCGCGATCACCAGATCCGGATCGTTCACCAACGCCATCGCGATCATCACCCGCTGCCGCATCCCACCCGAAAACTCATGCGGATACTGATCGAACCGGCGCCCCGGCTGCGGAATCCCCACCCGGCCCAGCATGTCCACCGCCCGCCGCCGCGCCTCCCGCCGCCCGGCATCCGGATGATGCACCCGGTACGCCTCAGCGATCTGCCGCCCCACCGAGTAGTACGGATGCAACGCCGACAACGGATCCTGGAAGACCATCGCCATGTCCCGGCCCCGCAACCGGCGTACCTCCTCTTCCGGCAGGCCGACCAGCTGCCGGCCGCCGACGGAGATCTCGCCGGTGATGGTGCTGCGCTTCGGGTCGTGCAGGCCGAGGATCGCCAGGGACGTCACGCTCTTGCCGGAGCCGGACTCGCCGACGATGCCCAGGGTGCGGCCCCGCTCCACCGCGAACGACACGCCGTCGACCGCACGCACCACGCCGTCGGTGGTGTCGAACCGCACCCGAAGGTCGCTGACCCGCAGGTAGGGTGCGTCGCCGGTGCGCGGCTCCGGCGTGCTGGGGCGGCTCGGCGCCGATTCCGGACTGCCCACGACCGCCTCCCTCGGATTGATGTAGGGAACCTACAGCAGAAACCAGAGGGTGAAAATAAGCTACAAGGCGCGGGCTGTCAGCGGACCCCAGCGTAACGACTGCACAACGCCCCCGACAGCCCTGTTCAACCGGAGTGCGGCAGTCGCCCCTCCCGTCGACCCGGACACCGCACCGTGCCGCATCCGGCGGCGGAACGGATCACGGATGTCGGTCGGCTCGCCTAGGGTCGGCCCATGACCGAGTTCGACGCGGCCTCCACCGCCGTCCAGGCCGCCCTCGACGCGGGCGCCCGGTACGCCGACGCCCGGGTGATGCACCGGCGCTACGAGTCGATGTCGGCCCGCAACGGGGACATCGAGGAGCTGACCCAGGACGAGAGCGTCGGGCTGGGCGTCCGGGCGCTGGTCGGGTCGAGTTGGGGCTTCCACGCCGTCCCCGACCTGTCCGACGCGGCCGCTCGCGACGCCGGCCGGCGCGCCGCGCGGACCGCCGCCGCGAGCGCCCGCGTGCCCGGGCCGCCCATCGACCTGGTGCCGAGCGAGCCGGTGACGGCGAGCTGGGCGTCGGCCTGCGAGGTGGATCCGCTCGGCGTGGCGCTCTCGACCAAGGGCGACCTGCTCGTCGAGGCGACCAAGCTGGTGGCCGAGCACGGCGCTGACGTGGCCGAGGGCCTCTACCAGGTCTGGGACACGGCGAAGTGGTTCGTCTCCAGCGAGGGCCACCGGATCGACCAGCGCATCCGCGAGTGCGGTGGTGGCATCTCGGCCACCTCGATCGGGGACGGCGAGACCCAGCGCCGCTCGTACCCGAGCTACCGCGGCCAGTACGGCACGACCGGCTGGGAGCTGGTCGACTCGCTCGACCTGACCGCGCACGCCGCGCGGATCGCCGAGGAGTCCCGGGCGCTGCTCACCGCTCCACTCTGCCCGGCCGGCGAGACCGACCTGATCCTCGGCGGCGAGCAGCTCGCGCTCCAGATCCACGAGTCGGTCGGGCACGCCATCGAGCTGGACCGGATCCTCGGCTGGGAGGCCGCGTTCGCCGGCACCTCCTGGCTCGACCTGGCCCAGCTCGGGTCGCTGCGCTACGGCTCGGAGCTGATGACGATCACCATCGACCCGACGATCCCCGGCGCGCTGGGCAGCTTCGGGTACGACGACGAGGGCTCACCGGCCGTCAAACGGGACGCGGTCCGCGAGGGACGCTGGGTGGGTGTGCTCGCCGGCCGGGATTCGGCCGCGGTCGCCGGCCTGGACCACGGCGGCAGCGTCCGCGCGGACGGCTGGGCGCGGCTGCCGATGGTCCGGATGACGAACGTGGGCCTGGAGCCCGGCCCGCACACCCTGGAGGAGATCGTCGCGGCGACCGACGACGGTGTGCTGATGGACGTCAACCGCTCCTGGTCGATCGACGACAAGCGGCTCAACTTCCAGTTCGGCTGCGAGATCGGCTGGGAGATCAGGAAGGGGAGACGGGGGCGGATGCTGCGCAACCCGACGTACACCGGCATCGGCCCGATCTTCTGGCGCTCGATGGACATGCTGTCCGGCGAGACCGTCTCCTGGGGCACGCCCAACTGCGGCAAGGGCCAGCCCGGCCAGGTCGGGCACACCGGCCACCCGGCGGCACCGGCCCGCTTCCGCGACGTCCGGGTGGGGGTGCGCGCGTGAACGGGCCGCACGCCCGGTCCGAGCCGGACCTCGCCGGCCAGGTGATCGAGCTGGTCCGGCGGCTCGGCGGGCCGGCCACCCAGGCCGAGGTGGTGGTGACCCGGGCGGACGTGGCGTTGACCCGGTTCGCCAACTCGTTCATCCACCAGAACGTCGCCGAGTCCGGCGTCGGGGTCCGCCTGCGGGTGCACGCGGACGGGCGTACCGCCGCCGGCGGCGGCAGCGTGGTGACCGCCGACGGTCTGTCCGCGCTCGTCGAGCGCACCCTGGCCGCCGCACGGCTCTGCCCGCCCGACCCGGCCTGGCCCGGCCTCGCCCCGCCCGCACCGACCCCGTCCGGCGCGCCGGTGGACGAGGCCACCGCGTACGCGGAGCCGGACGAGCGGGCCGAGCGGGTCCGGGCGTTCGTGGCGGCGGCCGGCGGGCTGGATGCGGCCGGCTACTGCCGCACGGCACTTCGCTCGTCGGCGTTCGCCAACTCGGCCGGCCACTCGGCGCGGGGCCGCACGGCCGAGGCGGCGATGGACGGCATCGCCCGCACCGGCGGGGCGGACGGGGTGGCGCGACTGGCCGCCGACCGCCTCGCCGACCTCGACGGCGCGGTGCTGGGCGCCCGCGCGGCCGCGAAGGCCCGGGCGGCGGCCGACCCGGTCGAGCTGGTTCCCGGCCGCTACGAGGTGGTGCTGGAGCCGGCCGCGGTCGCCGACCTGCTGCAGAATCTCTCCTTCTACGGCTTCAACGGCAAGCGGTACGCCGAGCGGCAGTCCTTCGCCGAGCCGGGGGTCGCCCAGTTCGACCCGCTGGTCACCCTGGTCGACGATCCACTCGGCGGTTCCGGGCTGCCGTTCGACGTGGAGGGCACCCCGCGTGGCCCGGTGACCCTGGTCGACGCCGGCACCACCCGCGCCGTGACCCACGACCGGCGTACCGCGGCGGAGGTCGGCACGGTCTCGACCGGGCACGCCGTCGCCGGCGGCGCCACCTGGGGGCCGATGCCCCGCAACCTGCGCCTGTCCCCCGCAGCGGCCGCGCCGGCCGCCGCCGGTCCGCCGGCCGGCGAGTCCGAGTGGGTGGGCGGCGGGGACCTCTCCGGCGCGGTCGTCGATCCGGACACCGCCGCACTGGTCGCCGGGGTGCGGCGCGGCCTGCTGGTCAGCGACCTCTGGTACACGCGGGTGCTCGACCCGAAGAGCCTGGTCGTCACCGGCCTGACCCGCAACGGCGTGTGGCTGGTGGAGGACGGGGTGGTCGCCCGCGCGGTCCGCGACTTCCGCTTCACCGAGGCGTACCCGCGGGCCCTCGGCCCCGGCGCGGTGCTCGGCCTGGGGCGGCGACCGGTGCGCCAGCCCGACCGGGTCGACGGCGTCTGGTGGGAGGCGCCGGCGTTGCGGCTGGCCTCGTGGAACTTCACCGGCGGGGCTTCCGGCTGACCTGGAGTAGGGTGGGTTCCGGCGCGCTCGCGCGCCGGACCTCCTGACCAGGCGCCCACGCCGCCCGGCCGAGCGGAGGCGAAGGTGGCCCGTTGCCATCGCGAGTTCCGCGTGTCGTTCAGGTGATCCGCCGGACGGACGTGACGCTGGCGTGGGGTACGGCGGTCACGCTGTCCAGAAGGCGCAGATCATGACCGAACGCAGGAAGCTCAAGCAGCGGGTCCGGGCGCGGATGGCCGCCACCGGCGAGAGCTGGACCACCGCCCGCCGGCAGGTGCTCGCCGCCGCGCCGCCGCCCACCGGCACCGTCCTCCCGCCCGGGCTGGTGCCCGGGTACCGCACCTTCGGCGCGCGGCAGCACCGCGAGTCGGCGCTCGCCGCCCACGTCCTCGACGCCCACGGGGTCCGTGCGCCGCACACCGGGCAGCCGTACACCGAGGCGATGCTCGCCGGGCTCGGCGGCGGCATCGGCTTCATGTACGCGGTGTTCGAGTACCGCGACGTGCCGCCGCTGCTGACCGTCGTGGCCCAGCACCACCCCGAGCCGTGGGTGCCGGCCGTGCTGGACCGGCTCGGCATCGCGTACGCGGACGAGCGGAGCGGGCGGCCCGGCCCGGCGGTGGCGCGGCTGCGCGACCACCTCGGCGACGGCCAGCCGGTGGTCGCCACCGTCGATCGCAGCCGGCTGCCGTGGCACGGCCTCGACCCCGGTCCGGGCGCCGACCCGTACCCCGTGGTCGTGGCGGGCCTCGACGGCGACGTGCTGCTGGTGGACGACGAGGGGCCGCGACCCCACCCGCTGCCGGTCGAGGCGTTCACCGCCGCCTGGTCGGCGCACCGCAAGGGGCGGCACCGGAGCGTCACCGTCACCGACCCGCACCAGCGGACCGAACTGCCGGACGCGATCCGCGCGGCGGTCGCCACCACGGTGGCGCACCTGACCGGTCCGGTGCTCGGCAACAGCTTCGACGCCAACTTCGGCTTCCGCGGCATGGCCAAGCTCGCCGAGCAGCTCCGGGACGCGCGTACCCGGACGGGGTGGGCCCGCCGGTTCGGCGCTCCCGTGCCGTTCTTTCACGGCGTGCGCCGGCTCTACGAGTGCCTAGAGCTGGAGTACACGGCGCCGGGCGCCACGCGGCCGGTGTACGCCGACTTCCTGGACGAGGCGGCGCCCCTGGTCGACCCCCGGTACGCGGAGGCGGCCGCCCTGGTCCGCCGATCGGGTGAAAACTGGTCCCGGCTCGCGGCGCTCGCCCTGGAGACGGTCCAGGGGCTCGGCGCGTACACGGAGCTGGCCGAGGAGCGGATGCGCCTGGTCTTCACCCGGGGCCGCGACGCCGAGGCCGAGATCCGGGAGCTGACCGGGCGGCTGGCCGTGCTCGGTGCGGAGTACGCCGCGTCCGACGGGCTCGGTGACGCCGGGCGGGCGGACCTCTTCGCCGCCCTCGCCGACCTGGTGGGGTCCTGCCTGGACCTGGAACGGGACGCGGTCGGCGTCCTCGCCGCCACCAGCCGGTCCTGACGGGCGGGCATCGATTGTGACGGAAGGGGTTTCCAAGCGCCGGAACACACGGGACACTGCCTTGCGCGGACGGCTCGCGAAGATCGGCGTAACGTGTGTCACTTAGCTGCGCCGTATCGCCGGCGCGGTCGTTGGTGTGCGCAAGACGTGGCAGTGGACGCGGTCTGGCCGGTCCGCTGACCGAAGGGAACGTGATCCGCCGCCCGTCAGGGCCCCGTCAGGGAGACGACTGGAAATGACATCAACGGCAACGAGGCCGGGAGGGCCGGGTGCACGGCCCCGCGCCGCCATCTCGGCCAGGACGTTGCGTACCGACCGCTGGTGGGTGCAGCCCGCCATCATCGCCGCGATCCTGCTCCTCTTCATCGTCTACTCGACGGTCCGCATCTTCATGGCGAAGTGGTACTACGTCGAGGACTTCCACTACCTCACGCCGCTGTACTCGCCGTGCGTGTCGAACGAGTGCGTGCCCGGCTCGGCCCACTTCGGCACCCCGTTCGGCGACTTCCCGTTCTTCGTTCCGCTCGGCATCATCGCCTTCCCGATCGTGGCCGGGTTCCGGGTGACCTGCTACTACTACCGCAAGGCGGGCTACCGCTCGCTGTGGGCGTCGCCCCCGGCCTGCGCCGTGACCGAGCCGCACAAGAAGTACACCGGTGAGACCCGGTTTCCGCTGTTCGTCATGAACTGGCACCGCTACTTCTTCTACCTCGCGGCAGTGATCCTGCTGGTCAACCTCTACGACGCGGTCCTCGCGTTCCGCGGGCCGGACGGCGGCTTCGGCATCGGCCTGGGCACCCTGATCATCCTGGTGAACGTCGTCGCCCTCGCCGGCTACACGCTCTCCTGCCACGCCTGCCGGCACGTGATGGGCGGGCGGCTCAAGCACTTTTCCAAGAACCCGCTGCGCTACCGCTTCTGGACGTTCGTGTCCAAGCTGAACGTCCGGCACGGCACGTTCGCCATGGTGTCGCTGTTCACGGTGCTCTTCACCGACTTCTACATCATGGCCGTCGCGGCCAAGTGGATCACCGACCTGCGGTTCATCAACTAGAGGGCCCCTGATATGACCACTACCACGCGAATCGAACGACACCACTACGACGTCGTCGTGATCGGGGCCGGCGGCGCCGGGCTGCGGGCGGCGATCGAGGCCCGGCTCGCCGGCAAGAAGACGGCGATCATCTCGAAGTCGCTCTTCGGCAAGGCCCACACGGTGATGGCCGAGGGCGGCGCCGCCGCCGCGATGGGCAACGTGAACAGCCGGGACACCTGGCAGGTGCACTTCCGCGACACGATGCGCGGCGGCAAGTTCCTCAACAACTTCCGGATGGCCGAGCTGCACGCAAAGGAGTCGCCGCAGCGGATCTGGGAGCTGGAGACGTACGGTGCGCTCTTCGACCGCACCAAGGACGGGAAGATCTCGCAGCGCAACTTCGGTGGCCACGAGTACCCGCGGCTGGCGCACGTCGGCGACCGCACCGGCCTGGAGTTGATCCGCACCCTCCAGCAGAAGGTCGTCTCCCTCCAGCAGGAGGACAAGCGCGAGCACGGCTCGTACGACGCCCGGCTCAAGGTCTTCGCCGAGACCACGATCACCGAGCTGCTGCTCGACGGGGACCGGATCGCCGGGGCGTTCGGCTACTACCGGGAGTCCGGCGAGTTCGTCCTCTTCGAGGCCCCCGCGGTGGTGCTGGCGACCGGTGGTGTCGGCCGCTCGTACAAGGTCACCTCGAACTCGTGGGAGTACACCGGGGACGGCCACGCGTTGGCGCTGCGCGCCGGGGCGACGCTGATCAACATGGAGTTCCTCCAGTTCCACCCGACCGGCATGGTCTGGCCGCCCTCGGTCAAGGGCATCCTGGTCACCGAGTCGGTCCGCGGTGACGGCGGCGTCCTCAAGAACTCCGACGGCAAGCGGTTCATGTTCGACTACGTGCCGGACGTGTTCCGCAAGCAGTACGCGGACAACGAGGCCGAGGCGGACCGCTGGTACGACGACCCGGACAACAACCGGCGCCCGCCGGAGCTGCTGCCCCGCGACGAGGTCGCCCGCGCCATCAACAGCGAGGTCAAGGCCGGCCGGGGCACGCCCGCCGGCGGCGTCTACCTGGACATCGCCTCCCGGCTGCCGGCCGAGGAGATCCGCCGCCGCCTGCCGTCGATGTACCACCAGTTCAAGGAGCTGGCCGACGTCGACATCACCAGGGAGCCGATGGAGGTCGGCCCGACCTGCCACTACGTGATGGGTGGCGTCGAGGTCGACCCGGATTCCGGCGCGGCGTTCGGGCAGGTGCGCGGGCTGTTCGCCGCCGGCGAGGTGTCCGGCGGCATGCACGGCTCCAACCGGCTCGGCGGCAACTCCCTGTCCGACCTGCTCGTCTTCGGCAAGCGCGCGGGCGGTCACGCCGCCTCGTACGCCGACGGTCTGGCCGCCCGGCCGCGGGTGCCGGTGACCGTGGTGGAGGCCGCGGTGGAGACGGCCCTGGCGCCGCTGCAGCGGGACACCGGCGAGAGCCCGTACACCCTCCAGCAGGACCTCCAGGCGGTGATGGGCGACCTGGTCGGCATCATCCGGCGGGAGGGCGAGCTGGTGGAGGCGCTGAGCCGGCTCGGCGAGCTGCGCGAGCGGGTGGCCAAGGTGAGCGCGGCCGGCGGCCGGCGCTACAACCCCGGCTGGCACCTGGCCCTGGACCTGCGCAACATGCTGGTCGTCTCGGAGTGCACCGCGAAGGCGGCGCTGGAGCGGCAGGAGTCGCGGGGCGGCCACACCCGGGAGGACTACCCGGCGATGGACCCGGCGTGGCGCCGGGTCAACCTGGTCTGCTCGCTGGAGGGCGACACCGTTCGCCTGGACCGCAAGCCGCTGCCGAAGATGCGCCCGGAGCTGGTCGCGCTCTTCGACCGGGCGGAGCTGGCCAAGTACCTGACCGACGAGGAGCTGACGGAGTTCGACGCCCTCGCTGAGGAGGCGGGCAAGTAATGGGCACCGACAAGACCGAGGCGGCCGGCAAGCCGGCTACGAAGAGGCAGTTCCGCATCTGGCGGGGCGACGAGACCGGCGGCGACCTTCAGGACTACATGGTCGAGGTCAACGAGGGCGAGGTGGTCCTCGACATCATCCACCGGCTCCAGGCCACCGACGCGCCGGACCTGGCCTGCCGCTGGAACTGCAAGGCAGGCAAGTGCGGCTCCTGCTCAATGGAGATCAACGGCAAGCCGAAGCTCAGCTGCATGACCCGGATGTCGACGTTCGCCGAGGACGAGACGATCACCGTCACGCCGCTGCGCACCTTCCCCGTCGTCCGGGATCTGGTCACCGACGTCTCGTACAACTACGAGAAGGCCCGGGAGACGCCGGCGTTCGCCCCACCGCCCGGGGTCGCGCCGGGCGACTACCGGATGCAGCAGGTCGACGTGGAGCGCTCGCAGGAGTTCCGCAAGTGCATCGAGTGCTTCCTGTGCCAGACGGTCTGCCATGTCGTCCGGGACCACGAGGAGAACAAGACGGCCTTCTCCGGGCCGCGGTACTTCATCCGCGCCGCAGAGCTGGACATGCACCCGCTGGACGCGCGGACCGACCGCAAGGAGTACGCGCAGGCCGAGCAGGGCCTGGGCTACTGCAACATCACCAAGTGCTGCACCGAGGTCTGCCCGGAGCACATCAAGATCACCGACAACGGGATCATCCCCATGAAGGAGCGGGTCGTCGACCGCAGGTACGATCCCCTCGTGTGGCTTGGTAGCAAGATCTTCCGGAGGGGTCAGGTGCCTCAGACCATCGTGACCGGTGAGCACTCCCCGGGTGCCGTCGGCGCCCACGCCGCGGCGGGCCCGGCCGGGGTCCACTCGCACGCGGGTGGCTCGCACGACCCGCAGTCGGAGACGCAGGCGCAGCAGGGCGTCAACTGGCACCGGGAGGTGCCCAAGCCCACCGCGCCGGCCGTCGACTCGTCGGGTCGGATGCCCCTGACCGAGCTCACCTTCGACCGCGCGGCCGCACCGTCGCCGTTCGGCGACGACGTGACGTTCCCGCTGCCGCCGGAGCACCTCAATTTCGCCCACCCGGAGCAGGACAAGCACTGAGATCGGTCGAGACGATGACGGGGGCCGCGGCACACGCCGCCGGCCCCCGTCCCTTTTCGGCCCGGCCGTCCGGTCGGGGGAACGGTCAGTCGGCGGCCAGGAGGGGCCGGAGTGCGGCGACGATCGGGGCGTCGGCGGGAAGCCAGGTGACGGTGTCCAGTTCGGTGGCGGAGAGCCAGCGCAGCGCCGAGTGCTCCAGGGGCTGCGGCTGGTCGCCGTGCAGCAGGCGGGCCGCGTACACCTTGAGCACCGAGCGGCCGTGGGCCATCCGTACGTTGCGGCCGACCCGGTCGCCGATCTCGACGCGGACGGCGAGCTCCTCGGCGCACTCGCGGGCCAGGGCGGCGGTCTCGGTCTCCCCCGGCTCGACCTTGCCGCCCGGGAACTCCCACATGCCCGCCACCTCGGGAGGCGCGGAACGCGCGCAGGCGAGCACCCGCCCGTCCCGGATGATCGCCGCACCGACGATCACCTTCGGCTCCCGTCGCTCAACCTGCCCGCCGTCGTTGGCCCGTTCGGTCCGCACGGGCGTCCAGCGTGCCAGATCAATCGGCGGTTTGGGTACCGTGGCCGACCGTCAGGCCAAGAAGACACGGAAGTGTGGCCGTGGACACACTCACCGTGCGCCGACAGACTAGAGCCACCGGCAAGACACGGGACGGCGACGATTTGGCCACAAGCCGGCAACGGCGCCTGGGAGGTGTGGTGATGCGTGTGCTGTTCGGCGGGCGGGGGAAGCACGACTACCTCAGCGACGCGTTGACCCTTCTCCCCGGTTGGACCCGGGAGGGTGAGCAGATCCGACGCACCCTCGTCATCGACGACTCGCAGCACGCGGCGCTCACCGAGCGGGTCAAGGTCGTCGCCGACGCGCTGCACCTGCGCCCCGAGATCAGCCGGCGCGTCGACCACACGCTGATCCGGGTGGGGCACGGCAACGCGCCGCTCACCGAGGGCGAGGTCCTGCTGGCGGCCCGCATCGAGGACGCGTACCGCGCGGTCACCGAGTCCTGATCTCCCGCCTCTGGCGATCCGGCGTCTGGTCAGCCCGGCACGTCCCGCGGGTACCGCCGCGCGCCGCGGCGAGGCAGCAACTTCCCCGAACTTGTCGCCTCGCGCCGCGGCGAGGCAGCAACTTCCCCGAAGTTGCGGCCTCACCAGCCCCACCGCTAGTTGATCTTGGTGGTGGTCCGCCCGGCCTACGCTGAGGTCATGGCGAACGCGACGTACGACCGCAAGGAGCAGTTCCAGCAGATCCAGAGCGGCCTGCTCGAGGGTGAGCAGATCATCGCCGTCTACGACGCCGTCGGCACCGGCACCGGCTTCATCGGCCTGACCGACCGGCGCGTGATCATCCAGGACCGCTCGTTCATCGGCAAGCGGTACGCGATCACCAGCATCCCGTACTCGAAGATCACCAGCGTGAGCGTGGTCAGCAACAAGTCGTGGGGCGGCTCGTTCTTCTCCACCGGCGCCATCGCCATCCACGTCGGCACGCACACCTACGAGGTGGAGTTCCGCGGCGCCCAGAAGAGCCACCACGTCCACAACGTGATCCTCCACTACATCAGCTGACGCGCTCCTTGCCGAGATCCTGGAGAGTTCCGGCCCCGGGAGGGGCCGCAGGCTTCCACGATCTGCCGCAGGTCAGGGGCGCAGCTCGGCCGCCCGGTCCAGCAGGGCGCGGCGTTCGGCCCCGGAGTGGGCGGCCGCCGCCTCGCGGAACAGCGCCGCCGCCCGCGCGGTGTCCCCTCGCCGGGCGGTCAGGTCCGCCTCGGCGGCGATGGCAAGCGGATACCCGTCGAGCGCCCCGCCCGCCCGCGCCGCCGCCAGCAGGCTCAAACCCGCCTCCGGCCGGTACGCGTAGCCGTGGGCGACGGCCCGGTTCAGCTCGACCACCGGTGACGGCTGGAGGTCGGCCAGCCGGTCGTACGCCCGGGCGATCGCCGGCCAGTCGGTGGCCTCGGCGGACGCGGCGGTGGCGTGGCACGCCGCGATCCGGGCCTGGAGGGCGTACCGGCCGTGCCCGGCGCGGGCCAGGGCGGCGAGGCCCTCGGCGATCAGCGCCTGATCCCACCGGGACCGGTCCTGCCGGTCCAGGGTCAGCAGGTTCCCGTCGCCGTCCCGCCGCGCGTCGCGGCGGGAGTCGTGCAGCAGCACGAGCGCCAGCAGCCCGGCCACCTCGGGCTGCCCCGGCATCAGCCGGTCCAGCAGCCGCGCCAACCGGATCGCCTCGTCGGCGAAGGCGGGCTGACCGTCGGCGTCGTACCCGCGCGTGAAGAGCAGATACAGCACGGCCAGCACGCCGGGAAGCCGCTCGTCGAGGTTCCGCCCGGTCGGCACCCGGTACGGGATGCGCGCCGCCCGGATCTTCGCCTTGGCCCGGGTGAGCCGCCGCGTCATCGTCGCCTCGGAGACGAGGAACGCCCGTGCGATGTCCGTGGTGGACACCCCGCAGACGGTACGCAGTGTCAGCGCGACCCGGGCCTCCAGTGCCAGGGCCGGGTGGCAGCAGGTGAACACGAGCCGCAGCCGGTCGTCCACGATCTCCCCCTCCCCCGGCGGGGCCTCGACGTCCGGCCCGGTCGACGCCAGCACCGCCAGATCCCGCAGCTTCCGGCGCTCGACGTGGGCCCGGCGCAGCACGTCGACCGCCCGGTTACGGGCCACGGTCATCAGCCAGCCGCCCGGGTTCCCCGGGACGCCCTCGACCGGCCACCGCTGCACCGCGCTCGCCAGCGCCTCCTGGGCGCAGTCCTCCGCGAGGGTCCAGTCCCCGGTGACCCGGATGAGGGCGGCGACGATCCGCGCGTACGCCTCCCGGCCGGCGGTGGCGACGGCCTCGGCCGCCGCCACCGCGCCGCCGCGCGTCGGCCCCGGTCCGTCAGTCATCCAGGTCCGCGAAGGGCCGCAGCTCGATGCGCCCGCCCCGGGCCATCGGATGGGTACGCGCCACCTCGATCGCCTCGTCCAGGTCGGCGCACTCCAGCAGGTCGAAGCCGACGATGACCTCCTTGGTCTCGGCGAACGGGCCGTCGGAGACCAGCAGTTGACCGTTGCGGACGCGGACCGTGGTCGCGGCCGACGGCTCGGCGAGGCGCTCGCCGGTCAGCCGCCGCCCCCGGCTGTCGTTCTCCGCCACCCAGACCTCGACATCGGGCCAGTCCGAGCGGTCGGTGTCCGGCTCGGTGTCGGTGCAGACGAACATCAGGTACTTCATCGTGTGCTCCTCTCGCGAATGCGTCATGAGGATGACGAACGGCCGCCCCCGATCCGGACCGTCGGGCGGTCAGAATCTCGGCGGGCGCACCGAGCACGGCCCGTCGTGGTCGTCGCGCCGCCCGCAGCGGCGGCCGCCGGGCAGCAGCGTGTCACAGAAGGCCCGGTGCCGCAGGTGCTGCGCGTCCTCGACGGACACCGTGGTCTCGCCGGGGTCGGTCTGCGGGAGCACGCTCGCCCACCGCGCGACGACCCGCGCCAGGCGTACGGCGGACGACAGGTCCCGGGTGACGACGGGCAGGTGGATGACGAACCGCCCCGGATCGGCCGCCATCAGCGGAAGGCTCCGACGTTGCGGCGGCGGGCCTGCTCCGACTGCCAGTGCCGCAGCGCGTCCTTGATCCGCGTCGTCTCCTGCCGGCTGACGCCGAGCGCGTCGTAGACCGTGGAGAGATCGTCGGCCACCCGGTTCAGGAACTCGTGGACGTCGTCCGGGTCGAGACCGCGCCGACCGAACCGGCTGGGCCTGAACCGACGCTCTTGCACCTGCCAGGGGCGCAGCGGATGGTACGAGACCGAACGGTAACCGGCCGGCCGGCTGGTCGCCGGGCTCCGCTCGTGCGCGCCCCCGCGCCGGAAGAAATTCACGCGTGTCACCTCCGTGATGTATCGGGCCGGTCACCCGCCGCCCTGGCCGAAGTGGCCCGGCCGCCCGCCGCGAACGAACGGCCACCGGCCCTGCGATCGCAGCCAGAGCCGGCGGCGCGGCAGCAGAGCTGCTGCTCGGAAGGGTGATTGCGAGATTTGCACCTAGCGACCACCCACCGTGACGACGACCCTATAGGAATCGCCCTATGGCCACAAGGCCATACGGGTAAGAGCACACGTATCCATGAGGTGTCAAGGCTTGACGCATGAGTATCGATCCGCGGTCGCACACGCCGGTCTACGTCCAGCTCGCCGACCTGCTCCGCGATCAGATCGAGTCCGGCGAACTCACCCCTGGCGCCCAGATCGGCAGCGAGGCGCGACTGAGTCAGGAGTACGGGATCGGTAGGGATGCCGTCCGAATGGCCATCTCGGTCTTGCGGTACGAGGGCCTGGTCAACACCAGCCGAGGCCACGGCACGACCGTTCGACCACAGCCGCAGCGCAGGCGCGTGGAGCTACCGCCGGGCGCGTCGGTGATCGCCCGAATGCCCACCAGCAACGAGCGCCGCCGGATGGACATGGACGAAGGCGTGCCGGTACTTGAGGTCCGCGACCAGAACCATCAGGTCCAGCTCCATCCGGGTGACGAGGTCGAGCTGACCCGTCCGGCCGACTGATCCACTCGACTTCCTGCCGGCTGATTATCACCGTCCACCGGGGCAGCCCTGATGGACGGTGAAAGCTACGCTGTGCCGCACTCGACGGGGAGACGGTGAGTTCGGTGGGTGGACGGGCGCTACGCGTGGTGATGGTTCTGCTCGGCGCGGTGTTGCTGGGCACGGCCGGGCTGAGCGCGGGAGCCTGGTACGGCGGCCGGGGTGCCACCCCGCCCACCCCGGAGCGGTCGACGGCCGTGGCGGAGGAGCTGCTCCCCGGCACCCACGCATCGGGATCGATGATCGTGCGAGGTTGGCGGTACGGCGTCGTCCTCGCCGACGACGACTACGGCTCCGGGCGCACCGAGCTGCACTACGGGGAGAGCCCGGACTGCGCGCTCACCGGGCTCCTGCGGCGTACCGCGGAATCCCGGGGCTGGCGGGACGGCCGCGCCGTGCCGGGCAGTCCGTGCGACGGCTGGCGGGTCGAGCGGGACGGGCTGCTCGTCACGCTCGTGCAGCACCCGACCGGCACCCGCCTCGCCGTCACGGCGGCACCGCCCGCCGGCTTCGAGGTCGCCGTGGTCGGCGGCACCGTGCTCGGCGCGCTCGCCGGCGCGGGACTGTTCCTCCTGCTGGCTCGCACCCGCCGGCAGCCGCTCGCCGCCGCCCTGGTGACCGTCGGCCTGCTGCCGGGTGCGCAGTCCACCTGGTCCGATCTGCTCACCGACGGGCTGGCCGCGCCGACCTGGCCCGCGTGGCGGGCGTTGGCGCCCGTGCTGGTGCCATGGCTGGTGATCGCGCTGGTCACGGCGGCAGTCCTCGCCCGACCCGCCACCCGACCGGCCACCCCCGCACCTGCCGAAGCGACCTAGACGAGGCAGCCAGAAGCAGGTGCCAGCGCGACACCCGTCTAGCCGCTGAGGTCGTCCTCCAGCCAGTGCACGGAGATGGCGAGGAGCGGCTCGGGTCCGTCGTTGCGAACCTGGTGCGGCACCTGGCTCTCGAAGGCCACGACATCCCCGGCGCCGACAGCGGTCGTCTGGTCGGCCCACGTCAACGTGCCGGTGCCCGTCACGATGACCCACACCTCACGGGACCGGTGGACGTCGAGATCGTTGGACGTCCCGGGGGCCACCGACCACCGGGCGACCTCGAACGGGGCGGGCGCCGCCGACGGGAACGGCAGGCGGGCGCGGTGCACGGGACCGCCCTCGGCGAAGGTGTACCAGTGTGCGAAGGGCACGGGACCACTGGCTCGGCTGGTGCTCGGCATGCCGTCGAGGCTGCCGCCCCGACGCTGACCCGTCTGGCGGCAATCGGTCATCGTGGTCGCCGAGCGGCTGCCGACGTACCTTGCCGGAGACGCCGGACGTCCATCGGGCATGGTCCGCGATGAACGGCTACTCCGCGTGCCGTGCGGAGAATCACCGCAGGGGTGCCACGGCGCCGCTTTCGGAGACGTACGCGACCAGGCGTTCAGCCACCTCGGAGGCCGACGGCATGGCGGCGATCTCGTCACTGAGACGCTGTGCCGCCACGGTGAACGCGGGCTCGGTGAGCAGCCGGGCCAGCGCGGCGGCGACGGCCGAAGGTTCCTGCTCCCCGATCGGCAGGGCCAGTCCGGCTCCGGCAGCCTCGACGCGCTTCGCCTGGCGCTCCTGCCCTTCCGTGCCGGGCACGACGACGGCGGGGAGGCCGCGCGCCGCCGTGCCGAAGGTCGTGCCCGAACCGCCGTGGTGGACCACGGCCGTGACGCCGTCCAGCAGCTCCGCCGCCGGCACGAAGGAGAACAGTTCCACCCGTCCCGGCTCCAGTCCGAACTCCTCAGCCGGGCGGCCGCCCGTCGCCGCCACCAGGTCGACGTCGAGGGCGCTCAACGACCGAAGCACCGGGCCGAGCGCGGACGGGGCCCCGGGAGCGGTACTGAGGCTGACCAGTACGCGGGGTCGGCCGGTACCCGGAACGCGGGCCGCACGCGGCGCGCCGTCGGGGGCCTGGTGCGGCTCCGGCCGCAGCGCGATGTGATCGAGCGGCGGCAGCGCACCGCCCCGTTGCAGGCTCGGTGGGCAGAGGTCGAGCAGCCAGCGGCCGGACGGCACGTGGTCCGGCGCGGCCAGACCGCGACTGAGGTACCGGGAGCGCGCCGCCACGGCAAGGGCGGCCAGGGATCCCGGCTCCAGCGCCGGGTCGATCGCCACCGCCGCGGACGGCAGCTCGATCATGGCCGCGACGAGCGGACCCACGAAGTCGAGGTGCTCGGAGACGACCAGATCCGGCCGCCAGGCACGCGACCCGGCCAGAGCCTCGTCCACGGCCAGGTCGACGCGCACCCCGGCGAAGAACTCGCCGACGAGTTCCGGCGTCCTGCTGACCAGGATGTTGGTGCCGGTTCGACGCGCCAGCTCGTCGATCACCACGCCCGCTGTCGGACCGGCGGCGATCAGCTCGAAGCCTTCCGCCTCGACGGCAGCGGCCATGCCGGCGGCGCTGACGAAGGCAACGGAATGCCCCCGCTTGCGCAGGGCACGGGCCAACGGGAGTAGGGGCAGGAAATGGCCGTTGATCGGATTGTTGAAGAAGAGGACGCGCACTACGAGGAGCCTAGTCGGCGGGCGGGACCGCACGAGCCCTGGGTGCTGCCGGCAGCCGTACGGTGACGGTGATGGCCCGGCTGCGCCCGCCGGTCGCTTCAACGAGCCGGGCCGCACCTACGAGATCGGGCCTGAGACACTCGGCCCGTGGCCGTAACGCAGCAACTGGCAGGACTTTCTGCGGACCAGGACTGATCATCACAAATTCGTCGCCGGGACGTGTCACCCACGTCCCGAGACTGATCTGTCACGCAGGTCCTGAGACCCGACAGCCCGTGTAACGCGGCCGCGGCCACAGATCCTCCTCGCCAACGTCGCCGCGTGGTACGAATGCTTCAAGCCCCCGACAAAAGCCGGCAGAACGGGCGGGATGATGACGGCGAGCGGTGCCAAGCTGCTGCGAGGGCCCGAAGCGCCGTGGCGGGCAAACTTCCTGGAGCTGTTCTTCGACTTGGTGTTCGTCGTCGCGCTCGTCCAGCTCTCGCACGGGCTGATCCAGGATCTCACGTGGAGCGGCGCCTTCCAGACGCTGGTGCTGCTGTTGGCGATGTGGTGGGTCTGGTCCGTCACGGCGTGGATAACCGACTTCTACGACCCGCAGCAGCCGGCGCTACAGCTGCTGGTCACCGCGACCATGCTCGGCAGTTTGGTGATGGTGGTCGCGCTGCCCGACGCGTTCGGCGAGCGAGGTCTGGTCTTCGCAGGCACGTACGTCGCCATCCATGTCGGCCGCCAACTCTTCCTCGTCCTCGCTCTGCGTGGCCATGAATTGCAGAGCAGAAGCGTGCGGGTGTTGTTCTGGTTTGGTGTGTCGGCGGTGCCGTGGATCGCGGGGGCGCTCGCGCACGGTGCGGTGCGCGGGGCGCTGTGGACGCTGGCGGTGGCCCTGGACTACACGGCACGCGGATTGCGCTTCCCCACTCCGAGGTTGGGTCGCTCGCCCGAATCGGAGTTCCCGATCGCGGCCGAGCATCTGGCCGAGCGGTACCGGCAGCTCTTTATCATCGCGCTCGGCGAGTTGATCCTGGTCACCGCGTTGACCCTCAGTGGCAGCGGTTTCGCGGCTGATCGGACCGCGGCGTTCGTGGTGTCTTTCGTTGGCACGGCGCTGTTCTGGCGGATCTACATCTACCGCTCGGGAGAGTTGTTGCCGGCTGCCATCGCAGCGGCGATCCACCCAGACCGCATAGCCGTGTCGGCGCTAACCGCTCATCTGCTCATGATGGCCGGCATCGTCGCGACCGCGGTGGGCGACGAACTCGTCATCGCCCATCCACTCGGGGACACACGGCCGGCCTGGGTCGCCGTCATCCTCGGCGGGCCCGCGCTGTTCCTGGTCGGGCGTTCCTTCTTCGAGTACGCGGTGTTCAGCCGCGTGTCCCGGGACCGGGTGATCGGGCTGCTCGTGTTGGTCGCCCTGACACCGCCGATGCTCCTCCTGCCGCCGCTACTGGCCGCCATCGCGGCCATCGCGGTCCTTACCGGGATCGCCATCGCCGACGCAACCCGCGCCCGCGGACGTCCACCCGAGCCGCCGTCACCACCCGGCTAGCCGAAAAGTACCCTTTCCGCGGCTGTTGGCGAAGATGCGCCGCTGTTGGAGGCCGCCGCGATTCTCCGACGATGTCGGCTTCGAACGCGACCCTCGTCCTGTCGACGTACGGTCACCTGATGCCGGACTCGGAGGAGCGGACCCGCCGGGCGGTCGACGAGGCGTGGGGTTGTGCCCCCGGCGTGCCCCAGGGCGAGGCACCAACCTCCTGAGCTGCAGGAATGGGCCGGATTCAGACGTTGAAGCGGAACTCCACCACGTCGCCGTCCTGCATGACGTACTCCTTGCCCTCGATGCGGACCTTGCCCGCCGCCTTGGCCGCGGCCATGCTGCCGGCCGCGACCAGGTCGCCGTAGGAGACGACCTCGGCCTTGATGAAGCCGCGCTGGAAGTCGGAGTGGATGACCCCGGCGGCCTCCGGCGCGGTCGCGCCGATCGGGACGGTCCAGGCCCGCGCTTCCTTGGGGCCGGCGGTGAGGTACGTCTGGAGCCCGAGCGTCCGGAAGCCGACCCGGACGAGCTGGTCCAGCCCGGGCTCGGACTGCCCGATCGACTCCAGCAGCTCGCGGGCCTCCTCCTCGGGCAGGTCCACCAGCTCGGACTCGATCTTGGCGTCCATGAAGACGGCCTCGGCCGGGGCGACCAGGGCGCGCAGCTCGTCGAGGAACTCCGCGTTGGCCAGCTCGGCCTCGTCGACGTTGAAGACGTACAGGAACGGCTTGGTGGTGAGCAGGTGCAGCTCACGCAGGTGCTCCAGCTCGATCCCGGCGGCGGCCGCGCCCGCGTAGAGGGTGGTACCACCGTCGAGCACGTCAACGGCGGCCTTGGCGGCGGCCAGGGCGGCGGCCCGGTCCTTGCGGAGCTTGGCCTCCTTCTCCAGCCGCGGCACGGCCTTCTCCAGCGTCTGGATGTCGGCGAGGATCAGCTCGGTGTTGATCGTCTCGATGTCGTCGGCCGGGGAGACCTTGCCGTCGACGTGCACCACGTTCGGGTCGGAGAAGGCGCGCACCACCTGGCAGATCGCGGAGGCGTCGCGGATGTTGGCGAGGAACGCGTTGCCCCGCCCCTGCCCCTTGGAGGCGCCGCGCACCAGGCCGGCGATGTCGACGAACGACACCGGCGCGGGGATCACCTTCTGCGAGGTGAAGATCTCGGCGAGCTTGTGCAGCCGCTCGTCCGGCAGACCGACGACACCGACGTTGGGCTCGATGGTGGCGAAGGGGTAGTTCGCCGCGAGCACGTCGTTCTTGGTCAGGGCGTTGAACAGCGTGCTCTTGCCGACGTTGGGTAGGCCGACGATGCCGATGGTGAGACTCACGACGAGCCAGCTTACGCCGGTGCCCACCGGCCGCCGGCACCTGGCTCGGCTTTCGGGCTCCACCGGCACGGGTCGTCGCCGGGGCGCTGCTGCGGGCGGTCGAGGGGCCCGGGGTCCGGGCCACCGTCTGCGCCGCCTTCGAGGACCGGGTCTGACGCGGGGCCCGGTCAGTCGAGCAGGCGCGGGCCGATCGGCGTTTCGCGTACGCTGCCGTCCGGGCCCCGGCTGACCTCGTACGCCGACACCCCCGGACGGTCCGCGACCGCCTCGACCAGCCGTTCACCCCGGTAGAGCAGGCCGGTGCCGTCGTCGGTGCAGTGCGCGGTCGGCAGCGTTCCGTCGCCGACCAGCCGGTGCATCAGCGGCCGGCGCTGCTCCTCGCTGTCGTAGTGCACGCCGTTGCCGTACGGCAGCCAGCCCAGCCCGCCGGTGAAGCCGCGCAGCGTGGGGCCGAAGCTGTCGGTGGCGCCACCGGTGTGCCAGCAGATGGAGCCGGCCGACACGCCGCCCAGCACGACGCCGGCCTCCCAGCACTCCCGCAGGATCTCGCCGAGGCCGTGCACCCCCCACACGGCCACCAGGTTCACCACGCTGCCACCGCCGACCCAGATCACGTCCTGCGCCCGCAGGTGCGCCCGGACGTCGTCGACGTTCGGCATCGGGAACAGCGCCAGGTGGGTCATGCGGAAGCGACTGCCGGCGAACGCCTCGTACACCCGGGTCAGCGTGGTGGGCTGGTCCCCCTCGGCCTGGTTGAGGAAGCAGATCCTGGGCTCGCGCCCGGCCTCGGCCAGGTCGGCGGCCAGGTGGAAGATCGGGTTGATCCGCCGGGCCGCACCGTCCTTGCGCGGCGCGTAGATGCCCATGCTGGTCGCGAGGATGGTCGGTTCGCTGGCGGCCACGGTCGTCCTTCCGTCGGGAGCGCCGCCCATCCTGCCGCAGCCCGCGCGCATCCCGCTCATCGGCCACCGCCACGTCGGCTCGTCACCGACCGGGTCGATCAAGAGCAGTTGGGCGGTGGAAAGCGTCTCCCGGCCCCACAACCTCTTGATCAACAGGAGTCGGCGGCGCGGACGGGTCTGGCGCGCGGCGCAGGTCAGCGGTCGACGTCGGTCACCGCGCCGAGGAGGGTACGCAGCAGGTCGCCGAGGCGCTCCTGGTCCTCCGGTGGCAGCGCGTCGAGCAGCCGGCGCTGCACCGCGAGACCCGCCTCCGCCGCCTCCTCGACCAACTCCCGGCCGGCGTCGGTGAGGGTCACCTGGAGGCCCCGCCGGTCCGCCGGATCGGGCGAGCGGCGGACCAGTCCGGCCCGTTCCAGCCGGTCGAGCCGGCCGGTCATGCCGCCCGAGGTGAGCATCATCGACGCGGCGAGCGCCTTCGGCGGCAGCGTGTACGGGGCACCGGCGCGGCGCAGCGCGGCGAGCACGTCGAACTCTCCCCGGCTGATCGACCATCGGGCGTACGTGCGCTCCTGCTCGTCGCCGACCAGGCGGGCCAGCCGGTAGATGCGGCCGAAGACGGCCATCGGCTCGGGTCGCATGCCCGGGCGTTCCCGCCGCCACTGCTCGACGATGCCGTCGACGTCGTCCCGTTGCGCCACATCCGGATTGTGCCGCACCTCGCACCCCTCGCATCACTCGACTTTAAGTAGCTTAGCACTAAGCTACTTAGCGAAGAGCATTTTGAGGAGGAGCCCATGGACCACCGCCGGCTCGACCCCCTGGTCACCGCTGCGGCGCCGATCGCCTGGGGAACCACGTACCTGGTCACCAGCGAACTACTGCCGCCGGACCGGCCGCTCTGGTCCGGCGCGTTCCGGGCCCTGCCCGCCGGGCTGCTGCTGCTCGCCGTCACCCGGCACCGGCCACACGGCTCCTGGTGGTGGCGGAGCGCCGTGCTCGGCGCGCTGAACATCGGCGCGTTCTTCCCGCTGCTCTTCCTGGCCGCGTACCGGCTGCCCGGCGGGACGGCCGCCGTCCTCGGCGCCACCCAACCCCTGCTGGTCGCCGGCCTCACCGTGCTGGTGCTCCGCGAGCGTCCCCGCCGGTGGGCGCTCGCCGCGGCGGTGACAGCGCTGGTCGGGGTCACGCTGGTGGTGCTCCGCCCGGGCGCCGGGCTGGACGCCCTCGGCGTGGCGGCCGGGCTGACCGCCACCGCGGCGATGGGGACCGGGCTGGTGCTGACCCGGCGGTGGGGACGCCCACCGGGGGTCGGGACACTCACCGCCACCGGGTGGCAGCTCACCGCCGGCGGGCTGCTGGTGGTGCCCGTCGCCGTGCTGGTCGAGGGGGCGGTGCCGCGCCCCGACCCGCCCGCGCTGGCCGGGTACGCCTGGCTGACGCTGGTCGGCACGGCCCTGGCGTACGCCCTCTGGTTCCGCGGGGCCGCCCGGCTGCCCGTCACCCAGGTCTCCCTGCTCGGCGCGCTGAGCCCGCTGACCGCCGCCGTGCTCGGCTGGGCGGTGCTCGGCCAGGCGCTGACCGGGTGGCAGCTCGCCGGCTTCGCGCTGGCCGTCGGCGCCACCGTGGCCGGCCAGCTTCCCCCACGCCGGCCGGCCGGCGAGCGTCAGTCGCGGGGACCGGGCTGGCGGGGGACGACGGGCTCGATCCGCAGCGTGCCGGGGGCCAGCTCGGCGGCGGCGGCGAGCGGCAGGGTGAACCGGGCGTCGGCGGCCGGGACGGTCGCGTACGACTCGCGGAGCATCCACCGGACCTCGTCGGCCGTCCAGCCCAGGCCGGGCCGGGCGGCGATCTCCCGCAGCAGGCGCAGCGCGGCCCGGGTGTCGTCGTCGTAGAACCGCATGCACCAGTGGTGCACCCACATGCCGAGGGCGCGCAGCCCGTCGTCGTCCAATGAACGGACGAGCCGGCCGCAGGCGGTGTCGCCGAAGGCGCGCCCCGGGTCACCGGCGCGGTCCCGGTCGAGGGCGCCGACCGCAGCGGGAGCGACGGCCCGCATGCGGAAGTAGAAGCCCTGCACCACCGCCCGCTCCAGCGGAGGGTGCCCGTCCCGCGTCGACGCCGCCTGCCGACCCGCCCCGCTCGCCATCGCCGCACCCCTTCTTGAGTTGATGGCGGGACGGTACCGGCCACAACCGACAGTTTCCCGCACGACCGGAGCGAACGCGCGGCTAGGCTCCGCAGGACGGGCCAGGTAGCCGGGGGGTGTCATGAAGCCCGACACGATCGTGCTCATCCACGGCTTCTGGGTGACCCCGCTGAGCTGGGAGGGGTGGAAGGCCCACTACGAGGCCCAGGGGTACCGGGTCCTCACGCCCGGCTATCCGGGCTTCGAGGTGGGCGTGGAGGCACTGAACTCCGACCCGACCCCGATCGAGCGACTGACCGTGCCGGACATCATCGCGTCCCTCGAGGCCGTGCTCCGCGAGCTGGACCGGCCGCCGATCATCATGGGCCACTCCGCGGGCGGCGCGTTCGCCCAGATCCTGCTCGACCACGGCTTCGGCGCGGCCGGCGTCGCCCTCAACTCGGCACCGACCGAGGGCGTCAAGGTGGCGCCCCCGGCGCAGCTCAAGGCGTCCTTCCCGGTGCTACGCCATCCGTTCGACCGCGAGCGGGCGACCGGACTCAGCCCCGAGCAGTGGCGGTACGCGTTCACCAACACGTTCCCGGAGGAGGAGTCGCTCGCCCTGTACCGGCGCTACCACGTCCCCGCCTCCGCGGCGATCTTCTGGGGCAGCCTGCTCGCCAACGTCCAGCCCGGCCGGCAGGACACCTGGGTCGACTACCGGAACGACGCCCGGGCGCCGCTGCTGTTCATCTCCGGCGGCGAGGACCACCTGATGCCGCCCGCGGTGCAGCGGTCGAACGTGGCGCACTACACGCCGAACGCGGTCACGGAGATCCGTGAGTACCCGGGCTACGCCCACCTGCTGCCGGCGCAGCAGGGCTCGGAGCGGATCGCGGACGAGGCGCTGGCCTGGGCGCTGGAGCACGCAAGCTAGCCGGTCCACGGCCACGTCCGATTCCCGCCAGCAGACGCGTCCGGCGCGGAGGCATCATCGGTGCGTGGACCTGGACTTCGAACGGTGCTACCGGGCCGTCGACAGCCGCGACCAGCGGTTCGACGGCTGGTTCTACACCGGCGTGACCTCTACCGGCATCTACTGCCGGCCGTCCTGCCCGGCGATCACCCCGAAGCGGCAGAACGTCCGGTTCTTCCCGTCGGCCGCCGCCGCACAGGGCGCCGGCCTGCGCGCCTGCCGCCGGTGCCGGCCGGACGCCGCGCCCGGGTCCCCGCAGTGGGACGTCCGGGCCGACGTGGTGGGTCGCGCCATGCGGCTGATCGCCGACGGTGTCGTCGACCGGGACGGGGTGCCGGGCCTCGCGGCGCGGCTCGGCTACACCGAGCGGCACCTGCACCGGATGCTCCGCGCCGAGTTGGGCGCCGGCCCGCTCGCCCTGGCCCGGGCGCAGCGCGCGCAGACCGCGCGGACCCTGATCGAGACCACCGCGCTCGGGATGGCGGACGTCGCGTTCGCGGCCGGGTTCGGCAGCGTCCGGCAGTTTAACGACACGGTCCGCGAGGTGTACGGGGTCGCGCCGACCGAGCTGCGGACCGCCCGGGGCCAGCGTCCGGCGCCGGCCGGGGCGGGCACGATCACCGTACGGCTCGCGTACCGGCCGCCGCTGCACGCCCGGGCCCTGCTGGACTTCCTCGCCCTCCGGGCGCTGCCGGCGGTCGACGAGGTGCGCGCCGGCACGTACCACCGGGGCCTGCGGCTGCCGCACGGCACCGGCGAGGCGGCCCTGACCCCGGCGGACGGGCACGTGGTGGCGACGCTGCGGCTGACCGACATGCGGGACCTGGCGCCGGCGGTGGCCCGCTGCCGCCGCCTGCTCGACCTCGACGCCGACCCGGTGGCGGTCGACCAGACGTTGGCCGCCGACCCCGCCCTCGCCCCGGCGGTCGCGGCGGAGCCCGGCATCCGCGTCCCCCGCGCCGCCGACGGCTTCGAGATGGCCGTCCGCGCGATCATCGGCCAGCAGGTCTCGGTGACGTCCGCCCGCACCACCCTGACCCGCCTCCTGACCCACCTCCCCGCCCCGACCGCCGCCGTCGATCATGAAGTTAGCGGGTACGAAGGAGATCAACTCACCCGTCAACTTCATGATCACGCCGAGGCGGGGCGGGGGTTGCGGGGGTTTCCGTCGGCTGGGGAGGTGCTGGGGGTGCCGGATTCGGGGTTTGGGATGCCGGGTGGGCGGCGGGAGACGATCCGGGGGCTGGCGCGGGCGGTGGTCGACGGGGTCCTGGACCTGGAGCCGGGTGGGGATCGGGAGGAGACCCGGCAGCGGCTGCTGGCACTGCCCGGCATCGGGGCGTGGACGGCGGACTACGTCGCGCTGCGCGCGCTCGGCGACCCGGACACGTTCCTCCCCACCGACCTCGCCGTACGCCGCGGCGCCGCCGCCCTCGGCCTGCCGGACGACCCGAAGACCCTCGACACGTACGCCGACCGCTGGCGCCCCTGGCGCTCGTACGCGGTCATCCGACTCTGGAGAGCAGCATGAGCACGATCGACAGCACCGTCATCGCCACCCCGGCCGGCCCGCTCAGCGTCGTCGCCGGACCCGACGGGGCGGTCCGGGCCGCCGGCTTCACCGCCGACCCGCAGACCCTGGTCCCCCTCATCCACCCGAGCCTGCGGGCGCCGCTACGGCCCCGGCCCGACCTCGGCCCGGTCACCGCCGCCGTCGCGTCCTACCTGGACGGCGAACTGACCGCGATCGACACCGTGCCGGTGGAGCAGCACACCGGTGGGGCGTTCATGGCGTACGCGTGGACGGTGCTGCGGGAGGTGAAGCCGGGCGAGCCGGTCACGTACACCGGGTTCGCCGGGCTGGCCGGACGCCCGGCGGCGGTCCGCGCCGCCGCGGCGGCCTGCGCCCGCAACGCCGCCGCGCTCTTCGTCCCCTGCCACCGGGTGCTGCGCACCGACGGGACGCTCGGCGGCTACCGCTGGGGGCTGGACGTGAAGAAGTGGCTTCTCGGTCATGAGCGGCGCTTGACAACAAGCTGACACCGGCACCGCTCCCAATTGCCGCTACCGTCGGGTAGTGCCTGCGGAAAGTGAAGGAGACTCGGTCCCCGCCACGGGCCGACATCCGCTGCACAACCTCTGGCGCCTGCGGCACTACCTGCGCCCGTACGCGGCGGAGTTCGCCTGGCTGCTCGTCGCCGGGCTGGCCGCCACCGCGGCGGGGATCGCGGTGCCCCTGGTGGCGCAGCGCGTCGTGGACGGCCCGGTCGCCCGGCAGGACCCGGGCGGGCTGGTCCGCCTCGCCGGCCTGGCGCTGCTGCTGGGTCTCGCCGAGGCACTGCTGATCTTCATCCGGCGCTGGGTGCAGTCGTCCTCCTCCGTCGGCATGGAGGCGGCCATCCGCGCCGACGTCTACGCCCACCTGCAACGGCTGCCGCCGAGCTTCCACGACCGGTGGCAGTCCGGTCAGCTGCTGTCCCGGATCACCACCGACCTGTCGGTGATCCGCCGGTTCCTCTCCTTCGGCCTGTTCTTCCTGATCCTCAACCTGGTCACCTACGTGGTCGTGGTGGTGCTGCTGATCCGGCTGCACCCCGTGCTGGGGCTGCTGGTGGCGGCGAGCGCGGTGCCGCTGTTCCTCATCGCCCGACGGTTCGCGCAGGCGTACCACACCGCCTCCCGACGCATGCAGGACCAGCAGGGCGACGTGGCGACCCTGGTCGAGGAGACGGCGCAGGGGCTGCGCACGATGAAGGCGTACGGGCGGGGGCCGCAACTCGCCGCACGGTTCGCCGAGGGGGCCCGGGCCCTGCACGACACCGGCGTCGGCAAGGGGCGGCTGCTCGCCGCGACATCGGCCCGGCTCGACCTGGTGCCGAACCTGACCCTGGGCGTCGTGCTGGTCGCCGGTGCGGCCGCCGCCGCGAGCGGCGCACTCACCATCGGGGAACTGGTGGCGTTCGTCAGCCTCCAGCTCATGCTGGTCTGGCCGGTGCAGGGCCTCGGCTGGATCATCGCCGGCGGGCAGGAGGCGGCGACCGCGGCCGACCGGGTCCGGGAGCTGCTGGACACCACGCCCGCCATCGTGGACCGTCCGCACGCGGTCGCGCTCGGCCGGGCCGCCGTACGCGGCCGGCTGGCGTTCGAAGGGGTCTCGTTCCGCTACCCGGGCGCCACGGCACCCGTCCTGCGGGCCCTCGACCTGACCGTCGAGCCGGGTGAGACGGTGGCGCTGGTGGGCGCGACCGGCTCGGGCAAGAGCACCCTGCTGTCCCTGGTGCCCCGGCTGCACGAGGCGGGCGACGGGCGGATCACGCTGGACGGGCACGACCTGCGGGACCTGCGCCTCGCCTCGCTGCGCCGGCTGGTCGGGGTGGCCTTCGAGGAGCCCACCCTGTTCTCGATGTCGGTGTGGGAGAACCTCACGCTGGGCCGGCCCGACGCCGGTGAGGAGGAGGTCCGGGCCGCACTGGCACTGGCGCAGGCCGACTTCGCGTACGACCTGCCGTGGGGGCTCGCCACCCGCGTCGGAGAGCAGGGCCTGTCGCTCTCCGGCGGGCAGCGGCAGCGGTTGGCGCTGGCCCGGGCCGTGCTCGGCCGGCCGGCGGTGCTCGTGCTCGACGATCCGCTGTCCGCCCTCGACGTGCACACCGAGGCGATGGTGGAGGCGGCGCTGCGCCGGGTGCTGCGCAACACCACCGCGCTGGTGGTCGCGCACCGACCGTCCACCATCACGCTCGCCGACCGGGTCGCCCTGCTCGAGGAGGGACGGATCACGGCGGTGGGCCGCCACTCGCACCTGCTCGGCGCCGTGCCCGCGTACCGTGCGCTGCTCTCGGCGGAACCGCCGACCCGCGCGCCCGGCCCCGCGGCGGGTGGCCCCGCACCCGACGGGCGGGGCCTGGTGCGGTCGTGACGGAGGCCGACGACGACACCGGTGGTCCGCCCGGACCGGTGCCGTCGCCACGACGGCCGCCCGACCCGCAACGACGGCCGCCCGACCTGGACAGTTGGCGCGGGATCGCCACCGACCCGGACGCCGACCGCAGCCACGCCGAGGACACCGACCCCGCGGCGGTGGCCCGCCTCCGCGCGCGCAGCCGGGTGCTGCTGCGGGACCTGCTGCGCCCGCACCGCTGGCGGCTCGCCGTCGCGGTCGCGTTGCTGCTCGGGCAGAACGCAGCCGGCATGGCCGGGCCGTACCTCGTGATGCTCGGCATCGACCGGGGGATCGCGCCGCTACGGGCCGGGAATCCCGGCCCGCTGGTCGGGATCGCCGCCGCGTTCGCCGTCGCCACCGCCATGGAGTACGCGGCACGCCGCGGCTTCCTCGTTCTCTCCGCACGGATCGGCCAGGCCGTCCTGCTCGACCTGCGACAGCGGGTGTACGGCCAGTTCCTGCGGCTGTCGGTGGGATTCCACGAGCGGTACACGTCGGGGCGGATGGTCTCCCGGCTCACCAGCGACCTCGACTCGATCGGCGAGTTGGCCGGCGGCGGCATCGACAGTCTCGTGCTCGCCGCCCTGTCCATCCTCTCGGTCGCCGCCATCCTGCTCTGGCTCGATCCGCCGCTGGCCGGCGTGACTTTGCTCGCGTTCCCGTTCCTGTACTGGCTGTCGCGCTGGTTCGCGCGCGCCTCGGCGGCGGCGTACCGGCGCACGCGGGAGACGATCGCGCTGGTCATCGTCCACGTCGTCGAGTCGATGCGGGGCATCCGGGCGGTGCAGGCGTACCGCCGCGAGCGCCGCAACCAGCGGATCTTCACGGCGGTCAGCGACGACTACCGGCGGGCCAGCCTGCACGCCTTCCGCCTGATCGCCACCTACTCCCCCGGGATCAAGGTGATCGGCAACGTCACCGTGGCGGTGGTGCTGTGCTACGGCGGCTGGCGGGTGCTCGACGGCCACACCGAGATCGGCGTCCTCGCCGCCTTCCTGCTCTACCTGCGGCGGTTCTTCGAGCCCATGCAGGAGCTGAGCCAGTTCTACAACTCGCTGCAGTCGGCCACGGCCGCGCTGGAGAAGCTCGCCGGGGTGCTCGACGAGCGGCCCGCGGTGCCCGAACCGGCCCGGCCGGTGCCGCTGCCGGCCGGGCCGGCCCGCGGCGCGGTCACCTTCCGGGCGGTCACCTTCGGGTACCGCCCGGACGCGCCGATCCTCACCGGCCTGGACCTCGACATCCCGGCCGGGCAGACCGTCGCGCTGATCGGCCCGACCGGCGCCGGCAAGTCGACCGTCGCCAAGCTGCTCGCGCGCTTCCACGACCCGGTGACCGGGGAGGTGCTGCTGGACGGCGTCGACCTGCGCGACGTCGCGGACGCCGACCTGCGCCGCGCGCTCGTGCTGGTCACCCAGGAGACCCACCTCTTCGGCGGCACGGTCGCGGAGAACATCCGGTTCGGCCGTCCCGACGCCGACGACGACGCCGTGGCGGCGGCAGCGCGGGCGATCGGCGCGCACGACTTCATCGCCGCGCTCCCCGAGGGGTACGCCACCCAGGTGCACCGCCGGGGCGGCCGGCTCTCCGCCGGCCAGCGGCAGCTCGTCGCCTTCGCCCGCGCGTTCCTGGCCGACCCGGCGGTGCTGATCCTCGACGAGGCGACCTCGTCACTGGACGTCCCGACCGAACGGGCGGTCCAGCACGCCCTCGGCACCATCCTGCGGGACCGCACCGCGCTGGTCATCGCGCACCGGCTGTCCACCGTGGAAATCGCCGACCGGGTGGTGGTGCTGGAATCGGGGCGGATCGTCGAGGACGGCCCGCCGGCCGAGCTGGTCGCCGCCGACGGCCGGTACGCCGCGCTGCACCGGCAGTGGCGCGACTCGCTCGTGTAGGACCACCCGTGCCCTACGTGGCGGACGCGGCCGGCTCGGCACTCCGGTCCGGAAGAGGACGGTCGACCGCGCGGGCGAACCCGAAGAGCACCACCAGCAGCACGGCGCCCACCGTGGTGAAGAGCGGAAGGGTGAAGGACGACTCCTGCCCCGTCACGTCGCCGGCCTGGGAGCGAACCATGACCGGCGCGAGCGCCGTCGCGCAGAGCATCAGCGTGGCCGGCCCGAGGACGAGCACACCCGCCCCGTCACCGTTCACCATGCCGGCCTCACGGGCGGGCGGCGGCCCCGCCGGACCGGTCACCAGGACGATGCCGGACCCGAGGGCCAGGCCGAGGCCGACGGCGACCAGCGCCGGCCCCACCGTGTCGGACGACGGGAGTTCCGCCCGGGGCGCCGGCCAGGTCAGGGCGGTCGCGGCGGCGGCCACCACCAGCCCGAGCGCGTCCCAGGGCAGCAGCCGCGCCGCGTACCGACCCGCCAGCGCACCCCCGGCCACCGCCCCCAGCCCGAGCAGCAGGACGAGCGCTGTCCGGGTCGCCGGCGACCGGCCGATGTGGGGGAACGTGAACACCACGATCGGTGCCGCCGCGGCGCCGAGCACCACCCAACGGGCGGCCCGCGCGCGGCCGAGCCGGTACGCGTAGGCCGCCAGCAGGAGCGCGGCGACGGCGGCGAGGACCACGGCGGACACCTGGGCGAACGACTCGGCAGCCCGATCCGGGCGGGCGATCTCGTCCGGACCGGGGCGGTACGCCCGGATCATTCCCATCCGCAGCGCCAAGCCCACGAGGAACAGCGCGGTGACGGCGATCACCGCCACGGGCGCGCCGGGCCGGAACCGGGCCGGGCCGACCATCCCTCTCCCGCTCCCCCGGACGTACGTGACGACGGCGGCGACCACGACCAGCCCGAGGGCGAGCCAGAGCATGAGGTCGCCGGGGCGGACGACACCCGGCTGCGCGCTCGGCACCGTCGTGCCGTCCGGAGGCGACACCGCGACGAACAGGTCGGTGCCGACCGGGTGCAGGACCAGCCCGGCGGCCAGGCCCGCACCGGTCCACCAGGAGGTGGTTGGCGACGCCTGGGCGACGGCGAGCAGCACGCCGCCGAGGGCGAGCCCGAGGCCGGCGGTGGCGGCGAGCGCGAGGGCGACCTCGCGTGTCGTGCCCACCTGGATGGGTAGCAGGGCCCTCATCATCAGGTCGGTGGTGGTCAGGCTGGCGGCGAGGTAGACCGCCAGGCCGGCCGCCGCCACCAGCCACCCGGGCAGCCGCGGCAGCAGCGCCGGCACGGCGATCGCCGCGGCGAGCACGGCCGTCGCGTACACGCCCGGTCCCATGGGTCCGCGGACCAGTATTTCGGTGAACACGGCGAAGACCGCCAGCGGGAACCCGTCGGCCGCGACGACCAGGCCGACCGCCGCGGCCGCGACGACGCCGACCACCTCGGGCCACACCGCGCGTGGCCGGAGATCCTCGTCCATGGTGGTCCTCCCCCGCGGCGCCGTACGGACGCGGTGATGCTGCCACAGAAGCCCGCGGGCGGGTGTCCCCTGAACGGGCCCGGCTCGGTCGCCACTCGCACAGCCGATCATGACTAGCGCGACGTCCGGCGCCAAGCCCAGCCTGATCAACTACTGGTGCGTGCCGGACAACCCGCGCTGCACCCGGAGCCGGGACGTCGCCGTCACCGGTCTGGTGCCGGCGAGCGCCGTGCAGGTCGGCTGGGTGGTCTGCGCGACCGGCTCCGCCTACACGCCGAAGCCCGGAGAAAAGTACGGATTCCGGCGCCGGGGCGGGCTACCTGCTCGGCACCCGGTGCGGCGAGGTCACCGGCAAGGCGAATGGCGGTATCGAGGTGCGGATCTGCGCCCGGCCGGGCGACAGCGGCGGCCCGCTGTTCACCGAGTCGGACGGCAGGGCGGTCGGCATCGTCTCGTACGGGGACCGGGCAGCGGCCCCTGCACCAACCCCGACGAGCGCAACGTCCACGCGCCGGTCTCCACCATCCTCGACCGGGCGAACGCCCGGACCGGTGGAACCCTCGGCCTCCAGCTGGCCACCCGTGGCCCGCTGTTCGTGCGGCACCCGTCGGTGCCCCGGTCGGCGACGGACCCCCGACGTGCGCCCCGCCGGGTAATCCGCTGCCCGGCGGGCGGTCGCTGCCTACCATCGACGGATGACTGATACGGCGAGGACGGCCCGCGCCGGCGTCCCCGAGCGTCCGACCCTGGACGGGCTCGAGGAGACCTGGGCGCGCCGCTGGCAGGAGGAGGGCACGTACGCGTTCGACCGCGGCAGAAAGCGTTCGGACGTGTACGCGATCGACACCCCGCCGCCGACCGTATCCGGCGAGCTCCACATGGGACACGTCTTCTCGTACACCCACACCGACCTGGTGGCCCGGTTCCAGCGGATGCGCGGTCGCACGGTGTTCTACCCGATGGGCTGGGACGACAACGGCCTGCCGACCGAGCGCCGGGTGCAGAACGTGTACGGGGTGCGCTGCGACCCGGACCTGCCGTACGACCCGGCCTGGGTGCCACCGGACGCGCCCGTGGACGACGCCGCGCGCAAGGACCCCACCCCGATCTCCCGGCGCAACTTCATCGAGCTCTGCGAGCGGCTCACCGTGGCCGACGAGCAGGTGTTCGAGGCGCTGTGGCGGCGCCTCGGCCTGTCCGTGGACTGGTCGCTGACGTACACGACGATCGGGCGGGTCGCGCGGGCGACCAGCCAACGGGCGTTCCTGCGCAACCTGGCGCGGGGCGAGGCGTACCAGGCGGAGGCACCGACGCTGTGGGACGTCGGTTTCGCCACCGCCGTCGCCCAGGCGGAACTGGAGGACCGGGAGCGGCCCGGCGCGTACCACCGGCTGCGCTTCCACGGGCCCGGCGGCCGGGAGGTGCTGATCGACACCACCCGACCGGAGCTGCTGCCGGCGTGCGTGGCGCTGGTCCACCACCCCGGTGACGAGCGGTACGCGGACCTGGTCGGCGCGGTCGTGCGTACCCCGGTCTTCGGGGTCGAGGTGCCGGTGCGCGCGCACCCGCTGGCGGACCCGGCCAAGGGCACCGGCATCGCGATGATCTGCACGTTCGGTGACCTGACCGACGTGACCTGGTGGCGCGAGCTCCACCTGGACACGCGGGTGGTGATCGGCCGGGACGGCCGGCTGCTGCCGGAGGCGCCGGCCGGCGTGCCGGCGGAGCCGTACGCGGCGCTCGCGGGGCAGACCGTCAACGGCGCCCGGCGAACGGTCGTGCAGCTGCTGGCCGACGCGAACGATCTGGTCGGCGAGCCGCGCCCGATCACCCACCCGGTCAAGTTCTACGAGCGGGGCGACCGGCCGCTGGAGATCGTGTCGACCCGGCAGTGGTACCTGCGCAACGGCGGCCGGGATCCGGAGCTGCGCGCGGAGCTGCTGGCCCGGGGGCGGGAGCTGCGCTGGGTGCCGGAGCACATGCGGCACCGCTACGACCACTGGGTGGGGGGCCTGACCGGTGACTGGCTGGTCAGCCGGCAGCGCTTCTTCGGGGTGCCGGTGCCGGTGTGGTACCGGCTCGACAACGCTGGCGAGCCGGACTGGTCCCACCCTCTCACACCGGACGAGTCGGCGCTGCCGGTCGATCCGTCCACCGACGCGCCCGCCGGGTACGACGATTCGCAGCGCGGAACGCCGGGCGGCTTCGTCGGCGACCCGGACGTGCTGGACACCTGGGCCACCTCGTCGCTGACCCCGCAGATCGTCGGCGGCTGGGAGACCGACCCGGACCTGTTCCGCCGGGTGTTCCCGATGGACCTGCGCCCGCAGGGGCAGGAGATCATCCGCACCTGGTTGTTCGCCACGGTGGTCCGGTCCCATCTGGAGCACGGGGTGCTGCCGTGGCGGGACGCGGAGCTGTCCGGCTGGATCCTCGACCCGGACCGCAAGAAGATGTCCAAGTCCAAGGGGAACGTGGTCACCCCGATGGCGCTGCTGGAGGAGCACGGCGCCGACGCCGTCCGGTACTGGGCGGCGAACGGCCGGCCCGGCACCGACCTCGCCTTCGATCCGGCGCAGATCAAGGTGGGCCGGCGGCTGGCCACAAAGCTGCTGAACGCGTCGCGGTTCGCCCTGGGGCTGGGCGCCGCCGACGCGTTGCGCGCCGCGGCGACCGAGCCGCTCGACCGGTCGATGCTCGCCGACCTGTCCGGGGTGGTCGCCACGGCGACGGCCGCGTTCGAGGCGTACGACCACACGGCGGCGTTGCAGGCCGCGGAGGCGTTCTTCTGGCGGTTCTGCGACGACTACATCGAATTGGTGAAGGAACGCGCCTACGGCAGCGGGCCGGGGGCCGACTCCGCGCGGGCGGCGCTGGCCGGCGCGCTCTCGGTGCAGTTGCGGCTCTTCGCCCCGGTGCTGCCGTTCGCGACGGAGGAGGTGTGGTCCTGGTGGCGGTACGGCTCGGTGCACCGCGCGCCGTGGCCCACCACGTACGAGGTGGGGCGGGCGATCTCCGGCGAGGGTGACCCGGAGCTGCTGCGCCTCGCCGGGGACGCGCTCAGCCAGGTGCGCCGCGCCAAGTCGGAGCGGAAGCTGTCGATGAAGGCGGAGGTGCCGCTGGCCGAGGCGCTCGGCCCGGCCGCACTGCTCGACCAGCTCACCGTAGTCGCCGACGACCTGAAGGCGGCGGGCCGGATCGGCAAGCTCGACCTCCTCCCCGACCGCACCCCCGAGCTGGTCATCGCCTGCGCCTTCTGAGGTGTAAGGAAGGGCCCCCTTTTAACGCCTGGTGCATAGGAAGGGCCCCTTGTTAACAGGTGCCGCCGACGCGGCTGGTGCGAGTGTCAACAAGGGGCCCTTCCTCTACCGGTGGCGTTAAGAAGGGGCCCTTCCTTGCACGTCAGCTCGTTTCGCCGGCCACGCTGAACGAGCGCAGGCGGTCGATCGCCAGGGCGGTGAAGCCCACCGCGATGAGCGCGCTCATCACGGTCGCCACCGGCACCGACACGTCCGTGGCGAGCAGCTCGGTCGGGGCGAAGCGGTCGGCGAGCGCGATCACGTACTGCTGGATGGAGAGCACCTTCGTGCCGCTGACGAAGTTGCCGAGCAGCCCCTCCCAGATCAGCACGTAGACCAGGCCGAGCAGCACGGGCCGCCGGGTGACCAGGCTGAGCGCCACGAACAACGCGCAGTACGCCAGCGCCCCGACAGCCGCGGCGGCGGCGAGCGCGAGGCCGAGGCGTACCGAGTGGGCGAGCACGCCCGCGACGTAGAGCGGCACGGCGACGGTGACCGCGGTGACGCCGGCGGCGACCGCGAGCTTCGGCAGTACGATCTGCCAGCGCGGCAGCGGCTTGGTGAGGATGTGCACCACGGTGCCGTCGTCGATCTCGGCGCCGAGCACGCCGGTGCCGACGATCAGGGCGACCACCGGCAGCACCACGGCGAGCCCGAGGCCGACCAGCACCGGCGGGCCCCACTCGCCCGGGTCCACCCCGAGGGAGCGGGACAGCACGGCGAGCAGCACCAGCAACGCCGGCAGCGGGAGCAGCAGCAGGAAGCGGCGACGGCCGAACAGTCCACGCGCGGTGATCCAGGAAACGGTAGACATCAGGCCTCCACCAGGTAGGAGAAGACGCTCTCCAGGGACTCGTCCTCGGGCACGAGCTGCCGGACGCGGATGCCCCGGGCCAGGGCAATCCTCGGCAGTGCGCGAGTGAAGGCGCCGTAGTCGCCGGCCCGCACGGTCAGCCCGGTGCGGCCCAGCTCCACGCCGGTCACCGACGGCTCCGCCATCAGCGCCACCGCCAGGGCCCGGTCGTCGGTGGACCGGATCGCGAAGACGTGCGGCCGGTTGGTCATCAGGCGCCGGATGGTCCGGAAGTCGCCCGAGGCGGCGAGCCGGCCGGCGACCATCACCTGGACGGTGCCGGAGACCTGCTCGACCTCCTCCAGGATGTGCGAGCTGAACAGGATGGTCCGGCCGGCGGCGCCGAGGCGGTGCAGCAGGTCCATCATGTGCAACCGCTGGCGCGGGTCCATGCCGTTGAACGGCTCGTCGAGCAGCAGCACCTGCGGGTCGTGCACCAGCGCCGCGGCCACCCGGGCGCGCTGCCGCATACCCTTCGAGTACGTGCCGATCCGGCGGGACTGCGCGTCCTCCAGCTCGACCAGGGCGATCGCCCGGCGGGCCGCACCCTCGGGATCGGGCAGCCGGTGCAGCTTGGCGCTGGCGAGCACGAACTCGTACGCGGTGAGGAAGGTGTGCACGGCCTCCCGCTCGCTGACCAGGCCCAGCCGCCGGTAGACCTCGGGGTTACGCCAGGTCGGCGATCCGTCCAGCGTCACCGTGCCCCGCGACGGCGACAGGAAGCCGGCCATCATGTGCAGCAGGGTCGTCTTGCCGGCGCCGTTCGGGCCGAGCAGGCCGGTGACGCCCGCGCCGAGGGACATGCTGACGTCGTTGACGGCGACCACGTTGCCGTACCAGCGGGAGACGCCCGCCAGCTCCAGGGTGCTCGTCGTGCGGGTGGGGGCCGGCGTCCGCTCGGCACTGATCGCGCTCATCGGGCGGCCACCTTCCGGTACCGGGCCAGCAGCAGGGTGACGCAGGTGGCGACGAGGAGCACGGCGGCGAGGGCGTAGACCGGGCCGAAGTCACCGATCGGGATGTCGACGTCCTGACCCGCCGGCACCAGCAGGTCGCCCAGCGCCCAGGTGCCCACGCCGCCCACCAGGGTCGACGGCGAGGCGAGGAAGGCCAGCTCGTTGACCGCCCGCGAGGGCAGGATGGAGAGGATGCCGACGATCGGCGTGGTCATCAGGAAGACCGCCACGATCCCGCCGGCGGCGAACGCCCGCTTGCCGGTGAGCGACGCGACCAGCAGGCCGATCGAGGCGAAGACCACTGCCCAGAGGCCGGCGTAGAGCAGGCCCGGCAGCAGGTCGAGCAGCTCATTCCAGACGCCCCGCATCCCCTCCTTGGTGGTGAAGGCGGCACCGAGGAACATCACCAGCTGCGGCCCGCCGAGCAGCAGCCAGAGCGCGGTGACGAGGGCGAGCAGCTTGGCCAGCGGATAGTCCGACCGGGGCAGTGGCCGGGAGAAGTACAGCGGCAGGACGCCGCTGCGCAGGTCCCGGCTGACCAGCTCGGGGGCGGCCACCGCGACGAAGAAGATGACCAGCCAGCTCATGTTGTCGGCGAACTGCGCGTACGTCATCACGACCTCGCCGATCTGGCTGCGCACCGCGGTGGCGCCGGCGGCCACCAGCGTCACGATGCCCACCACCAGCCAGGGGAAGATCTTGGCCTTGGCGGTGCGGCCGAAGCCGAAGACCGTCCGCAGGCCGTGCAGGTACAGGGCTCCGAACACGGCACCGCGGCCCAGCCGGGGGCCGGTGTAACGCTGGTACCCGATGTCGTGGATGACACCGGCCGGCTCAGACATGGCTGGGCTCCCTCGTGGCGAACAGCTCGGCCACCCGGTGCCGGCGCTGGTCCAGCCGGTGCAGCGGCAGGTCCAGCTCGGCGACCGCGCCGAGGATCAGGTCGTAGGTGGCGTCGTCGGCGAGCGGGACCAGCAGCAGGCGCCCCTCCCGGCTCACCGGCAGGCGGTACGCGGCCAGCCGGGTGGCCAGCTCCTCCGCGCCCTCGCTGACCTCGACCGCGAGGATGTCGGTGGCGGTGGTCATCGCGGAGATGTGGTCGGCGCGCAGCAGCCGGCCGCCGTCGATGGCGACCAGCGTGTCGCAGATCCGTTCCACCTCGCCGAGCAGGTGCGAGCAGACGAGCACGGAGATGCCGAACTCGGTGCCGATCCGGTGGATCAGCGCGAGCATGGCGTCCCGGCCGGCCGGGTCGAGGCCGTTGGTGGGCTCGTCGAGCAGCAGCAGGTCGGGGTCGTGCACGAGCGCCTGGGCGAGCTTGACGCGCTGCTTCATGCCGGTCGAGTAGCCGCCCACCGGGCGGTACCGCTCCTCGTAGAGACCGACGTGCCGCAGAGCCTCGCTGGCGCGTTCCCGCGCGACGGTGCGGGGCAGGCCGCTCATCCGGCCGAGGTGGGTGACCAGCTCGGCGGCGCTGAGGTCCGGCGGGAGGGCGTCGTGCTCGGGCATGTAGCCGACCCGGGCGCGCACCTGGTCGGACTGGGTGGTCGGGTCCAGGTCGAGCACCCGCACCCGCCCGCTGGTGGGCGGGAGCAGGCCGAGCAGGATCTTGATCAGCGTCGACTTGCCGGCGCCGTTCGCGCCGACCAGGCCGATGATCCCGGGCTCGACCGCGACGGTCAGGTCGGCCAGCGCGGTGACCCCACCCCCGTACGTCTTGGTCAGCGACTCGGTCGCGATGAGTGTCACGCCGACAGCCTAGGCAGGTCACGCACCCCCGGGGCATCCGGCGCGCCCCTGATCCGCCCACTAGGGGTACCGGGGTAAGGCTCCGGTAATCCCTCGGGCGGTTCCGGTCCGGAAGAATGCGCGGCATGTTCCTCCGACTGCTGCGCGCCCCGTTCACCTGGGTCGCGGTCGCCGTGCTCGCCGCCGGTGCCGCGTTCGGTCTCTGGTGGTTTCAGCCTTGGAAGCTGGTCACCGACACCGAGGTGGACGACGATCTGGCCGTGGTGGCGACCGCGGCACCGCCGTCCGCTGCCGGCACCGGGCCGTCCGGCCCCACCATCACCGCCCCGGCGGGCCCGGTGATCGTCCGCAGTGGTGAGTTCGTCACCCACGAGCACGACACCACCGGCACCGCCCGGATCGTCCGCACCGCCGACGGCCGGCTGCGGCTGGAGCTGGTCGGGCTGGACACCTCCAACGGTCCGGACCTGCGGGTCTGGCTGACCGACCAGCCGGTCCGCGAGGGCACCGCCGGGTGGCGGGTGTTCGACGACGGCCGCTGGGTGGAGCTTGGCCGGCTCAAGGGCAACCGGGGCGACCAGGCGTACGACATCCCGGCCGACCTGGCCCTGGACGATCTGACCAGCGTGTCGATCTGGTGCAAGCGGTTCGCCGTGTCGTTCGGCGCGGCGCCGCTGACCCCGGCCTGACCGGTCACCGTCCCGCCACCGGGCCGTCACCCGGGATCCGTCGCGCCGGTCACCCGCGTCTCCCCCCGACACCGGGAGTGGCACTCGACCGATCCCGGTGTGGGCTGAGAAACTGTGTGCCGGTCAGGCGGGTTGGGGGATTCGATGAGCAACGGCTGGGTGCTGCCGGACGAGCTGCTCCGGGACGCGCCGGCGTACACGCCGCGCCCCGGTGAGCTGGCGGATCTGGAGCTGTTGCTGACCGGGGCGTACACGCCGCTGACCGGGTTCATGACCCGGGCCGACCTGGTGTCGGTGAGCCGGCGCAGCCGCCTCGCCGACGGCTCGCCCTGGCCCGTGCCGGTGACCCTTCAGGTGCCCGCGGCGCTCGCCCAGGGGCTGGACGTGCGCGACCCGGCGCGCCGCACGCTGGTGCTGACCGACGGCGAGGGCGCTCCGGTGGCCGCGCTGGAGGTGACCGACGCGTGGCCGGTCCGCGACGGGGTGGCAGGCGTCGGCGGGCCGGTGCGCCGGCTGGGCGACGGGGGCCACGGGCCGTTCCAGCGGCTGCGCCGCACCCCGGAGGAGGTCCGCGCGCTGCTGCCCCCGGGGCGGGTGCTCGGGGTGATCGCCGACCGCCCGCTGCACCGGCCGCAACTCGCGCAGATCGCGCACGCCGCCCGTACCCTCGGCGCCCACCTGCTCGTGCTGATCCCGGTCGGCGAGGACGGCGGCGGCGGGCTGCCGCCGGAGGCGCTCGTCCGCAGCGTCTTCGCCGCCCGGGACCGGATGCCCCCGGCGACGCTGGTCGCCGTGCCGCTGTCCCGCCGCCGGGAGGAGATCAGCGACGCGCTGCTGCGGGCCCGGGTGTCGGCGGCGTACGGGGTGACCCACCTGCTCTCCACCGGCGAGATGCTCTCCGGCGCCGGGCTGCGGGTGCTGGTGCCCCGTGAGCTGGCCTACGACAACCGGGACGGGCAGTGGCGCTGGCGGGAGGACATTCCGCCCCGCAACCGGCGGCTGGCACTGAGCCAGGCGGAGATCGACGACCTGCTGGACCGGGGCTTCCCGCTGCCCGAGTGGCACACGCCGCCGGCGGTGGCGAAGGAACTGGTCCGTGCCCGCCCGCCCCGGCGCTACCGGGGTCTGGTGATCTTCCTGACCGGCCTGTCCGGTTCCGGCAAGTCCACCATCGCCCGGGGTCTGGCCGACGCGCTGCGCGAGCAGGGCGAACGGACGGTCACCCTGCTCGACGGCGACGTCGTCCGCCGGGAGCTGTCGGCCGGCCTGGGCTTCAGCAAGGCCGACCGCGACGCGAACGTCCGCCGGATCGGCTGGGTGGCCGCCGAGATCGCCCGGCACCGGGGGGTGTCGATCTGCTGCCCGATCGCCCCGTACGCGCAGGCCCGGGCCACCGCCCGGGAGATGGCGCTGACCGCCGGGGCGGGCTTCCTGCTGATCCACGTCGCCACCCCGCTGGAGGTCTGCGAGCAGCGGGACCGCAAGGGTCTGTACGCGCGCGCCCGGGCCGGCCTGCTCAGCGGGATGACCGGCATCGACGACCCGTACGAGGAGCCGGCCGACGCCGACCTGGTGATCGACACGACCGATCTGTCGGTCGACGAGGCGGTGCAGTCGGTGCTGCACCACCTGACCGAGACGGGCTGGGTCGAGCCCCGCCACCCGACCGTGTAAGCACCCCCTTCCCTTTCGTGGGTGACTCCCGCGCGCTAGTGTTCATTCTTGTTCGAACACGTTCGACCGCGTGAGAGTGCGCGGTGACAGGCGCGGAGGTGCGGCGCATGCTGGCGCAGCAGCGACAGGCGGCCATCCTCGACCGGGTACGCACCGCCGGCGGGGTACGGGTGACCGAGCTGGCAGCCGAGTTCGGCGTGTCGGACATGACCATCCGACGCGACCTCGACCTCCTGCACGAGCGCGGGCTGCTGGCCAAGGTGCACGGCGGCGCGACGGTCGCCGGGCCCGGCTCCACGGACGAGCCGGGGTTCCGCGCCAAGTCGGTGCGCCAGCTCGCCGAGAAGGCCGCCATCGCCGGCCGGGCCGTGGACCTGGTCCGGCCCGGCGCCGCGATCGCCCTCTCCGCCGGCACCACCACCGCCGAACTGGCGCGCCGCCTGGTCGACGTGCCCGGCCTCACCGTGGTGACCAACTCCCTGCCGGTGGCCGAGATCCTGCACGCCGGGGGCCGTCCGGACCAGACGGTGGTGCTCACCGGCGGCGTCCGTACGCCCTCGGACGCGCTGGTCGGGCCGCTCGCCGTCGGCGCGATCCGCTCGCTGCACCTGGACCTGCTGTTCCTCGGCGTGCACGGGATCACCGAGCGGGCCGGGTTCACCACGCCCAACCTGATGGAGGCCGAGACCGACCGGGCCCTGGTGACCGCCTCCGACCGCCTCGTGGTGCTCGCCGACCACACGAAGTGGGGCACGGTCGGACTCTCGTCGATCGTCGAGCTCTCGGCGGCCGACGTCCTGGTCACCGACGACCGGTTGCCGCCCGACGCCCGGCAGGTACTCGACGGGCAGGTGGGCGAACTGGTGGTCGTCAGTGGCACGGGCCGGACCACGCCGACGAGTGGAGGGGAGGCGGAGTGAAGCGCACCGCGATCGAACTGGCCGACGGCCGGGAGCTGATCTACTTCGACGAGCGGGACGACGCCGTCCGCGACCAGCCCGACCGCCGGGAGCTGCCGCCGCCCCCGCCGGCGTCGCAACTGCGTTACGACCCGCTGACCGACGAGTGGGTGGCGGTCGCCGTGCACCGGCAGACCCGCACCTTCCTCCCCCCGGCCGACCAGTGCCCACTCTGCCCGTCCACCGCCGACCGGCTCAGCGAGATCCCGGCCCCCGACTACGACGTGGTGGTCTTCGAGAACCGCTTCCCGTCGCTGAGCGGCCGGATCGCCGAGGAACCGGCGGAGATCACGCCGTTCACCCCGGTCCGGCCCGGGCAGGGCCGGTGCGAGGTGGTCTGCTTCACGGACGACCACAACGCCTCGTTCGGCAACCTCACCCCACGCCGGGTGCGGACGGTGCTCGACGCGCTCGCCGACCGGACCGCGGCGCTGGGCGAACTGCCCGGCGTGGAGCAGATCTTCCCGTTCGAGAACCGGGGCGTCGAGATCGGCGTGACGCTGCACCACCCGCACGGGCAGGTATACGCGTACCCCTTCGTGACGCCGCGGACCCGGGCGATGCTGACCGCCGCCCGCCGGCACGCCGACCGCACCGGGGGCCGCAACCTGTACGCCGACGTACTCGCCGCCGAACGCGCCGCCGGGGACCGGGTGGTCGCCGGCAACGAGCACTGGACGGCGTACGTCCCGGCGGCCGCCCGGTGGCCGGTCGAGGTGCACGTGGCGCCGCACCGGCCGGTGCCGGACATCCCGGCGCTCACCGACGCGGAGCGGGACGCCTTCGGGCCGCTCTACCTGAACCTGCTGCGCCGCTTCGACGGGCTGTTCAACCTGCCGATGCCCTACATCGCGGCCTGGCACCAGGCTCCGGTCCGCCTCGACCGGGACCTGGGTCACCTGCACCTTCAGCTGTTCAGCATCCGGCGGGCGAGGGACAAGCTGAAGTACCTGGCCGGGTCGGAGTCGGGGATGGGCGTGTTCATCAACGACATCGCCCCCGAACGCGCCGCCGAACTCCTCCGCTCGGCGTGAAAGGAAGGGCCCCTTCTTAACGCCTCGGGTAGAGGAGGGGCCCCTTGTTAACACCTTGTTGGACGAGCGCCGGTCACCGGACAGGGCGCGGGGGGCCCGGGACAGGGCGCGGGGGGCCCGGGACAGGGCCCCCCGCTGGGAAGGGACGGCTGGCTGCGCACGACAGCCGGGAAGGCTGGCTGATCGGCACGCATGTCGCGAGGCGACCGCGGTCAACCTTCCTGGACGTGACTGGCATCTCGTCCACCCAGGTCAACGAGGCGCGCCGGGCAAAGTGACGCAAAACGGCGTGTCGCCTGCCCGACACGCCGTCCACCCTGTTCGAGGGCGTTAAGAAGGGCCCCTTCCACAACGCCAGGCGTTAACAAGGGGCCCTTCCTTACACACGAGTCAGGCGAGCTTGCGGGCCAGGTTCTCGTCCAGCGCGTTCATGAACTCGTCGGTGGTCAGCCACGGGGCGTCCCGGGAGATGAGCAGCGCGAGGTCCTTGGTCATCTGGCCGCCCTCGACGGTCTCGACGATGACCTGCTCCAGGGTGTTGGCGAACTCGGTGACCGCCGGCGTGCCGTCCAGCTTGCCCCGGTGGGCCAGGCCACGGGTCCACGCGTAGATCGACGCGATCGGGTTGGTGGAGGTCTTCTCGCCCTTCTGCCACTGCCGGTAGTGCCGGGTGACGGTGCCGTGCGCGGCCTCCGCCTCGACGGTGCGGCCGTCCGGGGTCATCAGCACCGAGGTCATCAGGCCCAGCGAGCCGAAGCCCTGCGCCACCGTGTCGGACTGGACGTCACCGTCGTAGTTCTTGCAGGCCCAGACGAAGCCACCCTCCCACTTGAGCGCGGCGGCGACCATGTCGTCGATGAGCCGGTGCTCGTAGGTGATGCCGGCGGCGTCGAACTCGGCCTTGAACTCGTTCTCGAAGACCTCGGCGAAGATGTCCTTGAACCGGCCGTCGTACGCCTTGAGGATCGTGTTCTTGGTCGACAGGTAGACCGGGTAGCCACGGTCCAGGCCGTAGCGCATGGAGGCGCGGGCGAAGTCCCGGATCGACTCGTCGAAGTTGTACATGCCCATCGCGACGCCGCCGCCGGGGAAGTTGGCGACCTCCATCTCGACCGGGGCGGAACCGTCGGCCGGGGTGTAGGTGATGGTCACCGTGCCCGGGCCGGGGACGACGAAGTCGGTGGCCTTGTACTGGTCGCCGTGGGCGTGCCGGCCGATGATGATCGGCTTGGTCCAGCCCGGGACCAGCCGCGGCACGTTCGACATGATGATCGGCTCGCGGAACACCACGCCGCCGAGGATGTTGCGGATGGTGCCGTTCGGCGACCGCCACATCTTCTTGAGGCCGAACTCCTCCACCCGGGCCTCGTCCGGCGTGATGGTGGCGCACTTGACGCCGACGCCGTGCTCCTTGATGGCGTTGGCGGCGTCGACGGTGACCTGGTCGTCGGTCTCGTCACGGTGCTGGATCGACAGGTCGTAGTAGTGCAGGTCGACGTCGAGGTACGGCAGGATCAGCTGCTCCCGGATCTGCTTCCAGATGATCCGGGTCATCTCGTCGCCGTCGATTTCCACGACCGGGTTGTTTACCTTGATCTTCGCCATCGGCCGGCGCTCCTCTCGGGGGACACGTGCTCAAGCAGTACGAGCGTACTGGAAACTGGCCGGCGGCCCCCAGGCGGCCTCGCCCCCAGGTCGGGGCGGGCGGCGCGAAGGTCACTGGCAGGCGTCGCCGCGTGCCACTGAGCCGTACCCCTGGGTCTATCACGGCGGTCGCCCGGCGGCAGCGGCGAGGGCGGCATTGCGTACGGCGCAGGGAACGGCGGAGGGCCGCCGGCGTCGCCGGCGGCCCTCCACGGGATCGGTCAGCTCACATGTTGGCGACGTCGGCCTGCTTGGCGCGGACGGCCTCGGCGGCCTCCTTCAGGGCGGCCAGCTCGTCGGCGTCCAGGTCGGTCTCGACGACCCGCTTGACGCCCTCGGCGCCGATCTGGGCCTCCACGCCCAGGTAGACGCCGGAGATGCCGTACTGGCCGTCGACCCAGGCGCACACCGGCATGACCTCGCCGGAGTCCTCCGCCACGGCCTTCGCCATCCGGGCGGCGGCCGCCGACGGGGCGTAGTACGCGGAGCCGGTCTTCAGCAGCGCGACGACCTCGGCGCCACCGTTGCGGGTCTTGACGACCAGTTCCTCGATCTGCTCCGCCGGCATGGCGTCGCGCAGCGGCTTGCCGTCCACGGTGCTCTTCGACGGCACCGGCACCATGGTGTCGCCGTGCGAGCCCAGGGTCAGGGTCCGGACCGACTTCACCGGTACGCCCAGCGCCTCGGCCACGAAGTTGGTGAACCGGGCGGTGTCCAGCATGCCGGCCTGGCCGAGCACCCGGTTCTTCGGGAACTGCGTGGCGAGCTGGGCGAGCGCGGTCATCTCGTCCAGCGGGTTGGAGACGACGATGACCACGGCGTTCGGGGCGTACTTGGCGACGTTCTCGGAGACCTGGCGGACGATCTTGGCGTTCGTCTCCAGCAGGTCCATCCGGCTCATGCCCGGCTTCCGGGGCAGGCCGGCGGTGATCACGACCACGTCCGAGCCCTCGATGGCCTCGTAACCCTCACCGTTCGGGCCGGTGGTGACGCCGACGACCTTGGTCTCGAAGCCCTCGATCGCGCGCGACTGGTTGAGGTCCAGGGCGAGGCCGGCGGGCTTGCCCTCCACGATGTCGGTGATCACGACGGTGTCGAAGACGTCGTACTCGGCCAGGCGCTGTGCGGTGGTGGAGCCGTAGAAGCCGGCCCCGACGACAGTGACCTTCTTACCCATGGTCGTCCCACTCCCTGATACCAGTCGGTTTTCCGGACCGTATCAGCCATCCTGGCACCGATCCGGCCAGGGGCGGACGGTTTGCACCTGATGGGTGGGGACGCCTCAGTCGCGCTCGGCCCGCTCGACCACGTTGGTCAGCAGCATGGCGCGGGTCATCGGTCCGACGCCGCCGGGCATCGGGACCAGGGCGCCGGCCACCTCGGCCACCTCCGGGTCGACGTCGCCGGTGTAGCGGCCCTTGCCGTCGGGGCCGATCACCCGCGTGATCCCGACGTCGACCACGACGGCGCCGGGCGTGACCATGTCGGCGGTGAGCAGTCCGGGTACGCCGGCCGCGACGATCACGATGTCGGCGGCGCGGGTGTGCGAGGCGAGGTCGAGGGTGCCGGTGTGGCACAGGGTGACGGTGGCGTTCTCGCTGCGCCGGGTGAGCAGCAGCCCGAGGGGGCGGCCCACCGTGTTGCCCCGGCCGACCACGGCGACCTTGGCGCCGCGCAGCGCCACGTCGTGCCGGCGGAGCAGCTCGACGATGCCGCACGGGGTGCAGGGCAGCGGGCCCGGGTAGCCGAGCACCAGCCGGCCCAGGTTCACCGGGTGCAGGCCGTCGGCGTCCTTGTCCGGGTCGATCAGCTCCAGCACCCGCTGCGTGTCCAGCTGGGCGGGGAGCGGCAGCTGGACGATGTAGCCGTGGCAGGCCGGGTCGGCGTTCAGCTCGGCGAGGACGGCGTCGACCTGCTCCTGGGTGGCGTCCGCCGGCAGCTCGCGCCGGATCGAGGCGATGCCCACCTCGGCGCAGTCCCGGTGCTTGCCGTTGACGTACGCCTGGGAGCCGGGGTCGGTGCCGACCAGGACGGTGCCGAGCCCGGGCGTGACGCCCCGCTCCGCCAGAGCCTTCACCCGGGCCCGCAGCTCGTCCTTGATCTCGGCCGCGGTCGCCTTGCCGTCCAGAAGCGTCGCCGTCACGCCCAGATCGTCTCACGCCCGGCCCCCCGCGGGCCGACGACCCGGCCAGCCGCCGCCGCACCGCCCACGCCAGTAAACGACGTGACGGTGTGTGACGTGGCCTTGGTCACCGTGTGTGACTTTTGATGGTCGCTCAACGGCCGTCAACCCGACGGCGGCGGCGCGGCGGGGAGGATCGGGACGACCGGGCGGACAGCTCGCAACGACACCGGACGGGTCCGGCACGCAACGCGGCCCGCCGACCGTTAACGCTGGTGCGACGCCCTGCAAGGCCTCGACGTTCTACCAGGACTACGGGTCGGACGCAAGCCCTGCCCCTACCCCCCGTTATCGGTTCGCAACGGCATCGTTGTCGATCGCGATTGTGCGACCTACCGTTGCCCATCGTTGCGCAGCGTAAACCCAGCGTCGGGCCTGACTGCGCAGTGTGAGGAGACTAGGAGACTTCATGCGCGTTCGTAGGCTCGCCGCCTGGACCGCTCTCCCGCTCGCGGTGACCCTGGGCCTGGTGGCCTGCGGCTCGGGCGGCGACGGCGGATCCGGCGGAACCAACCCCAACGCGGCCGTGCGGATCGAGATCGCCGAGCCGCAGCACCTGGTGCCGACCAACACCAACGAGACGAGTGGCTCGCAGGTGCTCGCCGCCCTGTTCAGCCCGCTGGTCGAGTACGACGAGGCCAACAAGGCGTACGAGGTGGCGGCCGAGTCGGTGACGTCCGAGGACAACACGACCTGGACGATCAAGCTGAAGGACGGCTACACCTTCCACAACGGCGAGAAGGTGACCGCCGACAACTACGTCGACGCGTGGAACTACGGCGCGTACGCCCCGAACGGCCAGAACTCGAGCTACTTCTTCGAGAAGATCGCCGGGTACGAGGACCTGCAGGGCGAGCAGCCGAAGGCCAGGACGATGTCCGGCCTGAAGAAGGTCGACGACCTGACCTTCACCGTCACGCTGTCGCAGCCGTACGCCGAGTTCAAGACCATGCTCGGCTACACCGCCTTCTACCCGCTGCCGAAGGCCGCCTTCTCGGCGCCGGGCGTGCTGGCCGAGGGCTACGAGCAGGCCCCGATCGGGCAGGGCCCGTTCAAGATGAAGGGCACCTGGCAGCACGACGCCAAGGTCGAGGTCGAGAAGTACGACGCCTTCCCCGGCGAGAAGCCGAAGGTGGCCGGCGTCGAGTTCCGGATCTACCAGCAGCTGACCGCGGCGTACGCCGACGTACTGTCGGACAACCTCGACGTGATCAAGACGATCCCGACCGAGAACCTGTCGACCGCGTCGACCGACCTGGGCGACCGGTTCAAGACCAGCCCCGCCTCGTCGTTCCAGTTCCTCTCCTTCCCGACGTACCAGAAGGAGTTCAGCAACCCGGACGTGCGCAAGGCGATCTCGATGGCGATCGACCGCGAGGAGATCACCAAGTCGATCTTCAAGGACTCGCAGACGCCGGCGCGCTCCTTCGTCTCCCCGGTCGTGGCGGGCTACCGCGACAACACCATCGGTGCGGCCGGCACGTTCGACCCGGCCAAGGCGAAGGCGCTGTACCAGGCCGCGGGCGGCCCGAGCCGGATCGAGATCTCGTACAACGGCGACGGCGGCCACAAGGACTGGGTCGACGCCACCTGTAACCAGCTCAAGGCCAACCTGGGCGTGGACTGCGTCGGCACCGCCGAGCCGAAGTTCGCGGACCTGCTGACCAAGGTCAAGGCGAAGCAGCCGGTCGGCCTGTTCCGGATGGGCTGGATCATGGACTACCCGTCCATGGAGAACTACCTCGGCCCGCTGTACAGCACCACCGGCTCGTCGAACTACTACGGCTACAGCAACCCGGAGTTCGACAGGCTGGTCGCCGAGGGTTCGGCGGCGGCCACCGAGGAAGAGGCGATCAAGAAGTACCAGCAGGCCGAGGACCTTCTGGCCAAGGACATGCCGGTGATCCCGCTCCGGTTCGGCCAGAACAGCTTCGGTCACTCGACCAAGGTCACGAACGTGGAGATGGATCTCTTCGACCGGGTCGACCTGGTGAAGATCGAGGCCGTTCAGTAACACACGGCGCGACGGGTCGGGCCACTGCCAGCCGGTGGTCCGACCCGCCTTCCTGTTCGCCCTTTTTCAGAGAGACTTCCTAGTATGTTCCGCTTCATTCTGCGGCGACTGCTCCAGATGGTCCTCGCGTTCTTCGGGACCACGCTGATCGTCTACGCGCTGATGTTCGCCGGTCAGGGCGACCCGATCCAGGCGCTCGCCGGCGAGCGCCCGGTCACCGCCGCCCAGCGGGCATATCTGACGGAGAAGTTCCACCTGGACAAGACCGGGATCGACGGCTTCTTCTACCGCTACTTCGACTACGTCACCAACCTGCTCCAGGGCGACCTCGGCCAGTCCCTCACCGGACGGCAGATCGGCGACATCCTCGCCGCCGCCTGGCCGGTGACGATCAAGCTGGCGCTCATCGCCATGGCGGTCACCATCCTCTTCGGGGTCACCGCGGGCGTGCTCGCCGGCATCCGGCGGGCCAGCATCTTCGACAACTCGACGCTGCTGCTGACCCTGCTGGTGCTCGGCATCCCGACGATCGTGCTGGCCCCCCTCGCCCAGTACTTCCTCGGCGTGAAGTGGCAGCTCTTCCCGCCCACCGCCGGCGCCGAGCCCGACCTGTACGCGCTGCTCCTGCCCGGCATCGTGCTCGGCTCGCTCTCCCTGGCCACCGCGCTGCGGCTGACCCGGACCTCGGTGGCGGAGAACCTGCGCGCCGACTACGTCCGCACCGCCCGGTCCAAGGGCCTGGTCAAGCGGCGCATCGTCGGGATCCACGTGCTGCGCAACTCGCTCATCCCGGTCGTCACCTTCCTCGGCGTCGAACTGGGCAACCTGATGAGCGGCGCGATCATCACCGAGGGCGTGTTCAACATCCCCGGTGTCGGCTTCAACCTCTTCCGCGGCATCCGCACCGAGGACGGTCCGCTGGTGGTGGGCATCGTCAGCGTGCTGGTCGTGGTCTACCTCATCTCCAACCTGGTGGTGGACGTCCTGTACGCCGTACTCGACCCGAGGATCCGCTATGAGTGATTTCGAAACCGTGGCGGCGTCGGAGGACCAGGCCGCACGGCGGGGGCCCTCCGGCGAGCCGGGCGCCCCGAACCAGGTCGGCGGCACCTCGACCGTCACCGGCCGTCCCCGTAGCCTGGCCGGCGACGCCTGGCGCGACCTGCGCCGCAAGCCGATCTTCTGGATCAGCCTCGCGCTGGTCGTGCTGGTCACCGCGATGGCCGCGGTGCCCGGCCTGTTCACCGGCAACGACCCGACCAACTGCGTCCTCGCGCGGCAGCACGCCGCGCCGTCCGGCGGCGCCATCCTCGGGTACGACTTCCAGGGCTGCGACACCTACGCCCGGGCGGTGTACGGCGCCCGCGCCTCGCTCCTGGTGGGCGCACTCTCCGCGCTGCTCACCGGGCTGGTCGCGCTCACCGTCGGGATGCTCGCCGGCTACTTCGGCCGATGGGTCGACGCGATCCTCTCCCGCGTGATCGACATCGTGCTCGGCATCCCGCTGCTGCTCGCCGCGATCGTCCTGCTCAAGCGGGTCGCCAGCGACAGCTCGACGGTCCGGATCGCCTCCGTCATCTTCGTGCTGGCGGTGCTCGGCTGGACCACGGCGGCCCGGGTGGTCCGCTCGTCGGTGATCACCGCCAAGGAGCAGGACTACGTCGCCGCCGCCCGGATGCTCGGCGCGAGCAACGGCCGGATCATGTGGCGACACATCCTGCCCAACGCGCTCGCCCCCGCCGTCGTGGTGCTGACCATCGCGCTCGGCTCGTTCATCGCCGCCGAGGCGACGCTGTCCTTCCTCGGCATCGGCCTGAGGGAGCCGACGATCTCCTGGGGCATCGACATCAACAACGGCCGGGTGCACATGCGGGAGTCGGCGACCCCACTGATCGTCCCGTCGACCTTCCTCGCGCTGACCGTCCTGGCGTTCATCATGCTCGGCGACGCGATCCGTGACGCCTTCGACCCGAAGCTCCGGTGAGGCTCTCATGACCCAGTCCGCTGTCCACCCCACCCCGGCCTCCCCCACCCCGGAGGGCGGTCACCTGCTCGAGGTGCGGGACCTGCACGTCGAGTTCCGCACCACCGAGGGCGTGGCGAAGGTGATCAACGGCGTCTCGTACCACCTGGACGCCGGTGAGACCCTCGCCGTCCTGGGCGAGTCCGGCTCCGGCAAGTCCGTCACCGCCCAGGCGATCATGGGGATCCTCGACACCCCGCCCGCGGTGATCCGCTCCGGCCAGATCCTCTACCGGGGCCGGGACCTCCTCACCCAGTCCGAGGAGCAGCGCCGGCAGGTACGGGGCAAGGAGATCGCGATGATCTTCCAGGACGCCCTGTCCGCGCTGAACCCGACCTTCCCGGTGGGTTGGCAGATCGGCGAGACGCTGCGCCAGCGCGCTGGCATGTCCCGCGCGGACGCCCGCCGCCGCGCGATCGAGCTGATGGACCTGGTGAAGATCCCGGCCGCCGCCAACCGGCTCGGCGACTACCCGCACCAGTTCTCCGGCGGCATGCGGCAACGCGTCATGATCTCCATGGCGCTGGCGATGAACCCCAAGGTCCTCATCGCCGACGAGCCGACCACGGCGCTGGACGTGACGGTGCAGGCCCAGATCATGGACCTGCTCGCCGACCTGCGCCGCGACCTCGACATGGCGATGATCCTCATCACCCACGACCTCGGCGTGGTCGCCGGCGTCGCGGACCGGATCGCCGTCATGTACGCGGGCCGCATCGTCGAGCACGCCGACGTGCGGTCGCTGTACCGGGCGCCCGCCCACCCGTACACCAAGGGGCTGCTGGAGTCGATTCCGCGGATGGACGTCCGCGGCCAGCAGCTGTCGACGATCCGGGGTCTGCCGCCGAACCTGATGCGGATTCCGTCCGGCTGCCCGTTCCACCCCCGGTGCCCGTACGTCCAGCAGGTCTGCGTGGACGTCGTGCCGCACGACCTGGTCCTCGGCGACGGCCGGACCAGCGCGTGCCACTTCGCGCAGGAGGTCCGTGATGACAGCGCCCGCTAGCCCGACCAAGGTCCGGGGCGAGACGATCCTCGCCGTCGAGAACCTGGTCAAGCACTTCCCGATCACCCGGGGCGTCGTGTTCCAGAAGCAGGTCGGCGCGGTCAAGGCGGTCGACGGGGTCAGCTTCGAGCTGCGCCGCGGCGAAACGCTCGGCATCGTCGGCGAGTCCGGCTGCGGCAAGTCCACCCTGGCCCGCCTGCTGATGCGCCTGGAGACGCCGACCTCCGGCAAGGCGACCCTGGAGGGCCGGGACCTGTTCAAGGCCTCGGGCGCCGAGCTGCGCCGCCTGCGCCGCAACATGCAGATGGTGCTCCAGGACCCGTACACGTCGCTGAACCCGCGGATGACCGTCGGCGACATCATCGGCGAGCCGTTCGAGATCCACCCGGAGGCGGCCCCGAAGGGCAGCCGGCAGCGACGGGTGCAGGAGCTGCTGGACGTGGTCGGCCTGAACCCCGAGCACATCAACCGGTACCCGCACCAGTTCTCCGGCGGCCAGCGGCAGCGCATCGGCATCGCCCGCGCGCTCGCGCTGCGGCCCGAGGTCATCGTCTGCGACGAGCCGGTGTCCGCCCTGGACGTGTCGATCCAGGCCCAGGTGATCAACCTGCTGGAGCAACTCCAGGACGAGCTCGGGCTCTCGTACATCTTCATCGCCCACGACCTGTCGGTGGTGCGGCACATCTCGGACCGGGTCGCGGTGATGTACCTGGGCCGGATCGTGGAGATCGGCACCGAGGACGAGATCTACGAGCGCGCCACCCACCCGTACACCCAGGCGCTGCTGTCGGCGGTGCCGGTGCCGGATCCGGAGCAGCGCGACAACCGGAACATGATCCGGCTGGTCGGCGACGTGCCGAGCCCGGCGAACCCGCCGAGCGGCTGCCACTTCCGCACCCGCTGCTGGAAGGCCCAGGAGGTCTGCGCCGCCGAGGACCCCGCCGCGGTGCCCCGCGCCGCCGACCCGCACCCGTCGGCCTGCCACTTCGCCGAGCTCCGTACGTAAGGAAGGGCCCCTTCTTAACGCCTCGCGTTGTGGAAGGGGCCCTTCTTAACAGGACACGTCGGGGCCGTCAGTGGAAGAAGTGGCGGGTGCCGGTCAGGTACATGGTCACGCCGGCCTCCTTGCAGGCCGCGATGGTCTCCTCGTCCCGGATCGAGCCGCCGGGCTGGACGATCGCCCGCACGCCCGCGTCGATGAGGATCTTCGGGCCGTCGGCGAACGGGAAGAACGCGTCGGAGGCGCACACCGCCCCGCGCGCCCGCTCGGCGCCGGCCCGGTCCACCGCCAGGCGGGCCGAGTCGACCCGGTTGACCTGGCCCATGCCGACGCCGACGGTCGCGCCGTCCTTGGCGAGCAGGATCGCGTTGCTCTTCACCGCCCGCACCGCCCGCCAGGCGAAGGCGAGGTCGCGCAGGGTCGCCTCGTCGGCCGCCTCGCCGGTGGCCAGGCGCCAGGTCGCCGGGTCGTCGCCCTCGGCGTCGATCCGGTCCCGCATCTGCACCAGCACACCGCCGGTGACCTGCCGCCACTCGGCCGGCAGCGGGGCGTACGCGGGTGCCCGCAGCAGCCGGATGTTCTTCTTCCCCTGAAGGATCTCGACGGCACCGGGCTCGAACTCCGGCGCGACGACCACCTCGGTGAAGATCTCCGCGACCTGCCGGGCCAGCTCGGCGCTGACCGGGCGGTTCACCGCGATCACGCCGCCGAACGCCGAGACCGGGTCGCAGGCGTGCGCCTTCCGGTGCGCCTCGGCCACGTCCGCGCCGACCGCGATGCCGCACGGGTTCGCGTGCTTGATGATCGCCACCGCCGGCTGGTCGGCGAAGTCGTTCGCGGCCCGCCACGCCGCGTCCGCGTCGAGGTAGTTGTTGTAGGACATCTCCTTGCCGTGCAGCTGCTCGGCCTGGGCGAGCCCCGCCGGGCCGGACGGGTCGGCGTAGAGGGCGGCCGCCTGGTGCGGGTTCTCGCCGTAGCGCAGCACGGCCTGCCGGCTCAGTGCCAGGCCGGCGAACTCCGGCCAGGCGGCATCCTCGACGAGTTCCTTCGCGCACCACTCGGCGACGGCCACGTCGTAGTCGGCGATCACCGCGAAGGCGCGGGCCGCGAGCGCCTTGCGCTGCGCCAGTGTGAACCCGTCGGCCCGCACGGCCGCCAGGAGCACCGGGTACGCGGCTGGGTCGGTCACCACCGCGACCGAGGCGTGGTTCTTGGCGGCGGCCCGGACCATCGCGGGCCCGCCGATGTCGATCTGCTCGACGCACTCGTCCTGGCTGGCCCCGGAGGCGACGGTGGCCTGGAACGGGTAGAGGTTGGAGACCAGCAGGTCGATCCCGGCGATGCCGTGCTCGGTGAGCTGCGCCGCGTGCGACTCCTTGCGCAGGTCGGCGAGGAGGCCACCGTGGATCTTCGGGTGCAGCGTCTTGACCCGGCCGTCGAGGATCTCCGGGAAACCGGTCACGGACTCCACCGCGGTCACCGGCACGCCCGCACCGGCGATGGCCGAGGCCGTGCTCCCCGTCGAGACGATCTCCACGCCGGCGTCGTGCAGCGCCCGGGCCAGCTCGACCAGGCCGGTCTTGTCGTAGACGCTGACCAGCGCCCGCCGGATCGGGCGGCGCTCGTCCTGACTGGAACTCACGGAACCGTGACCTTTCTTCCGGTGATCGTCCAACCTTCGCGGACCAGGCGGCCCACCTGCTCGACGAGCTGGCGCCGCTCGGCTTCCTTGATGCGCTCGGTAAGCGTCTCCACGTCGTCGTCGTCGAGCACCGGCACGGCGACCTGCGCGACAATCGGGCCGGTGTCCATCCCGGCGTCGACGAAGAAGAGGGTGGCCCCGGTGATCTTGACGCCGTAGGCGAGCGCGTCGCGAGGCCCGTGGATGCCGGGGAACGCCGGCAGCAGCGTGTTGTGCGTGTTGAGGTAGCGGTCGCCGAAGGCGGCGAGGAAATGCGGGCCGACCAGCTTCAGGAAACCGGCGGAGATGACCAGGTCCGGCTTGTGCTCGGCCACGTGCGCGGTGAGGGCGGCGTCCCAGTCCTCGCGGCTCGGGTGGGCCTTGACCCGCTCGACGAACGTCGGCACCCCCGCCGCGGCGGCGCGGTCCAGCCCCGCGATGCCGTCCCGGTCGGCGCCGACCGCGACCACCCGGGCTCCGTACGCCGGGTCGGCGCCGGCGTCGAGCAGTGCCTGGAGGTTGCTGCCGGAGCCGGAGACGAGGACGACGATGCGGGCGACGGACTCGGGCTCGGTCACCGGACAACCCTATCGGGACGGCGACGCCGTCCAGCCGGTGGGCGGCGGGCCGGTCACCGACGCCCTGACTGGCACGAACCGGGTACGCTGCCGGTCGCTCTGGCCGGCGCGTGCCCGGCCGTCACCATCCGACGCCCCGGCGTCGACCCCCGTTGAGGAGTGACCAGAGATGCAGCCCGGATACCCGCCCCAGCAGCCGGCCCCGGTCGACAACAACATGACGATGTCGATCGTCTCGATCTTCCTGTTCTGGCCGCTGGCCATCCCCGCCATCATCAACGCCAGCAAGGTCAACCCGCTGCTCCAGCAGGGTGACTACGCGGGCGCCCAGGCCGCCGCGGCGGAGTCGAAGAAGTGGTCCAAGTGGGCGCTCATCGTCGGCATCGTCATCTGGGGCGTCACCATCCTGTGCTGCCTGGCCTCCTTCGCGCTGAGCGGCAGCACCGCCAACAGCCTCTGACCGGACGGGACGTCCCACATGCGGCCCGGCCCCGATCCGTACGGTCCATCACCGACGGATCCCACCGCACCGCCGCCGCACGACCCGTACGGCGGGACGCCGGTGTACCCGAACGCGGGCTACCCCTTTCCGCGGGGACAGCAGAACACGCTCGGGCTGATCTCCATGATCCTCGGCATCGCGTCGGTCCCGCTGGTCTGCTGTCACCTCGGCCTGCCGCTGGGCGTGGCCGCGCTGGTGACCGGCTGGCTCGGGAAGCAGAAGGGCGACCAGGGGCTGGCGGGCAACCCGGGCCAGGCGGTCGCCGGCATGGTCTGCGGCGCGCTCGGCGCGGTGCTGGGCCTGGCCTGGGGCGCCCTCACAGTCGTCGGGTTCGGCCTGTCCGGGCCGTGATCGGCGTACCCGTGACAGCTCCGGCGGGGGCACCCGGACGATCCGGGCGCCCCCGCCGCCGTCCCGGGACCGCTCGCGCCGGCGGGTGACACTCGCGGTCCTGCCGGCGGAGCGTCGTGGCCGGACCGCACGGCCGGACCGGAGCGGGCGGCGGCCCAGGGCGGCCGGCGGGCTCAGGGGCGGGAGAGGACCCGGGTGGCGGCGGCACCGAGCAGCACGCCGACCCCGGTCACCGCGGTCGCGACGGCCGCCACGTGCCACGGCACCGGGCCGATGTCGGCGAGTCGGCCGCCGCCCAGCGGCCCGGCGGAGGCCGCCGCGGCGAGGCCGGCCAGCAGGCCCGCGACGGGCCCGGCCAGCACCGCCCGCCGGAGCAGGGGCGCCCAGGGCAGCGGCGCCTTCTCGTCTGCGGCGAGCCGGAACACCCGGCGGGCCAGCAACCAGCCCGCCACCATGCCGGCCAGCACCGGTATCGCGAGCAGCGCGGTGGCGGGCCCGTCGACCGGCCCCCCGGGAAGCCCGGCCACGAGCGGCACGGCCGGCAGCGCGCCCACTGACACCTCGCTCGTCCGGACGGCCGTGTCGGTGCCGACGGCGAAACCGGGACCGAGCAGGTAACTGGCCGACCAGACGGCGGCGTTCGGGGCGTACGCCAGGCTGACCAGCGTGATGCCCGCCTGGCCGGCCACTCCGGTCCGGTACGCCCCGATCAGGTCGGCCGCGTCACCACCCCCGGTCGCCACCGAGAGGCCCGCCGCACCGGCCCCGGCCGCGAGCAGCAGCAGCCCGGCGACCAGGCCGGCCCGAACTCCGTCGCGCAGCGGCAGCGGCGCCCGCTCGGCGAGCAGGTGGGCGACGCCGGTCGTGCGGGCGGCGCCGACCAGGGCGGCGAGCGTGCCGACGACGGCCAGCGTCAGCCCCGCCCGCACCGGCGACACCCCCGGCCCGCCGGCCGCCACCAGCAGCGCGGCGAGCACGCCGAGCACGGCGTACGCGACACCGACCGCGCCGGCGGCGACGAGCGCCCGCCGTGGGGAGCGGCTGCCGCGCGCGCCGATCGCGCGGCTGGTGTGCACTCCGGCGCGGGTGAGCCGCCAGACGGCGAGCAAGGTCAGGGCGAGCGGGGCGAGACCGAGCGGCCCGGCGTCGGTCGTCAACGGGACACCGTGCCCGAGGAGCCAGCCGGCCAGCCCGGCACGGACCGCACCCGGCACGGTCGCGGCCCCCTCGCTGAGCTGGACGAGCCAGAGCACCACCGCGACCGGCAGCCAGGAGGTGAACGCTGCCCCGGCGGCGGCGACCCCGGCGGCGACGGCGAGGGGCGGCCGGCGGCGGGGCGGCTCGCCGGCGCGCGGTGCGGGGATCCGCCGGGCCGCCCCGGGGCGCCCGGGTGGCCGCGGGCCCACCTCCGTGGGTCGGCTGGGCTGATCGGGGGTGACGAACGACATCGGGTCTACTCTGGCACGCCGCACCGCTGATGGCAGTCCGATACCGCGCCCGGACGGCGGCGAGTTCCGTGATCCACCGTCCCCCACCTCCGATCGGGTCTAGCCTCGGCCACAGGACGTGATCGCGAGGCGGAGGAGGCAAGCCGTGAACGCTCCCTACCCACCGCCCCCACCCCCACCGGCGGGTGGCCGGGACCGGACCACCCTCTGGGGCGTGCTCGGCATCATCACCGGCCTGCTCTGTTGCGGCATCCTGGGGATCGTCTTCGGCTACCTGTCGATCCGCGACGCCCGCCGCTTCGGTCAGTCGCCGGTGCTGGGCTGGCTGGCCATAGCCTTCGGCGTGATCAACATCATCGGGAGCGGCATCCTCTGGGCCGGCGGCAACTATCCGCTCTACAACGACTGAGCCCCGGACCGCCGGGATCCGGAAACGAGCGGAGGGGCCGACCGTGACCGGTCGGCCCCTCCGCGACAGCCGTTGCGGGCTCAGCCCGCCGACATGATCTCCCGCATCAGCTTCGCGGTCTCGGTCGGGGTCTTGCCGACCTTGACGCCGACCGCCTCGAGCGCGGCCTTCTTGGCGTCGGCCGTGCCGGCCGAGCCGGAGATGATGGCGCCCGCGTGCCCCATGGTCTTGCCGGGCGGCGCGGTGAAGCCGGCGATGTAGCCGACCACCGGCTTGGTCACGTTCGCCTTGATGAACTCCGCGGCCCGTTCCTCGGCGTCGCCACCGATCTCACCGATCATGACGATCGCGTCGGTGTCCGGGTCGGCCTCGAACGCGGCCAGCGCGTCGATGTGGGTGGTGCCGATGATCGGGTCACCGCCGATGCCGACGCAGGTGGAGAAGCCGATGTCGCGCAGCTCGTACATCATCTGGTAGGTCAGCGTGCCGCTCTTGCTGACCAGGCCGATCCGGCCGGTGCCGGTGATGTCGGCCGGGATGATGCCGGCGTTGGAGGCGCCCGGCGAGGCGATGCCGGGGCAGTTCGGGCCGATGATCCGGGTCCGCTCGCCCTGCGCCACGTTGTACGCCCAGAAGGCGGCGGTGTCGTGCACCGGCACGCCCTCGGTGATCACCACGGCCAGCGGGATGCCGGCGTCGATCGCCTCGATCACCGCGCCCTTGGTGAACTGCGGCGGCACGAAGATGACCGTCACGTCGGCGCCGGTCTCCTTCATGGCGTCCGCGACGTTCGCGAAGACCGGCAGCTCGGTGCCGTCGAAGTCCACGGTGGTGCCCGCCTTGCGCGGGTTCACGCCGCCGACGACGTTGGTGCCCGCGGCGAGCATCCGCCGGGTGTGCTTGGAACCCTCGGAACCGGTCATCCCCTGAACGATGACCTTCGAGTCCTTGGTCAGCCAGATCGCCATGTGTCAGACCCCCGCAGCGGCCAGCTCGGCGGCCCGCTCGGCCGCGCCGTCCATCGTGTCGACCCGCTGCACGAGCGGGTTGTTCGCGCCGTCGAGGATCGCCCGACCGGCCTCGGCGTTGTTGCCGTCGAGGCGGACGACCAGCGGCTTGGTGACCTTCTCGCCACGCTGCTCGAGCAGGGCCAGCGCCTGCACGATTCCGTTGGCGACCTCGTCGCAGGCGGTGATGCCGCCGAAGACGTTGACGAAGACGCTCCTGACCGACGGGTCGGACAGCACGATCTCCAGGCCGTTGGCCATCACGGCCGCGCTCGCGCCGCCGCCGATGTCGAGGAAGTTGGCCGGCTTGACGCCGCCGTGCCGCTCACCGGCGTACGCGACCACGTCGAGGGTCGACATGACCAGACCCGCGCCGTTGCCGATGATGCCGACCTCGCCGTCGAGCTTGACGTAGTTGAGGTCCTTCTCCGTGGCGGCCTGCTCCAGCGGGTCCACCGCGGCCTGGTCGACCAGCGCCTCGTGGTCCGGGTGCCGGAAGGCGGCGTTCTCGTCCAGGGTCACCTTGGCGTCGAGCAGCAGCAGCTTGCCCTCGCCGGTCTTCGCCAGCGGGTTCACCTCGACCAGCGTGGCGTCCTCGGCGACGAAGGCCTTCCACAGGCCCACGGCGACCTCGACGACCTGGTCGGCGACCTCGGCCGGGAAGCCGGCGGCGACGACGATCTCGCGCGCCTTCGCCTCGTCGACGCCGGTGTTCGCGTCGATCGGGGCCTTGACGACCTTCTCCGGGGTCTCGGCGGCGACCTGCTCGATGTCCATGCCGCCGGCCACGCTGGCGATGCAGAGGAAGGTACGGTTCGCCCGGTCCAGCAGGTAGGAGAAGTAGTACTCCTCGGCCACGTCCGCGGTCACGGTGATCATGACCTTGTGGACGGTGTGCCCCTTGATGTCCATGCCGAGGATGTCGGTGGCCCGGGCCACCGTCTCCTCCGCGCCCTCGGCCAGCTTCACACCGCCGGCCTTGCCCCGGCCGCCGACCTTCACCTGCGCCTTGACGACCACCCGACCGCCGAGGCGTTCGGCGATCGCGCGGGCCTCCTCCGGGGTCGTGGCGACGCCGCCGGCGAGCACGGGCAACCCGTGCCGCTCGAACAGGTCCCGCCCCTGGTACTCGTACAGGTCCACGATTGCGCGTCCCGTCCCGTCTCCGCGGCGCGCCGTCGCGCCGCCACCAGCGATATGGAAAACAGTTTGACGCCTGTCATCAGTTGAAACAGGCCATTGGGCGCAGCCTAGCGAGGTCGGCACCGCCGGCAACCGAGCGGGTGCGCGGTGTGCGGTAATGCACAACCGCCCCGCCGCCGCCCGCCCGTCATGCCGTCGTCAGCCTTCCGGGCGATGTTGCCCGGGGTGCGTAACCCCTCCGGCAGGGCGTCGTTGAGTCAGGTGTCGGAGCGCTGGTTCGGCGCGACGACGGGAGACGGCCGATGCCCTGTCGGTCGAGGGGTGGCGGCGGGGCATCGTGCATAGAGGGGCCGGACGTGTGAGGGGTGCGTCCGGCCCCTCCCCCTGTTCCGGTACGGGCGCCGGGTCGACCGCACGGCCGGCCGCGCGGCCGGGTGGGCGTCAGCCGACCGGCTGCGCCACGTTCTGCCGGACCCACTCCACGATCGACTGGGTGGTCGCCCCCGGCGTGAAGATCTTGGCGACCCCGAGCTTCTCCAGCTCCGGGATGTCGGCGTCCGGGATGATGCCGCCGCCGAACACGACGATGTCCCGCGCGTCCCGCTCGCCGAGCAGCTCCAGCACCTTGCGGAAGAGCGTCATGTGCGCCCCGGAGAGAACGGAGAGCCCGACGGCGTCGGCGTCCTCCTGGATCGCCGTCTCGACGATCTGCTCGGGGGTCTGGTGCAGACCGGTGTAGATGACCTCCATGCCGGCGTCCCGGAGGGCACGCGCGACGACCTTGGCGCCACGGTCGTGGCCGTCCAGGCCCGGCTTGGCGACGACGACCCGAACACGAGAGCTCATCTGCGCATCCCCTTCACCGGCTCCGCGGCTCTACCTGAACGAACGGTAACCCGGCCGGGCCGAGCCGGGAAATCCGGGCCGCGTCACATCAGGCGGACGGCGGACACCGGTACGTGGCCGGGCAGTGACAGTTACGGTCTCGGTCGTCAAGCGGGACGACTCCGCCGTTTGGTCACGCTGCGCGACGAACGGTCGGTATCGGGGGCACGTTCACCGGGCTGTGAGGTGCCACAATCATGGACGCAACCGGACAGATCGCTACACCAATTCGGCGATGCGGCTTGTGACGGACGTGGCAGTTGGCTAACGTGTCCACGGTTGTCATCAGGTCCATGGACGGGTGGCGACGCGGTCAGCGGACGTTCAGCCGAGCTTCACGAACGCCCCGGGCCGCTTCGGTACCCCGACAACGGAGGGTGTGCGTGCGCCAGCGCCTGTCGTCTGAGCCCGATCGATATCGCGGTCGCCGCCGCGTACCCACCCCGCCGCGGAGCCGTTACGCCGCCGTCGTCACCACCGCTTTCGTCGGTGCCGGCGGGGTCGCGCTCCTCGCGGGCGCCCTGCCGGACGCCAAGAGCGTCAACCCGTCGGTCCTCGACGAGTTGAAGGCCGCGTCCACGCTGAGCCAGGACGCCGCCGACCGCGCCGACGCCGCGGACCGCGCGACGCGTGGCAACACCCGCGGCGGCGCCGAGGCCGAGCCCGAGGTCTGGCTGCTCCCCCTCCAGGGTTACGACTTCAACTCGCCCTACGGAGTGCGCTGGGGCAAGTTGCACACCGGCGTCGACCTGGTCGCCCCCGAGGGCACCCCCTACGTCGCCATCCACGACGGCACCGTCACCAAGGCCGGCTGGTTCGGCGGGTACGGCTACACGGTGATCGTCCGCCACGCCGACGGCAGCGAGGCCATCTACGGCCACTCCTCCGCGGTGACGGTCAAGGAGGGCCAGCAGGTCAAGGCGGGAGACCAGCTCGGCCTGGTCGGCAACACCGGCCACTCCTACGGCTCCCACCTGCACCTGGAGATCCATGTCAAGGGCGAGCCGCTCGACCCGGTGCCATGGCTCAAGGAACGCGGAGTGGACATCAAGCTCCAGGTGGAGGCAATCTACAACGAGGTTGCCGCCTCCTGACGCTGCGTGATGCCCGACAACCGCCCGGATCGTTCGATCCGGGCGGTTCCGTATTGCCACCCGAGGCGGGAAAGTGTCCTGGGTCACATCACGGGATGTGGCCAAGCACACGGCCATCCATGATCGACTTTCGCGGCATTCCCGGACAGCAGGGGACATAGGGCCCTCGACCACATCGGACCCGCCGCCGCCGCCCCGGTCCCCTTATCCGGCCTGATCCGGACCGACACCAGTATTTCGAGGTCACATGCCCCTCGATCAGTGAAGGTCCGTAGTGCAGGACGACAGCTCCAACCCGACCGAGAACATCGCCCCCGTCCGGCACCGCAGGCGGGCCAGCACGCGTACCCGCGTGCTGATGGCCACGGCGGTCGCGGTGGCCGGACTCGGTCTCGGGGGCGTCGCGGTCGCCGCAACAGGTAACGACGACGCCACCGTGCCGGCCGCCGCCGCGATCGACGCACAGGCCCGCGCCGACGCCGCCGCCCGGGCCGACCGCTCCGCCCGCGAGTCGGCCAGCCCCACCCCGGCGAGCCCGACGCCCGGCCCGTCCACTGCCAGCCCCACACCGAAGGCCACCGCCAAGCCGACGGTGACGGCCAAGCCGACGCCGAAGAAGACCACCCGGCCGAAGCCGACGTGGGTCATCCCCATGAAGGGCGCGGAGATCACCTCCTGCTACGGCCCCCGCTGGGGAGTCCTCCACGCCGGAATCGACTTCGCCATGCCCGCCGGCACGCCGGTCCGCGCCGCGTACCGCGGCACCGTGGAGAAGGCCGGCGACGCCGGCGACGGCTACGGCATCTCCGTCGTGGTCGACCACGGCAACGGCTACCTCACCCACTACGCCCACCTGAGCACCGCGAAGGTGAGCGTCGGTGACCCGGTCGCCGCCGGGGAGACCATCGGCCTGGAGGGCTCCACCGGCGACTCCACCGGCCCGCACCTGCACTTCGAGGTGCACCAGGGCCAGCTGTGGAACCAGATCGACCCGGCGCCGTTCCTGCGCGCCCGGGGCATCGACGTGGCCTGCTGACGGCTCGTAGCTCAATAGATCTGGCGGTTTCTCAACGGGCATGAGTGGGCCGCGCGGCAGGCGGGCAAGGCCGGCATCGGCTTCACCGCGCTGTCCAAAGGGTTCGCCGCCACCGATGACCCGACCGGCCCGCAGGCGGTCTGCGACCGGCTTCGCCCGGTCACGACAATTCACTCACACCCTGCTCACAACGCCCATGCATACTTGGCGGTCGGTCGGTCGGCGGTTCGGTCGAGAGGTGGCGGGGTGCGGGTCCTGGTCGTGGAGGATGAGGTGCTGATGGCTGAGGCCGTCGCCGAGGGGCTGCGGCAGGAGGCCATCGCCGTCGACGTCGCCTACGACGGGGCGACGGCACTGGAGAAGCTCGCCGTCAACGCGTACGACGTGGTGGTCCTCGACCGCGACCTGCCCCGGGTGCACGGCGACGAGGTGTGCCGCCAGGTCGTGGCGCAGGGCCTGGACGTGCGGGTGCTGATGCTCACCGTGTCGGTGACGGTGGCCGAGCGGGTCGCCGGGCTCAGCCTCGGTGCCGACGACTACCTGTCGAAGCCGTTCGCGTTCGCCGAGCTGGTGGCCCGGGTGCGGGCGCTCGGCCGGCGCGCCCGACCGGCGACGCCGCCGGTGCTGGAACGGGCCGGCATCCGGCTCGACCCGCACCACCGCGAGACCTACCGTGACGGCCGCTACGTCAGCCTGTCCCGTCGTGAGTTCGCGGTGCTGGAGGAGCTACTGCGGGCCGGAGGCGCGGTGGTGTCGGCCGAGACGCTGCTGGAAAAGGTCTGGGACGAGCACATGGACCCGTTCACCACCATCGTCCGGGTCACCATCAGCGGGCTGCGCCGCAAGCTGGGCGAGCCGCAGCCGATCGAGACGGTCACCGCCGTCGGCTACCGGATCCGCTGATGCGCGAGTGGCGCGGCAGCCTGCGGGTCCGGCTGACCGTCGTGTTCAGCCTGCTGTTCGCCCTGGCGGGCGGGGCGGTGCTGGCGGGCATGCTGATCCTGGTCGACAACAGCATGGAGTTCAGCCTGAACGTCGCGTACAACGAAAAGTACGGGCTGCTCCCGCCGGAGCAACAGGCGGTCGCGAGTGAGCACATCGAGCGCAGTTTCGTCTCCAAGCAGGCGATCATGGATTCGATGCAGGCGAACCTGCTGTTCAAGGGCGGGATGACGCTGCTGGCGGTGTGGGTGCTGGTCACCGCGGCGGGCTGGTTCGTCGCCGGGCGGCTGCTGCGCCCGCTCAGCATGATCACCAAGACCGCGCACCGGATCGCGGGGCGCACCCTGCACAAGCGCATCGACCTGGACGCCCCGCCGGGCGAGGTGAAGAGCCTGGCCGATTCGTTCGACAGCATGCTGGACCGCCTCGACGGGGCATTCGCCGGGCAGGGCCGGTTCATCGCCAACGCCGCACACGAGCTGAAGACCCCAATCGCGCTCAACCGCACCCTGGTCGAGGTTGCGATGGGCCGCCCGGACAGCCCGGCCGAGGTCAGGCAGCTGGGCGACACCCTGCTCGCGGTCAACCTGCGCCACGAACGGCTGATCGATTCGCTGCTCACCCTGGCCAGGGCGGAGGAGGCAGTCACCGACCGGCGGTCGGTCGACCTGGCGCAACTGGCGGGGTATGCGCTCGAGGTCACCGCGAAGGCGGCCGCGGAGCAGCGGGTGCAGGTCCAGGCGCAACTCGCGGCGGCGCCGGTGGTCGGCGACCCGATCCTGCTGGAGCAGTTGATCCGCAACCTGGTCGACAACGCGGTCCGCTACAACCACCCGCACGGCTTCGTGTGGGTGCAGACCCTGGCCGAGGTCCGGCAGGCCGAGATCATCGTGACCAACACGGGCGCACTGATCTCGCCGCACGAGGTGCCGGTGCTGTTCGAGCCGTTCCGCCGGCTCACCGATCGGGTGGGTTCGGCCCGGGGCAGCGGTCTGGGCCTGTCCATCGTGCGGGCGGTCGCCCAGGCTCACGGCGGCGACGCGCTGGCCACCCCCCGTCCCGACGGCGGCCTGTCCGTGCGCGTGATCCTGCCCCGCCCGTGACGCCCTGCGGGCATGCCCACGACTGCACCTGAAGAATCAGTAAATACATCGACTTTAGATGATGTTAGCGGGATGTGAGGAACTCTGCTCACCGCCCCATAACACCACCTCTGGTGACCTGTGTACCGAGACGGCCGGTGAACCCCGCCGGCGTCCAGCACAGGCATGGCCGCGACGTTCCCGTCGAAACGGATACGTCGTACGCGATGCGCAAACCTTGGTCCAGAGGAGAAGTAGATGCCGATCGACGGCAGACGGGTGAGCCGGCGTTCACCGCGTGGCATCCGGTACGCGGCACTGGCGGCGTGTGCGCCGTTGCTGGTGGCGGTGTTGACGGCGTGCGGGCCGGACCAGTCGGAGACTACCGGCGGCGCGGCGAACTCCGGCACCGCCGGCGAGTGGGACGCCTACGACAAGCAGATGCAGAACCTTGTGACGTGCCTGCACGAGCAGGGCGCTACGGGAGTCCGCTACCTCGGCCACGACAAGGTGGGGGAGGAATTCTCGGGCATGCCGGACTCGGTGACTCCCGAACTGGTCCAGTGCTTCGAGAAGTGGCCCGCGCTGGACCGCCCGGTGAAGGACACGCTCAGCAAGCCGAGCGAGGAGCAGCTGCGCGAGGCCCGCGCGAACGCGCAGTGCATGCGCGACAACGGCGTGCCGGACTTCCCGGATCCTGATCCCAACCCGGCCCCGGCCGACGAGACCGCCTTGCGAGGCCTCAAGGAGAAGCACCGAGCCATGATGGAGAAGCCGGCGGCCAAGGCGGCGGCGAAGATTTGTCTGCCCGACACCAGCGACCTGACGGGCGTCGGATGAGCGGCCGATCTCGCCGGGTGCTCTTCGGTGTCGTCGCCGCCGCGGTGGTCGCCGCGGCGGCGACGATGTCCGCCGGGGTCTTCGCCGGGGGCGGGGACGACACCCCCGTCGGCGCTCCCGCCGTCGACACCGTCAAGGTGACGCGGTCCACGATCACGGCGGCCACGGTCGTCGAGGGCGAGATCGGCTACGGCCAGCCGTCGGCGATCACTTCCAAGGCGGCCGGCACCCTGACCTGGCTCGCGGCGGCCGGCAGCACGGTGCGGCGCGGACAGCCGCTGCTGCGTGCGGACAACAACCCGGTCGTGCTGCTCTACGGCGAGCTGCCGTTCTACCGCGTCCTCGCCGACGGGGTCGAGGGCCCGGACGTCGCCCAGCTCGAGGAGAACCTGGTCGCGCTGAAGTACACCGGCTTCGAGGCCGACGACTCCTACTCCGCGTCGACCGCGGCCGCCGTCAAGCGGTGGCAGAAGGACCTGGGGCTGCCTGACACGGGCACCGTGGCGCCGACGGACGTGATCGTCGCACCCGGCCCGCTGCGGATCGCCACCCAGACGGCCCGGCTCGGGGCGCCGGCCGCCGGTGACATCCTCACCGCCAACCCGACCACCCTCATCGTCACCGCGAAGGTGCCGGCCGCCGAACCCGACCTGGCCAAGAAGGGCGCCAAGGCCACCGTCACGCTGCCCGACGGCGCACCGGTGGCGGCGACCGTGCGCGGCGTGGTGCCACCCGCGTCCCCCGGCGACACGCCCGCAGGTCCGGCGCCGGATCAGGGGGAGCCCACGGTCACCGTGCAGCTGACCCTGAAAGCCACCGCCAAGCCGCAGCCCGGGCCGGTCTCGGTCCGCTTCGTCACCGCCGAGCGCGCCGACGTGCTCGTGGTGCCGATCCAGGCGCTGCTCGCCGTCGGCGAGCGCGGCTACGGCGTGGAACTGCGGGACGGCGCGACCAGCCGGGTCGTGCCCGTGAAGACCGGGCTGTTCGCCAGCGGCAAGGTCGAGATCAGCGGCGACGGCATCGCCGAGGGCGTCACCGTGGGGGTGGCGCAGTGAACGTGGTCGAGCTGACGGACGTCACCAAGACCTACCCCGGCGGGGTACGGGCCGTACGCGGGGTCAGCCTGGACATCGCGTACGGCGAGGCGGTCGCCGTCGTCGGGCGTTCCGGATCGGGTAAGTCCAGCCTGCTCAACCTGATCGGCACCCTGGACCGCCCCACCAGCGGCCGGGTCCGCATCGGCGGGCACGACGTGGCGGCCCTCTCCGACCGGCAGCTGTCCGGCCTGCGGGCCGCCACGATCGGCTTCGTCTTCCAGCAGTTCCACCTGACCCCGGGCGTCGCGGTGCGCGCGGCGGTGGCCGACGGCCTGCTCTACTCGGGCGTGGCCGCCCAGGAGCGGCTGCGGCGGGCCGACGCCGCGTTGGAACGGGTCGGCCTGGGCCACCGGCTGCACCACCGTCCGCACGAGCTGTCCGGCGGTGAGCGGCAGCGGGTGGCGATCGCCCGGGCGCTGGTCGGCGATCCGCCGCTGCTGCTGGCCGACGAGCCCACCGGCAACCTCGACTCCGCCTCGGGCGAGACCGTGCTGGGCCTGCTGACGGAGCTGAACGCGACCGGCACCAGCGTCGTGGTCATCACCCACGACCGGGAGCTGGCGGCACGGCTGCCGCGGCGGGTCGAGGTCTCCGACGGGCTCATTGTGCGCGACGAGCGCGAACCCGGTGTGGTGCCGTTCGCCGCGCGGGTCGGGGCGGCCCGGTGACCGCCCCGCCCCGCCCCGGGCGGCTGTCGCCAGCCGACGTGCTGCGGCTCGGCGCGGTCGGGCTGCGATCACGCCGACTGCGGGTGTTCCTGTCCGCGCTCGGCATCGCGATCGGCATCGCCGCGATGATCGCCGTGGTCGGTATCTCCAGCTCCAGCCAGGCCGAACTGAACCGGCAGCTGGACGACCTGGGAACCAACCTGCTGACTGTCGAGCCGGGCAGATCGTCGGCCGACAAGCCGACGCAACTACCGAAAGAGGCGATCCCCATGATCGCAAGAATCGCGTCGGTGGAGGCGGTGTCGGCGGTCGGACGGCTGCCCAACGTGCACGCGTACCGCAACGAGCACGTCAACCCCGTGCAGACCGGCAGCCTCACCGTGTACGCGGGCCACCTCGACCTGCCGGCAACGGTCGGGCTCAGCCCGGTCAGTGGGCACTGGCTGAGCCAGCCCACCGCCGACTTCCCCACCGCCGTGCTGGGCTGGACCGCGGCGCAGCGGCTCGGCATCGACGACGCCGCGGCACGGCCGCAGATCGTGCTCGGCAAGCACCGCTTCACCGTTGTGGGCGTGCTGCGGCCGGTGCCGGTGGCCGAGGACCTGGACCGCGCCGTGTTCGTCGGCTGGTCGGCCGCGGAGAACTACCTCGGCTTCGACGGGAACGCGACGACCGTCTACACGCGTACGGCGGAGGACGCGGTGGCCGAGGTACGCAAGGCCCTGCCGCGCACCGTGAAACCGGGGGCGCCCCACGAGGTCCTGGTCTCGCGGCCGTCCGACGCGCTGGCCGCCAGAATGATCACCGAGAACACGTTCAGCGGCCTGCTGCTGGGCCTCGGCGCGGTGGCGCTGCTGGTCGGCGGGATCGGCGTCACGAACACGATGGTCATCTCGGTGCTCGAACGCCGCTCGGAGATCGGCCTGCGCCGGGCGCTCGGGGCCACCCGCGGCCAGGTCCTGCTGCAGTTCCTGGTGGAGTCGCTGCTGCTGTCCGCGCTCGGCGGTCTCGGCGGCATCCTGATCGGCGTCGTGGTGACCGCCGGGTACGCGGCCACGCAGGACTGGCCGGCCGTGGTGCCGCTATGGGCGACGGCGGGCGGGTTCGCCGCGACGCTGCTGATCGGCGCGGTCGCGGGGCTCTACCCCGCTGTGCGGGCCGCCCGGCTCACGCCGACGCAAGCGCTGGCGGGCGTCTGAGCCGACCGGCCGGCGGCGTCCCGATCGGGGGTCGCCGCCGGCCGGCGGCCGGTGCGGACCCGCCCGAGTACTGGTCGCAACTGCCGGACCGGTCGGGTTTCCCCACGACCTCGAACATGGGTTCGCCGGTGCCCGGCTTCAGCAGCCGTACCAGCAGGAGCGCCCGGCGCTCAGCCGGGCCGAATCCGCGGCCTTCACCGCACCTGCTCAGGCAGTCCCTGGCCGCGGCTCAGAGCTTGTCGATCGGGGCGTGCCGCAGGACCAGCCACATCGTCTGGTCGCCGAAGTCGATCTGGGCCCGCGCCCCCGGACCGTGCCCCTCCACGGCGAGCACCCGGCCCAGCCCGTACCGCTGGTGGTTGACCCGGTCCCCGACCGCCACCTTGGGCGCCTGCGGAAGCTCGCTCGCCGTCGCCAGCCGGCTGCCGTCCACGCCGAGACGCTTCGCGAGCTGCGCCGCCTTCGGGGTCCCCCCGGTGAAGCCGCCACGGCCGCGGTCGGCGCGGTCCGCGCGGCCACCCACGCCTCCGCCACCGCCGGCCCACGACGTGTACGAGCCCTCGGTGCGCTCCCAACGCACCAACTCCGTGGGAAGCTCCTCCAGGAACCGGGACGGCGGGTTGTAGGCGGGCTGCCCCCACGCCGAGCGGGTCACCGCCCGGGACAGGTAGAGGCGCTGGCGGGCCCGGGTGATGCCCACGTACGCGAGGCGCCGCTCCTCCTCCAGTTCCCGCGTGTCCCCGAGGGCGCGCAGGTGGGGGAAGACGCCGTCCTCCAGGCCGGTCAGGAACACCACCGGGAACTCCAGGCCCTTGGCGGTGTGCAGCGTCATGAGGGTGACCACGCCCTGGTGCTCCGGGTCGTCGCTGGGGACCTGGTCGGCGTCGGCGACCAGCGCGACCTGCTCCAGGAAGCCGGCGAGCGTGGCCCGCTCCCCCTCGGCGCCGAGCGCCTCGACCCGCTCCGTGTACTCCCGGGCGACGCTGACCAACTCCTGCAGGTTGTCGACCCGGCCGGCGTCCTGCGGGTCGAGGCTCTCCTCCAGCTCGGTCAGGTAACCCGAGCGGGTCAGCAGCGCCTCCAGCACCTCCTCGGGGGTGCCCGTCTCGGCCAGCTCCCGGGCGCCGTCGAGCAGCGCGACGAACTCGGCGATGCCGTTGGCCGCCCGGGTGGAGATGCCCGGCGCGTCCTTGGCCCGGCGCAGGGCAGCGCCGAAGGAGATCCGGTCCCGGCCGGCGAGCGCCTCGACGCACGCCTCGGCCCGCTCCCCGATGCCCCGGCGCGGCGTGTTCAGGATCCGGCGGAGGCTGACCGTGTCGTCGTCGTTGACCACCGCGCGCAGGTACGCCAGGGCGTCGCGGACCTCCTTGCGCTCGTAGAAGCGCACCCCGCCGACCACCTTGTACGGCAGGCCGACCCGGATGAACACCTCCTCGAAGACGCGGGACTGGGCGTTGGTGCGGTAGAACACCGCCACGTCCCCCGGGCGGGTGCCCCCGTCGTCGACGAGCCGGTCGATCTCCCGGGCCACCCAGTCCGCCTCGGCGTGCTCGGTGTCGGCGACGTAGCCCACGATCGGGTCGCCGGACCCGGCGTCGCTCCACAGCCGCTTCGGCTTGCGGGAGGTGTTGCGGTCGATCACGGCATTGGCCGCGTTGAGGATGGTCTGGGTGGAGCGGTAGTTCTGCTCCAGCAGGATCGTCCGGGCGTCGCTGAAGTCGCGCTCGAACTCCAGGATGTTGCGGATCGTCGCGCCCCGGAACGCGTAGATCGACTGGTCGGCGTCACCCACCACGCACAGCTCGGCCGGCTCCAGCCCCTCGGTGCCGGACACCAGCTCCTTGATCAGCACGTACTGGGCGTGGTTGGTGTCCTGGTACTCGTCGACGAGCACGTGCCGGAACCGGCGCCGGTAGGTCTCCGCGACGTGCGGGTGCGACTGGAGCAGGTGCACCGTCGTCATGATCAGGTCGTCGAAGTCCAGCGCGTGCGCCTCCCGCAGCCGCCGCTGGTAGAGCGTGTACGCCTCGGCGAGCGCCCGCTCGTTGGGGCCCTTGGCCCGGGCGGCGAACGCCTCCGGGTCGACCAGCTCGTTCTTCAGGTTGGACACCTGGGCCGCCAGGCCGCGTGCCGGGTAGCGCTTCGGGTCGAGATCCAGCTCGCGGGCGACGAGCTGCATCAGCCGGCGGGAGTCGTCCGCGTCGTAGATCGAGAACGTGGACTTGAGGCCGGCGTGCTCGTGCTCGGCCCGCAGGATGCGGACGCAGGCGGAGTGGAACGTCGACACCCACATCAGCCGGGCGCGCGGGCCGACCAGCGCGGCCACCCGGTCCTTCATCTCGCCGGCGGCCTTGTTGGTGAAGGTGATCGCGATGATCTGGCCGGGGTGCACGTCCCGCGCCGCCAGCAGGTACGCGATCCGGTGGGTCAGCACCCGGGTCTTGCCCGATCCGGCGCCGGCCACGATGAGCAGCGGCGACCCGGCGTGGGCGACCGCGTCCCGTTGGGGGCCGTTCAGCCCGTCGAGAAGCTGCTGCGGGTCGAGGCGCGCGGCGGCGGACCGGCGCGGCGGAGCAGGCTCGGGCGCGGGCGGGGACACGGGGATGTCGAAGAGAGGATGCATCGCACGGCGAGTCTATGCCGCCGCCCCGACGAAACCCGCCACGCACGCCCCGGGTGTAAGGAAGGGCCCCTTCTTAACGTCTCCGGTAGTGGAAGGGCCCCTTGTTAACGGCTTTCCTTGCGCCCGTCGCAGCCCTCACGGCATACTCGACGGCGTGTTCGGTCAGCGCTTCTACTTTTACTACGGCTCCGGGAGTCCGGCAGCCGTAGGTCGCGCCTGATCAACCAGACCTACGAAAGCCCCGGGCTCCGCGAGCCCGGGGCTTTTCCGTCCCGGGATCCGGGCACCGGGCCCGACATCCGAAGGGTACGGCGATGATGACAGACGTGGCGGAGCAGAACGGGAGCCGGGCCGAAGCGGGCGGGGCCGGCGGCTCCGTCGATCCCCGCACCGGCACCCAGGAGCCGCTGGCGGCGGCCCGGATCGCGGAGATCCGCCAGCGCATCGACGAGATCGACCAGGCGCTGATCGAGCTGTGGCAGGAACGGGCCCGGCTCTCCCAGCAGGTCGGGGCGACCCGGATGGCCTCCGGCGGCACCCGCCTGGTGCTCTCCCGGGAGCAGGAGATCCTGGAGCGGTTCCGGTCGGCGCTCGGCGCGGACGGCACCCAGTTCGCGATGCTGCTGCTCCGGGCCGGCCGCGGCCCGCTCTGAGGCCGGCCGCGGCCCGCGTTGGGGCCGGCCGCGGCCCCGCGTTGGGGCCGACCGCGCGCCGCCCCGCCGCGACCCTTCGCACCACGCCTCGGGTCTGCGGCCCCGCAGCCGTGCCCGGTGGGCGTCCGCTCGCCGCGGGCCGGCGACGGGCGGGAGACGAGGACCGGGGCGCCGGCCGTGGTGCGGCCGGCGCCCCGGGTCACTGAGGAGGCACTACCTTCACCGCCGGCCCCGTCAGGGTGGTCGGGGCGACGGCGTCTGGAGGGCTACTACTCGACCGCGTGCACCACGTCGCGTACCTCGGCGAAGTGGCAGGCGCTCGGGTGCGCCGACTTCTCCCGCACCTCCAGGACCGGTTCCTGCTGGGCGCAGATGTCCTGGGCCTTCCAGCACCGGGTCCGGAACCGGCAGCCCGACGGCGGGTTGGCCGGCGACGGGACGTCACCGGTGAGGACGATCTGGTCCCGCAGGCCGCGCAGCTTCGGGTCCGGCACCGGCACGGCCGAGAGCAGCGCCTGGGTGTACGGGTGGGTGGGGTTCTCGTAGATCTGGTCCTCGGTGCCGATCTCGACGACCTTGCCGAGGTACATCACCGCGACCCGGTCGGCGATGTGCCGGACCACGGACAGGTCGTGGGCGATGAAGATGTACGAGAGACCCAGCTCGTTCTGGAGCTTCTCCAGCAGGTTGATCACCTGCGCCTGGATCGACACGTCCAGGGCGGAGACCGGCTCGTCGCAGAGGATGATCTCCGGGTTGAGCGCGAGCGCCCGGGCGATGCCGATGCGCTGGCGCTGGCCGCCGGAGAACTGGTGCGGGTACCGGTTGATGTGGTCGGGGTTGAGGCCGACCAGCTCCAGCAGCTCCTGGACCCGCGCCCGCCGCTTCGCCCGGGGCAGCACGTCGGGGTGCACCTCGAAGGGCTCACCGACGATGTCGCCGACGGTCATCCGCGGGTTGAGCGACGTGTACGGGTCCTGCATGACGAGCTGGATGTTCCGCCGGCCGCGACGCCGCTCGGCGCCGCTCACCTTCGACATGTTCTTGCCCTGGACGAAGAGGTCGCCCGAGGTCGGGGTCTCCAGACCCACCAGCATCCGCGCCAGGGTCGACTTTCCGCAGCCGGACTCGCCGACGACGCCGAGCGTCTCGCCACGGCGCAGCTGCAGGTTGATCCCGTCGACCGCGCGGACCGCGCCGACCTGCTTCTTGAAGAGGATCCCCTGGGTCAGCGGGAAGTGCTTCACCAGGTCGCGGGTCTCCAGCACGATGTCAGACACCGGCCTTGACCTCCTTCCAGAAGTGGCAGGCGGCCGTCCGGACCGGCGACACCTGGTAGAGCGGCGGCGACGGTTCCTGGCGGCAGACGTCCTGCGCGTACCGGCACCGCGGGTTGAACGAGCAGCCCTTCGGGATGTTCGTCAGCGCCGGCGGCAGCCCCTTGATGGCGGCGAGCTCCTGGCCCTTGAGGTCCAGTCGCGGAATCGACTCGAGCAGGCCCTTGGTGTACGGGTGGGCCGGGCTCGCGTAGATGTCCTCCACCGGCGCTTCCTCGATGACCCGACCGGCGTACATGACCGAGATCCGGTCCGCAACGTCGGCGACCACGCCCATGTCGTGCGTGATCAGCACCAGGCTCATGTTCCGCTCGCGCTGAAGCTCGGCGAGCAGAGTCATGATCTGCGCCTGCACGGTGACGTCCAGGGCGGTGGTCGGCTCGTCGGCGATCAGCACCTCCGGGTCGAGCGCGAGCGCCATGGCGATCATGACGCGCTGGCGCATACCGCCGGAGAACTGGTGCGGGTAGTCGTTCACCCGCTGCTTCGCCGCCGGAATCTTGACCAGGTCGAGCAGCTCGACCGCGCGCGCCTTGCTGTCCTTGCGGGACATGCCGCGGTGCTTGCGGAACAGCTCACTGAGCTGGAAGCCGACGGTGAAGACCGGGTTCAGCGCCGACAGGGCGTCCTGGAAGATCATCGCGATCCGGTTCGCCCGGACCTTGCGGCGCTGCGCCTCCGGCAGCTTCAGCAGGTCCACGCCCCGGTAGAGGATCTGACCGCCGGTGATGAAACCGGGCGGGCTGTCCAGGATGCCCATGATCGCCTGGGCGGTGACGCTCTTGCCGCAGCCGGACTCGCCGAGGATCGCTCGGGTCTCACCCGGCCGCAGGTCGAAGCTCACGCCGTTGACCGCGTGCGCGATGCCGTTCCGGGTGCGGAACTCCACGTGCAGGTCCTTGACCTGGAGCGGCATGGCGTTCGGGTCCAGGCCGGGCAGGGCGTCCAGCTTGACGTTCACATCAGTGCTCATGGGACTCACCGGAACTTCGGGTCGAGGGCGTCACGCAGGGCGTCACCCATGAGGATGAAGGACAGCACCGTGCCGACCAGCAGCCCGCAGGGGAAGAGCAGCAGCCACGGGTCCTCCAGGAAGTAGACCTGGTGGGTCGAGATCATGATGCCCCACGACTGGGCGGGCGGCTGGAGCCCGACACCGAGGAAGGTCAGCGTGGCCTCCGCGGCGACGAACGAGCCGAGCACGATGGTCGCGTACACCAGCATCGGCGCGATCGCGTTGGGCAGAATGTGCCGGAACATCAGCCGACCGTTGGTCGCGCCCACCGCCTTCGCGGCGTGCACGTAGTCCAGGTCCTTCGACGAGATGACGCTACCGCGGATGATCCGCGAGATGACCGGCCAGGTGAGCAGGAACAGCACCAGGGCGATGGTCACCGGGTTCTGCCGCTTGATGACCGTGAGGAACACGATCGCCCCGAGCAGGAACGGCAGCGAGAGGAAGATGTCCATCACGCGGGAGATGACCGCGTCGACCCAGCCGCCGTAGTAGCCGGCGAGCAGGCCGAGGGCACCACCGATCAGGATCATGGCGCCGGTGGCCATGATCGCGATGATCATGGAGGGGCGGGCGCCGTAGATGGCGTGCGAGTAGTAGTCGCAACCGAGGATGTCGGTGCCGAAGGGGTGATCCCAGCTCGGCGCGACCCGGGAGCGGTCGGTGCTGCAGTCGCGCGGGTCCTGGCTCGTCCACAGCCCTGGGAAGGCCGCCATCGAGCCGACCACGAGGATGTAGAGGAACGCGATCATGAAGACCGGGTCGCGGACCAGTTGCCGGCGGGCGTCCGCCCACAGGCTCGCGCTGCGCTCCTTGCCACCGGTGGTCGCGGGGTCCCCCGCCGCCGCCGGCCCGTCACCGCCCACCGGCGCGCCGCCGACGGCGGTGCCGGCACTGGTCAGGTCGCTCATGTCCACACCTCGTTTCGTTCTGCCCTGCCGCGGGCGGCGGGGGTCTCCCGCCACCGGTTGCTCGCCCTGGTCCGGTCACTCATAGCGGATCCTCGGGTCGAGGACGGCGTACAGGATGTCGACCAGCAGGTTGGCGACCAGGACGACCAGCACCAGCATCGTCACCACGCCGATGACCACGGACGACTCGCCGGTGCGCGCCGAGAACGTCACCAGGCGGCCGATGCCGGGCACGTTGAAGATGGTCTCGGTGACCACCGCACCGGCCATGGCGGAGCCGATGTCGACGCCGATGAAGGTGATGACCGGGATCAGCGAGTTGCGCAGCGTGTGGACACCGATGACCCGCTTGTTCGCCAGACCCTTGGCCCGCGCGGTCCGCACGTAGTCGGCCCGGATGTTCTCCATGATGCTGGTCCGGGTGAGTCGCGCGGTGGTGGCGAGCGAGACGGCGCCCAGCACCATGCCCGGGATGACCAGGCTGGCCAGTGGATAGTCGGGCTTGAAGCCCGGGCTGAAGATGCCGTTCGAGATGACCTCGGGGATCCAGGCCTGGTCCCGCAGGACGTTGCCGAACTTGACCCCGACGAACTCCCGCACCACGACACCGAGCACGAAGATCGGGACCGAGATCACGAACACGGTGCTGATCTTGACCAGGTTGTCGGCGAAGCTACCGCCCCGCAGGCCCGCCCACACGCCGGCGGCGATACCGACGACCGACTGGAAGACGATCGCGATCACCAACAGCTTCAAGGTGTACGGAAGAGCGTCCGCCACGAGATCGGTGACCTCACGCTGGCGGAGGTTGATGCCGAAGTCGAACTCGAGGAAGACGCCGGTGACCCGATCGACGAACAGCCCGAGGCACGGGTTGCCCTTCTGGTCGAGGCAGGGGTCACCGTACCCGAGCCGCTCGGTGATCGCCTGCAGCAGGGCCGGCGGCGGCGTCCGGTCGCCGAAGATGGCCCGGACCGGGTTCCCGCTGAACTGGATCGCCAGCGAGGTGATGTAGTGCAGCAGGAACATGGTGCCCAGCACGGTGGGGATGAACTGGAGCAACCGTCGAATGACGTAGCGCCCCATGTCGGGGTCTCCTCTCGGCGCTGACGTGGCGGCAACGATCGCCCTGGTGGGGTGACCGTTGCCGCCACGTCCTGTTACGGCTGGATCAGGAGTCTGAAGCTCAGTTCTGCTTCAGCGAGGTCGCAGCGTAGTCGGCGTCCGAGACCTTGTTCCAGACGAAGTTGTCGACGTTCTCGCTGTAGATCGCGGCCTCCTTGCGCCACCACATCGGGATGACCGGCAGGTCCTCGAGGATCAGGTCCTCCGCCTTCTGGTAGAAGGGGATCGCCTCCTCGATGGACTTGGCGCTGTCACCCTGCTGGAGCAGGCTGTCGAACTCCGGGTTGGCGTAGGTGGAGTTGTTGCTGTCCGCGCCGGTGCTGTACAGCGGCGAGAGGAAGGTCTCCAGGAACGGGTAGTCCGGGCCCCAGCCGAGACGGAACGGACCGGTGAACTTCTTGGCGTCCGCGGTCTCGAGGTACTGGGCGAACTGCAGGTTGATCTTCAGCTCGTAGTCGATGCCCAGCGCGGCCTTGATCTGGTCGCCGACCGCCTGCAGCCACTGCTCGTGGCCGGCACCGGCGTTCGCCCAGAGCTGCAGCTTCTTGCCGGCCGGCCAGCCGCCCGCCTGCTGCAGCAGATCCTTGGCCTTCTCGACGTCCTTCTTGCAGTACTGGCAGACGTTCTCGCGGGCGCCCTGGAAGGACGGCGCGATGTAGCCGGTGGCCGGGGCCTGCCGACCGTCGAAGACGGCGTCGATGATGGACTGCCGGTCGATCGCCAGCGAGAGCGCCTGGCGGATCTTCTTGTCCTTGAACTCCGGCAGGTAGATCGGCATGCCGACGTAGGTGAGGCTGTCACCCGCGAGCTCGAAGAGGCGGTCGCCGTAGGTGGACTTCGCCTCCTTGTAGCGCGCCGGCGGCAGGGTGTACATCACGTCCAGCTCGCCGGCCTGGAAGGCGGCGTAGCCGGCGTCGACGTCCGCGAAGATCCGGAAGGTGATCTTGTCGGGCTTGCCCGGCTCGCCCTTCCAGGACTCGCTGCGGACCAGGTTGATGCCGACGTTGTGCTGCCAGCTGCCCTCGATCTTGTAGGGGCCGTTGCCGATCGGGGTCTCGTTGCACTTGTCGGCCGCGTCGATGCACGCCTTGGCCATCGGGGAGTAGCCCGGGTAGCCGATCGTGGTCGGGAAGCCGGAGAACGCCTCGGCCAGCTCGACGGTGAAGGTCAGGTCGTCGACCTTCTTCAGGCCGGAGAGCTCCTTGGCCTTCGGCTCCGGGGCCTTCTTCGGGCCCTCGCCGTCCGGGTCCTCGGACTGGACGTCCTTGAAGCCGGCGATCCGCTTCATGAAGTAGCCGTTGTTCTGGCCGTTGGGGCCGTAGGCGGCGTAGTTCCACGCCCGGATGAACGCGTCGGCGTTGACCGGCTCGCCGTTGTCGAAGGTGTAGCCGCTCTTGACCTTGATCGTCCAGAGCTTCTGGTCGTCCGAGGTGATCGACTCGGCCAGGTCGTTCTCCGGCGCGCCGGACTCGGCGTTGTACTTGACCAGCTGACGGTAGATCTGACGGATCACGTAGAGCGACGGCTCGTCGTCACCGGCGGACGGCAGCAGGAACGCCGGCTCCGCGTTGTAGACCCGGAGCTCGCCGCCCGCCTGGCCGGCAGCGTCGTTCGAGTCGTCGCCGCCGCTGCTGCAGGCGGTGGCCAACATGGCGGTGGCGGTCGCCGCGACCGCCACCTTCAGGAATTTCCCGCGCATGGGAGTGCCTCCTCAGGGCGCTCGGCTCACGAGGGGGTTGTGAGGTGCCTGCCACTGTGACACCCGATGCACGGTGGCGGGAAGGCGTGTTATCAACCCGATACCCGGCCGGGACGGTGCGTACATCCGTCCGGAGGCGGCTGCACCCTCCCCGGTCAGGCGTGGTAAGAGCTGCGGGAACGTTCCCGCCGGGCCGGTTCGCCACGGGTAGGGTCGATCCACGATGACCTTTCCGCCCTCCGCCACGCCCCTGGCCGACGTGCGCCGGGCCCTCGCCATCTTCGCCCACCCGGACGATGTGGATTTCGGCTGTGCGGGCACCGTGGCCACCTGGACGGGCGGCGGGATCGAGGTCGCCTACGTTTTGGTTACTGAGGGTGACGCCGGGGGATACGACGAGACACCCCGGCCGGAGCTGGTCCGGCAACGCGCGGAGGAGCAGCGGGCGGCGGCCGCCGCCGTCGGCGTCCGGCAGGTCGACGTCCTGACCGGGTACGCCGACGGCACGCTCGCGCCGACGCCACAGCTCCGCCGGGACCTCACCGCGGCCATCCGCCGGTTCCGCCCGGACCGGGTGCTGACCAGCTCACCCCTGCGCCGGTGGGAGCACATCGCCGGGCCGGGACACCCCGACCACCAGGCCGTCGGCGAGGCGGCCACCTGCGCCGTCTACCCGGACGCGCGCAACCCGTTCGCGTACCCCGACCTGCTCGCCGCCGGCCTGGAGCCGTGGGTGGTGCGGGAGGTCTGGTACGCGGGCGGCCCGGCACCCGACCATGCCGTCGACGTCACGGACAGTTACCACCGCAAGGTCGCCGCGATGCGCGCCCACCGGTCGCAGACCGCCCACCTCGACGTGGACACCTGGGTACGCGACCAGCTCACCGCCATCGCGGCCGACGCCGGCCTGCCGCCCGGCCGCCTCGCCGAGGCGTTCACCGTCCTGCGGACGGAGTGAGCGGCGACCCCGGCCGGCCCAGCCGGCACGGTCAGACGAGGCGGCGGTCGGCCGCCCAGCGGGACAGCTCGTAACGGTTGGACATCTGGAGCTTGCGCAGCACGTTCGACACGTGCGTCTCGACCGTCTTGATCGAGATGTACAGCTCCTTGGCGATCTCCTTGTACGCGTACCCCCGGGCGAGCAGCCGCAGCACCTCCCGCTCGCGGTTGGTGAGCTGGTCCAGCTCGGGATCGGAGACCGGCGCGTCGGGCCGGGCCGCGAACGCGTCCAGCACGAACCCGGCCAGCCGGGGGCTGAACACCGCGTCCCCGTCGGCGACCCGGCGGATCGCCGCCGCCAGCTCGTCCGGTGAGATGGTCTTGGTGACGTAGCCCCGCGCGCCGGCGCGGATCAGCCCGATCACGTCCTCGGCGGCGTCCGACACGCTCAGCGCCAGGAACCGCACCTGCGGGTGCGTACGCCGCATGGCCTCGAGCACCGCGCGGCCGCCACCGTCGGGCATGTGCACGTCGAGCAGCACCACGTCGGGCTCCGTGGCGGCGATCCGGCTGACCGCCTCGGCCACCGTGCTCGCCTCACCCACCACCTCGACGTGCACACCCAGCTCGGCGCGCACCCCGGCCCGGAACATCGCGTGGTCGTCGACGAGGAAGACCCGCAGCCGCTCCGGAGCGGCCGCCGTCTCCTCGACCGGGCCCGTCGTCTGCTCCGCCATCACCTGTCCCTTTCCGCCGTGGACGAGTCCCGGGAGATCGGCAGGATCAACCGGACCTCGGTCCCCTCCCCCGGCTCGGACCGGATCTCCGCCCGGCCGCCGTGCCGCTTCATCCGCCCGATGATCGAGCCCCGGACACCGTGCCGGTGGTCCTCCACCGTATCCGGGTCGAAGCCCTTCCCACGGTCCCGGACGAAGACACTGACCTGCTCCGGCTCGACCTCGGCGTACAGCGAGACGGTCTGCACGCCGGCGTGCCGGGCGGCGTTGACCAGGGCCTCCCGCGCGGCGGCCACCAGCGCGCCCACCCGTTCGTCGGTCTCCCGGTCACCGACGACCACCGTCTCCACGGTGATCGCGAAGGTGTCCTCCACCTCGGCCGCCGCCTGCTCCAGGGCCGCCGCGAAACGCTCCGTCGGGGAGCCGGTCGGCTTGTAGAGCCAGTTGCGCAGCGAGCGCTCCTGACCCCGGGCGAGCCGCTGCACGGTCTTCACGTCACCGGCGTTGCGCTGGATCAGCGCGAGGGTGTGCAGCACCTGGTCGTGCACCATCGCGGCCAGCTCGGCCCGCTCCTGCTCGCGGATCCGTCCCTCGCGCTCCGAGCGCAGCTGGTTCCACGTCCGCCAGAGCACCGGCGCGGCGACCACCCCGACGCCGGCGAGCCCGACCAGCGCGAAGATCACGCCGTTGAGCACCGCGTCGAAGTTCTGGGCCGGCGAGTAGACGGCCGCGACGCCGATGATGCCCACCGCGACGAGCACGCCGCCGCCGATGAACCGCAGCACGAACGCCCGCCGGTCGCTCTCCTCGACCACCGCGCTCAGCCAGGGCACCGGCATCGCCTCGCCCCACTGCCGCCGCCGCTCGGGAGCGGACTGGTGCCAGATCACCCCGGCGCCGACCGCGATGATCGCCACCAGCCACCCGGCGGTGCCGGCCGCGCCCACCGAGTCGAAGAGCACCATCTGGAGCAGCAGCACCACGAGCCCGATCGCTACGAACGGCAGCAGCTGCGCGACGTCGCGGCGCGGAGGTACGGCGGTGTCGCCCGGTCGCAGCGGCACCACCGCCCAGAAGGCGGCGTAGAGGAGCAGGCCGAGACCGCTCAGCCCGAGCAGCACCATGAAGGCGACCCGGACGCGGAGCACCGAGATGCCGAGGTGCTCGGCGATGCCCGCGGCCACCCCGGCGGCCATCCGGTGCTCGGGGGCGCGGTAGAGGCGAGGGGGCTGGGTCACGGTGCTGATCGGGGGCTCCCTGGTCACGACGGGTACGGTGTGGGCGACCGTCCGCTGCCGGCGCCGGTTCGATCGTCACACGGCACGCCGCCGCCCGACCACGGGGACGCCCCGGACATCCGGGCCGCCCGGATCTCAGGGTGGTGTCAGGGTCTCCTCCTGAGGTCGCCGACGCGACACGGGGAGCAGGATCGAGGGCATGACCGAGGAAGCCGCTCAGTCCCCGACGCCCGGGGTGCCGCCGCCACCCGCGGCGTCCCCGCCGGCCGGCGGGCCGCCACCTCCGCCGCAGGACCCGACCGGCGCGCCGCCCACCCCGGCCGCCGCCCCGCCGGCGGGCGGCGGCACCAGCTTCACCTCGCGGTACGGGCTGGTCCGACCGCACGACGGCCGGTACCTGGCGGGCGTGTGCGCGGCCATCGGCCGGGCGACGAACACCGACCCGGTGCTCTGGCGGGTGCTGCTGGCGGTGCTCGGCTTCTTCGGCGGCATCGGCATCCTGGTGTACGTCTCCGCCTGGCTGATCATCCCGGGCGAGGGCGACAGCGCCTCGCCGGTCGAGTCGATGCTGGGCCGTGGGCGGTCCAGCATGTCCCCGGTCACCGTGATCGTCCTCAGCATCCTGGTGGCTGTCAGCTTCGCCTTCATCGTCACCGACGCGTTCCGGGCCGTGCTGCTGGGCGCGGCCATCCTGGTCTGCGGGGCGCTGCTGCTCAACCGCGAGCGCCCCGGTGGCCCGCCGGTCGGCGGCGCCCCGCCGGGTGCCGCCCCCGCGCCACCCGGCCCGGTGCCGCCGGTGGCCTACCCGGCCCCGGTCGGTCATCCGGCCGCCCCGGGGGGCCCGACCCTCGCGGCGGGCGCCGTGCCACCCGCCGGAGCGGCGGAGTCGGCCGCGCCGACCATGCCGCTGCCGGTCACCACGTCGCCGCTGCCGGTGACCACGCCCGGGACCGCCGAACCGACGGCCGAACTGCCGGCGGCGACGCCCGCAGGCATGGCGCCGCCGCCCGCGCCGCCGGCGTGGGGCGGGACGCCGGCCGGCCCGGCGCCCTCGGCGTGGGCGTCTCCGGTCAGCGGTACGCCGGCTGCGCCGACCTGGCCCCCGGCACCGTCCGGGCCGCCGACCCCGCCCCCTGGCGGCTACCGCCCACCGTTCGCGCCGCACGGCCCGTACGCGGGACGTCCGGTGGCACCGCCGACGCCGGCGCCCCGCCCGCCGAAGCGGCCACGGGAACGGTCCGCGCTCGGTGCGGTGACCTTCTCGCTGATCTTCCTCGCCCTCGGCGTGGTGACCGTCCTCGACCTGCTGGACGTCTTCCCGGTCGGCGCCTCGGCGTACTTCGCGGCGGCCCTGGCCACCATCGGCCTCGGCCTGCTCGTCGGCACCTGGTTCGGCCGGGCCCGGTGGCTGATCGCACTCGGGCTGGTGACCGCCGCCGCGCTGACGGTGGCGACCGTCGCCGAGTCGTACGACCACATCCGGGGGGTGGACGGCGCGGTGACCTGGGCCCCGGCCAGCCACGCGGAGCTGGCGACCCGGTACGAGAACAGCTTCGGCGACTCGGTGCTCGACCTCCGCGCCGTGGACTTCGACGGGAAGGACACCGAGATCACCGTCGCGGTCAACTTCGGCGAGGCCACCGTTGTGGTCCCACCGGACGTCGACGTGACCGTCCTGGCCGACGTGAACGCCGGTGACGCGGTCGTCTTCGGCCGCCGTTCGGGGACGCTCGACGAGCGCGCCGGCGGGGTCGACGGGCCGCTGCGCGAGACCACCGACCTGGGTGCGAACGGCCCCGGCGGCGGGAAACTGCGCCTCTACATCCACGTCAACGCCGGCAAGCTGGAGGTGACCCGGTGAGGGCGCATCGCACCGACCTCGTGTCCCTGGCGTTCGGGCTCCTCTTCGTCGGCCTCGCCACGTGGTGGCTGGTCGCCCGGCTGCTCGGGTTCGTCCTGCCGCCGGTCGGCTGGTTCCTGGCCGGGGCGCTGCTGCTGGTCGGCGTGCTCGGACTGGTGGGCGCGCTGCGCGCCGCACGCTCTACCCGCCCGGCCGGGACCGACGGGATCTCCACGACCGACGGGACCACCGGACCCGCCGGGACGGTCGCCCCGACCTCGACGCACCCGGTGCCCGAGGTGGCGGCCGGGGAGACCGCCAGGACGGACGCGGACGGGTGGCCGGTGCCCGGCCGCCCGGACCGGGACGTGTCGGCGCCCCTGTCGGGCGCCCCGGCCGGCGGGAACGCCGGCCGGGAGGACGCCGACGAGTGGCCGACGGAGGCGGTCACCGACCGCCGGGACGAGGCCGTCGAGGACCGGCCGGCGGACGTTCCCGGGGACTGGCCGCCGTCCCCACCGGCCGGGGGGGACGGCCGCTGACCGCGGCGGTGCGATGCCCGCACGGCGGCGCATATGCTGGCCGGTGGAGACCGTCCCGGCCGGTCGCCGCACGCCCGCGCCGGGCCGGCCACGGCCGATGCCGGCGCCGGCCGTGCCGGTATTCCGCCTCAACCGTCGTCCCGACCCGTCAGGAGCCCGCCCGACATGACCCAGTCCCCCGCCGTGCGCCTCTCCGGCCGGTCCGGTCCGGTCCGCATCGGCGAGCGTGCCGCCCGTACCCTCGTCGCCGAGTTCGCCCGGATCAACGACCCGAAGGCCGCCCTCCTGGTCGGCGCCAGCCCGGAGTCCCCGGTGCTCGCCGCGGCGATCGAGGCGCTGCTGCCCGGTGACACGCTCACCGTGGTGCCGGCCGCCGCGACGAGCGCCGCGCCGCTGCGTGAGCACGTCTCCACGCAGGGCCGCTGGGTCGCCGAGCGGGTCCGCGTCGTCGAGACGTTGGCCGAGGCCGAGGTAGCGGCGGTCGCCATCGTCGGTGAGCCGTTCACCGGCACCGCCGAGGAGACCCGCGCCGCCATCGAAGGGCTGGGCAAGTACCTGGCCGACGGGGCGGTGCTCAGCGTCGCCGCGCCGGTCGCCCCGGGTCGCAGCGCCGGCGCCGCCGACGAGCTGGACCGCCAGGGCGCGCTGTACGGCGTCGGCAGCGACCTGGTGCTGCGCAACAACCCGCCGCTGCGGGTGCACCGGCTCCGGTTCACCCCGGTCGACGCCGCCGCGGCCGCGGGGCTGGCTCCGGCGTACCGGCCGTCCAGCGTGCCGCTGACCCGCACCATGCACATCGACTCCAACGGCGTGGCCGCCGCGGGCATCGCGCTCGGGCTGGCGGGGCTGGCCCGGCTGACCCGGCCCAGGTCGAAGCTGTGGCTGCTGCCCGCCCTGGCCGCAGCGCCCGTGGCCGCCTTCTTCCGCGACCCGGAGCGGGACGTGCCGGAGGACCCGTCTGCCGTGGTCGCCGCCGCCGACGGGCAGGTGCTCTCCGTGCAGCGGCTGCACGACGAGCGTTTCGGCGACGGCGAGTGGCTGCGGATCGCGGTCTTCCTGTCGGTGCTCGACGTGCACGTCAACCGCTCCCCGGTAGCCGGCAAGGTGGTCGACTACTTCGTTGCCGACGGCGGCTTCGTCAACGCGATGAAGCCGGAGGCCGAGCACAACGTCGCCGCGTACACGGTGCTGGACACCGCGCACGGCACGGTGGTGGTGGCGCAGCGCACCGGGCTGATCGCCCGGCGGATCGTGCAGCGGGCGCCGATCGGCGCGCTGCTGGCGAAGGGCGAGCGTTTCGGGCTGATCCGGTTCGGCTCACGCACCGACGTCTACCTGCCCGCCGAGGCGGCGGAGCCGCTGGTCGGCCCGGGTGACAAGGTGGTCGGCGGGTCGACCGTCATCGCCCGCTGGCGCTGACTTCCGCCAACAAGCTGAAAAGGGGCGCCGCGGATACCCGCGGCGCCCCTTTCCTGCTGCTTGATCGTCAGACGGTGCGACGCTGGCGCAGCCAGAGCACCGGGCCGCTGAGCAGGTAGCCCGCGACGACGAGGGCGAAGGTGAGCCGGATGTCGACCAGCGCGCCGAGGACCGGGGCCAGCCACAGCCACGGCGGCAGCTTCACCAGGCGGGCGAGCTTCGCGTACGGGAAGCTGGAGACCATGGCGAAGGCGAGCAGCGTCACCCCGCTGACCAGCACCAGCCCCGACACCGGCAGCCCGATGGCGACCGTCAGGGCGAGCACCGCGGCAGCCATGGTGGTCGGCACGCCGCAGAAGAAGCGGCCGTCCTTCGGCGAGACGTTGAACCGGGCGAGCCGGATGGCGGCGCAGGCGGCGACGAGGGCGCAGGCCACCGCGGCGGCGGCCGGCGGCACGGAGCCGGCCAGCGAGGCGTAGACCACCACCGGAGCGGCGAGGCCGAACGAGCACATGTCGGCCAGCGAGTCCATCTGGGCGCCGAACGGGCTGGCCACACCGAGCTTGCGGGCCAGGGCGCCGTCGAGACCGTCGAAGGCGACGCAGGCGATCAGGCAGAGGGCCGCGACCCGCACCTCACCCTGCATGGCGAGGAAGATCGCCAGCATGCCCAGCATGAGGCTGGCCAGGGTGCACGCGTTGACCACCGCGAACTTCATCCGGCGGGCGACGGTCCGCTCGCCGGGGAGCAGCGGGATCGACATCGCCGTCGGGTCGTCGACCGGCGACGCGGGAGCGAGGGCGGGGCTGACCGGGACGACCGCCTCGATCTCGGCGTCGTACCGGCCGTACCGGGTGTCCGCGTACCGGCGCTCGACCAGTGCCACGTCGGTGCCGGCACGGAGGTCGCCGTCCCGGCGACCCACCCGGACCAGCAGCACCTGGCGGGCGAACGTGCTGCTGCGGCGCAGCCGGCCCGCCCAACGGCGCCCTGCGGGGCGCGGACTGTCAGTCGTACGACGCCGGCGCCATGGGGCTCTCGGCACGTTTCCTCCATCACCGGATCGGCTCACCGCCTCGGCGGCGGGTGTCCGGCTGTCTCGTGCCGGACCTCTCTGGCCCGGCAGCCGTTTTGCGGAGTACACCATCGCATAGGGGAACGGGGATTGGCGATAGCTGCCGGCGGTACTTATATCTCCCTTAAACCGCGCGAACCGCTCTCATATTCCCATCCCGGGCCGCATCGCCCGTTTCACCGCCAACTCCCTCACTCGAATGTACCGGACCTGGGCGAGGTCGTCGCGGCGAGCGAGTCCCGGCATCCCTGATGACCGATATATACCTGTTTAATGCTTTGCCGGTCGCCGTGCTCAGGCGCCGTGTCCTCACGTACGGCCCCCGACGGCCGACGGTTCAGCCAACACGCTCCGTGATCGCGCGGCTGGCGATGTCGGTCAGCGGCAGGCCGGCGAGCTGACCGACGTCGAACCACGCCGCGCACTCGGTCGACCCCCCGGCCAGCTCGGTGACCCGCGGCTCGGTCGGCCCGTCCACCGCCACCCGGTAGACCACCCGGACGCCGTGCCAGTCCAGCGGGTACCCCTCCGGCCCGAGCGCGGCCGGGTTGTGCAGGTTGTCCACGCCGATCAGCTCGACCACCCGCCCGAGCTGGCCGGCCTCCTCGACCAGCTCACGCAGCAGCGCGGGCTCCGGCGCCTCCCCGTGGTCGGTGCCGCCGCCGGGCAGGTGCCAGCGGCCGGCGCCCGGGTAACCGTCCGCGATCCGCGTCAACAGCACCCGGCCCCGCGGATCGGTGACCAGCCCGTACGCCCCGAAGCGCTGCCGCCGGCCCGCCGGAAGCGGGGCGGCCTGGTCGGCCGGCAGGGCCGTGGGGAGCCCCGGTGGCAGGGGCGTGACGGCCAGCCCGAGCAGCTCGGCGGTGAAGGGCATCAGCGGCACGGTCGCCGCCTCGGCGGGCGTGAACCAGCCCACCTCGTCGCTGCCCCCGGCCGGCTCCGGCCGGAGCGTGCCACCCCGCGCCGTCACGTCGAACACCAGCCGGTCGGTGTGCAGCGCGATCCCGGCGTCGGCGAAGGTGGCCACGTCCGCGACGGCGGCCCGCATCCCGGCCACCGCCACGGCGAGCCCGCTCTCCTCGGCGAACTGCCGCACGACCGCGTCGGCGGGGTGCTCGGCGTGCGCCAGCCCGCCGCCGGGCAACTGCCAGACGCCCGGGTACGGGCACGCGGCCGACCCCCGCGCGAGCAGCACCCGCCCATCGGCGTCCCGCAGAACCCCGTACGCCGCCACCCGTCGCCGCTGCTCCACGAACCCGTCCCCCGTCCGCACTACGTCGATCATGAAGTTATCGCCGTCGACACCGGCGTGTCCCGACAATAACTTCATGATCGACGTGTGCGGCGCCGGGCGAGCCCGGGGTGAGGTGGGCGATCAGGTCAGGCGGGCGGCCTGGACGGCTTCCGCCGTCACCTCGGTGAGCCGGTCGCTGGGGAGAGCGCCCAGCTCCTCCCGGGCGAACCAGCGGGCCTCGCAGGTGGAGCCGCCCACGTCGGCGACGGTCGGCGGCGCGGGCTGGTCGACCACGACCCGGTAGAACGCGCGGACGCCGTGCCAGTCGATCGGGTACCCCTCCGGCCCCAGCGAGGCGGCGTCGCGGTGGCTCGCCACCCCGAGCAGCTCGACCAGGCGCCCGGTCTGCCCGGTCTCCTCCACCAGTTCCCGGATCAGCGCGGCGCCCGGCTGCTCGCCGTAGTCGGTGCCGCCGCCGGGCAGGTGCCAGCACCCGGCTCCCGGGTAGCCGTCCGAGACGCGGGTGAGCAGCACCCGCCCCTCCGGGTCGGTGACCACGGCGTACGCGGCGAAGCGCTGCGCCCGGTGCAGGCCGTCCGGCCCGGGCACCGCGTAGAACGAGGGGAACTCGGGCGGCTCGTCGGGCACGATGTCCGCCGAGGAGGCCGGCAGGCCCAGGGCACGCGCGGTGAACGAGCGCAGCGGCAACTCGCGGGCCTCGTCGAGGGTGAACCAGCGGGCCAGGTCGGTGGGCCGGTCGACCCGGTCGGTGAGCGTTCCGCCACGGACCGACACCCGGTAGAGGAGGCGGTCGGTGTGGATGGTGATGCCCCGCTCGGGCAGCGCCCGCATGTCGGCCAGCACGTCCTTCAGGCCGGCGACGCTGACCGAGAGCCCGGTCTCGGCCGCGGTCTCCCGGACGACGGTGTGGTGCGGATCCTCGCCGTGGTCGACCGCGCCTCCGGGCAGCGACCACGTGCCGGGGGTGCCGGAGCGCTCCGATGCGCGGACCAGCAACACCCGACCGACTGAGTCAGTGCAGACTGCGTACGCCGCGATCCTGCGGAGCGGCTCCAGCATGGTGGTCACGGGGCCAAATTCTCCCCGCAACCGGCTACCGGCATAGAAAAGAGTCAGATTCCTGACTCTAGGCTCCCGCATCAGGGGCGGGTCAGGGTATGGATCCGGGCGGTCACCGAGGTCGACCGGCAGCCCGGCGCGGACCGTGGAGACATGACGACCACCGGTATTCCCCAAGCCCCGTACAAGCAGCTCCGCCGCCCCGTCACCGACCGGATGGTCGCCGGGGTGGCCAGTGGAGTCGGCCGCTACTTCGACGTCGACCCCACCCTGATCCGGGTGATCTTCGCGGTCACCGGCCTGCTCACCGGCGGCCTCGCGCTGCTCGCGTACCCGATCATGTGGTTCCTGATGCCGGAGGAGCCGGCCGGCGCGCCCGCCTGGCCGCACCCGACGGCGGCCGCGCCCACGCCGACGGCCGAAACCACGCCGACGGCCGGGACCACGACGGCTACCCCGCCCGCGCAGCCGGCCCCGTGGCCGGCGGCGACGCCCGAGGCGACCACCGCGCCGGTCCCGACGCCGCAGAGCCGGCCGGCGCCTCAGCCGCCCGTGCCGCCCGCGGCGTGAGCCCGGCTCACTCCCACTCGATGGTGCCCGGCGGCTTGCTGGTCACGTCCAGGACCACCCGGTTGACCTCGGCGACCTCGTTGGTGATCCGGGTGGAGATCCGGGCGATCACCTCGTACGGCAGCCGGGACCAGTCGGCGGTCATCGCGTCCTCGCTGGAGACCGGGCGCAGCACCACCGGATGCCCGTAGCTGCGCCCGTCTCCCTGCACGCCGACGCTGCGCACGTCCGCCAGGAGGACCACCGGGAACTGCCACACGCCCCGGTCCAGATCCGCGGCGGACAGCTCCTGGCGGGCGATCAGGTCGGCCTTCCGGAGCACGGCCAGCCGCTCCTCGTCGACCGCGCCGATGATCCGGATGGCCAGGCCCGGCCCCGGGAACGGGTGCCGCCAGACCATCGCCTCGGGCAGGCCGAGCTGGAGCCCGAGGGTGCGGACCTCGTCCTTGAAGAGCGTGCGCAGCGGCTCGACCAGCGCGAACCTCAGGTCCTCCGGGAGCCCGCCGACGTTGTGGTGGCTCTTGATGTTGGCCGTGCCGGTGCCGCCGCCGGACTCGACCACGTCCGGGTAGAGGGTGCCCTGCACCAGGAACTCCACGTCGCCGTGGGCGGCGATCTCCCGCGCGGCGGCCTCGAAGACCCGGATGAACTCCCGACCGATGATCTTACGCTTCTGCTCGGGGTCGGTGATCCCGGCGAGCGCGCCGAGGAAGCGCTCCTGCGCGTCGACCACCTTCAGCTTGATGCCGGTGGCGGCGACGTAGTCCTTCTCCACCTGCTCCGCCTCCCCGGCCCGCAGCAGGCCGTGGTCGACGAAGACGCAGGTGAGCTGGTCACCGACGGCCTTGTGGACCAGCGCCGCGGCGACGGCGGAGTCCACGCCGCCGGAGAGCCCGCAGATGACCTCCTTGTCGCCGACCTGCTCGCGGATCCGGGCCACCTGCTCGTCGATGATGTTCTCCGGCGTCCAGGTGGGCTCGATGCCGGCGATGTCGTACAGGAAGCGGGCCAGCATCTCCTGACCGTGCGCGGTGTGCCCCACCTCCGGGTGGAACTGCACGCCCGCGCGACGGCCGGCCAGGTCCTCGAAGGCGGCCACCGGCGCACCCGCCGACTCGGCGGTGACCGTGAAGCCGGCCGGCGCCTCGATGACGCAGTCGCCGTGGCTCATCCACACCGGCAGGTCGTCGGGGAGGTCCCGGAGCAGCACGCCGGCCTCGGGACGGGTGTGCAGCGGGGTGCCGCCGTACTCCCGGTTGCCCGTCTTCGCGACCGTGCCGCCGAGCGCCCGGGCCATCGCCTGGAAGCCGTAGCAGATGCCGAACACGGGCACCCCGGCGTCGAACATGCCCGCGTCGATCTGCGGCGCGTCGGGCGCGTAGACGCTGGCCGGGCCGCCGGACAGGACGATCGCGGCCGGGTTCTTCGCCAGCATCTCGGCGACCGGCATCGTGTGCGGGACGATCTCCGAGTAGACCTTCGCCTCGCGCACCCGGCGCGCGATGAGCTGGGCGTACTGGGCTCCGAAGTCCACCACCAGGACTGGGCGAGGCGTGCTCATGTGCAGAAAGCCTACCCACCGTCACGGCCCGCCCGGCCGCCACCCGGCGGGCGCGTCGGGGTGAGGCTGTTAACAAGGGTCCCCTGCTCTACCGGAGGCGTTAACAAGGGGCCCTTCCTTACCGCAGCGCGCCGGGGGCGTCGGGCGGGACGGCCGGGGTGCGCGGGGGGATCGGGGGGACGCGGACATAGCGGGCGCCGAGGGATGGGCGGGGATCCGGCTCGCCCTTGTTGGGCCAGAAGGACATGGCGCGTTCGGCCTGGGCGGTGATCGTGAGGCTCGGGTTGACGCCGAGGTTGGCCGAGACCGCCGCGCCGTCCACCACGTGCAGGCCCGGGTGCCCGTACACCCGGTGCCAGGGGTCGATCACCCCGTCGTCGGGGGTGGCACCGATCACCGCGCCGCCGAGGATGTGCGCGGTCATCGGGACGTTGAACGGCTCGGTCAGCGCACCGCCCGGCACCCCGCCGATCTCCTCGGCGAGCAGCCGCACCGCCTGGTTGCCGGCGGGAATCCAGGTCGGGTTCGGGGCACCGTGGCCGGGGCCGGAGACCAGCTGCCGGCCGAGCGGCCCGCGCCGCATCCGGGTGGTCAGGGAGTTGTCCGCCGACTGCATGACCAGCGCGATCACCGTCCGCTCCGACCAGCCGCGGACCGACAGCATCCGGGCCGCGACGCCCGGCTGCCGCACGATGGAGCCCAGCCAGCGGCGCACCCGGCGCGGGCCGCCGTCGACCAGGAGCGACTGGAGCAGCCCCATCGCGTTTGAGCCCCGCCCGTAACGGACCGGTTCGATGTGGGTCTGCGCGTCCGGGTGGAACGAGCTGGTGATCGCCACGCCCTCGGTGAAGTCCGTCCCGTCCGCCCGGGCCCGCTGGCGGGGCACCGACGCGCCGAGGATCGCCTCCGAGTTGGTCCGGGTCAGCTCGCCGAGGCGGGACGAGAGCCGGGGCAGCGCCCCGCTCGCCTTCATCCCGTGCAGCAGCCGCTGGGTGCCGAGCGCCCCCGCCGCGAAGACCACCTGGTCGGCGTGGATCACCTGGCGGCGCTTGCGCAGCCAGGCCCCGGTACGCACGGTGTGCACCGCGTACCCGCCGCCCTCGACCGGGCGCACGGCGGTCACCGTCGTCAGCGGGTGCACGTCGACACCGAGCCGCTCGGCGAGCCACAGGTAGTTCTTGACCAGGGTGTTCTTGGCCCCGTGCCGGCAACCCGTCATGCAGCCGCCGCAGTGCGTGCAGCCGGTCCGCTCCGGGCCGGCGCCGCCGAAGTACGGGTCGGGCACCCGCTGCCCCGGCCGGCCGATGTGCACGCCGACCGGGGTGGCGTGGAAGGTGTGCCCGACCCCCATCCGCTCGGCCACCGACCGCATCGCCCGGTCCGCGCCCGTGGTGACCGGGTACGTGGTGACGCCGAGCATCCGCTTCGCCTGGTCGTAGTGGCGGGCCAGCTCGTCCCGCCAGTCGGTGACGTCGCGCCACTGCGGATCGTCGTAGAAGGCGTCGAGCGGCTCGTACAACGTGTTGGCGTAGACCAGTGAGCCACCGCCCACCCCGGCGCCGGAGAGCACCATCACCCCGCCGCCGGCCTTCCGGTCGGCCGCCCGCAGCAGGGTGATCCGCTGGAGCCCGTAGCACCCGAGCCACGGCGCCCAGAGGAACCGCCGCACCCGCCACGAGGTCTCCGGGAACTCCTCGTCGGCGAAGCGGCGCCCGGCCTCCAGGACCCCCACCCGGTAGCCCTTCTCGGCGAGCCGCAGCGCGCTGACGCTGCCGCCGAACCCGGACCCGATGACGACCACGTCGTACCGCATGAACGCATCATTACCGGCGGGTAGCCGTCGCGCCAGGGGCAGTTTGCCGCGATCATGGAAACCCGTTCGACGGATCGTCGAGCGCCGGCGCAACCCGGTGCCCCCGTCCGCGCGTTTCTTCAGGCACGGGGGAAGGGGTGGCCGGATGGTCCTCGGGTCCGACGCGCGCCGTGGGTGGCGCCTCGCCCTGGTCGCGCTCGCCGCCGGCGTCCTGCTCACGGCCGGCGGGGCGGCCGTGGTCCGTACGCTGGCCGACCGCGGCCCGCAGCGGCCGGCGCCCGACGCGAGCGCCACCGGAGCCACCCCCACCCCCACGCCCACGCCGTCGCCCGCACCGACCGGCCCGCCGCCCGGCGCCGCCGCCATCACGGGCCCGCTCAACCTGCTGCTGGTGGGGGTGGACACCCGGGTCAGCGACCCCGCCTGGGAGCCGCACTCGGACGCCGTCCTCGTCCTGCACGTGCCGCGCGGGCTGGACCGGGCGTACCTGTTCTCACTCCCCCGCGACCTGCTGGTCGACATCCCGGCCTTTCCCCGAGCCGACTACCGCGGCGGGCGCACCAAGCTGACCCACGCCATGGCCTACGGCAGCCGGGTGCCCGGCCGGCCGCGCAATCCGGACCCCGCCCAGGGGTACGACCTGCTGCGCAGCACGGTCAGCGGCTACACGGGCCTGCGGATCGACGCCGGCGCCGTGCTCACCTTCGGCGGCTTCGACCGGCTGGTGGACACCCTCGGTGGGGTGGACCTGCGGATCGACCAGCGGGTGGTGTCGCAGCACCGCCGGCCGGACGGTACCCACCGCGCCCCGAAGCCGGGCGGCGGCGGGTACGTCGGGCCGCAGATGGTGTATGAGCCGGGCGTACGGCACCTCAACGGCTGGCAGGCGCTGGACTACGCGCGCCAGCGCTACATGTCCGGTGGCGACTACGCGCGCCAGCGCCACCAGCAGCAGCTGATCAAGGCACTGGTCACGAAGATCCTCGACGAGGACCTGGCCCGGGACCCGGCGCGGGTCGAGCAGGTGGTGGCGGCACTCGGAGACACCCTGATCTACGCCGGTGGGCCGCGGATCGTCGACGTCGCGTACGCCCTGGGCGGTCTGGATCCGGACCGGCTCGTCCTCGTCGGTCTCCCCGGCGCATCCGTCGGCCGGGGCAGCGGCTACCGCGGTGAACAGCTCACCCAGGTCGGGCGCGGGTTCCTCCCGGAGCTCCGGGCCGGCCGCGCCGACGCGTACCTGGCCGCGCATCCGGGGCTGCGGCAGGAATCGTGAGCCCGTCCCCGCCGCCGGCCGGCGGCGGGGACGGGGACACCACCGCTCAGAGCGGCTTGGGAACGGCGGGCTTCCTGGTGTCGTACAGCCACGCGTCGAAGAGCTTGTCCAGCTGCTTGCCGGAGATCCGCTCGGAGAGCTCGACGAACTCCTTCGTGGTGCCGGTGCCGTTCCGCTGCTCCTGCGCCCAGGTCTTCAGGATCTGGAAGAACGCCTTGTCGCCGACCGACACCCGGAGCGCGTGCACGGTCATCGCGCCGCGCTCGTACACCGATTCGCTGAACAGGTTCTTCACGCCGGGCTTACCCGGCGGGGTCCGCCACACCTCCGCCGGCACCCGGGCCATCCGGATGTCGAAGGCCTGCTTCGCGGTGCCCTCGCCGCTGTGCTCGGCCCACAGCCACTCCGCGTACGACGACAGCCCCTCGTTGAGCCAGATGTCCTGCCACCGCTCCAGCGCCACGCTGTTGCCGAACCACTGGTGGGCCAGCTCGTGCGCCACCACGCCGGTGTTCTCGCCACGGCGGAAGAAGCCGGCGGAGTAGACCGGTCGGCTCTGCGTCTCCAGCGCGTACCGGATGCGCTCGTCGGACACGACCACGCCGCCGTACGCGTCCACCGGGTACGGGCCGAACACGGTCTCCAGGTAGTCCGCCACCTTGAGCGTCTTCGCGATCGACGCGTCGGCGGCGCCCTTGGACACCTTCGTCGTGACCGCGTGGAACACCGGCCGTCCCTTGTGCTCGCTCTGGGTGAGCCGGAACTTGCCGATGGCCACCGTGCTGAGGTAGCTCGCCATCGGGGTGTTCTCGGCCCACTTCCAGGTGGTCCAGCCGCCGGTGCTGGTCTTCCCGCCCGGCACGCCGTTGCTGACCGCCGTCAGGCCGTCCGGGACGGTGATCTCGAACTGGTAGGTCGCCTTGTCCGACGGGTGGTCGTTGACCGGGAACCAGGTGCTGGCCGACTCCGGCTGGCCCAGCGCGATCGCCCCGTCGCCGGTGTGCAGCCACCCGCCCTCACCGAGCACCTCGTTCTTCAGCGGCTTCGGCACGCCCGCGTACGTGATCTCGGCGGTGAAGCCGTTGCCGGAGACCAGGCCGGCGGCCGGGGTGACGACGAGTTCGTTCTTCTCCTGCTCGTGCCCGGCGGCGGCACCGTCGATCGTCACACCGCTGACCGTCAACCCGGCCAGGTCCAGGTTGAACGACGACAGGTCCGCCGTGGCCGTGGCCTTCACCGTGGTCACGCCGCTCAACTGGTCCTTCGCCGGGTCGTAGCGCACCTTCACCGTGTACGCCGTGACGTCGTACCCGCCGTTGCCGTAGCTCGGGAAGTACGGGTCGCCGGCACCGGCCGCCCCGGGCGTGAAGTTCCGCGCCGGCGTCGGCGTCGCCGTCGGTGCGGCCGACTGCTCGGGTGCCGCCGTCGGCTCGGACGACTGGCAGCCGCTCACCCCCAACACACCCGCCATCAGCAGACCGACGCCCACCCGAAGGTTTCGTCGTCCACGTACCATCAGCAGTCCTCTCCCCGTCGCCGTGGCCGGTCGACGCCGGCCACCCCGCCCCGCTCCGGCCGGGCGCAGGCGGGAGCCTACCGATCGACGATCACGCGTCCATCACGGCAGGGTCGGCGCGGTCCGCCCGGTCAGCCAGGCGTCGAAGAGCGGGCGCAGATCCTTCCCGGAGACCCGCTCGGCGAGCGCCACCAGATCGTCCGTGGTGGCGTTGCCGCCCCGCCGCTCGGCCGTCCACGTGCGAAGGATCGTGAAGAAGGCGTCGTCACCGACCGTCCGACGCAGCGCGTGCACGGCCAGCGCACCGCGCGTGTAGACGGCGCTGCCGAACAGCTGCCCGCGGCCGGGGTCGAGCGTCGGTCGCGACCAGTCGGTCATCGCGTACCGGAGCTTGAAGTTCCGCTGCGCGGTCCGGCCGCCGTCGTGCTCCTCCCACAGCCACTCCGCGTACGTGGCGAAGCCCTCGTTGAGCCAGATGTCCCGCCAGCGGGCCACCGCGACGCTGTTGCCGAACCACTGGTGCGCCAGTTCGTGCGTGACCACACCGAGGTTGGGTTGCCCGCTCCGGAAGAAGCCCGGCCCGTAGACCGGCCGGGACTGCGTCTCCAGCGCGTACCCCACCCGCGGGTCGGTGACCGCGATCCCGCCGTACGACTCGAACGGGTACGGCCCGAACCGGCCGGCCAGGAAGTCGGCGATCTCGGCGGTGCGGGCCAGCGAACTCGCCTCCGGGCCGGTCGCGGCGAGCCGCTCCGGCACCGCCGTGACGATCGGCTTCCCGGCGTGGGTGCCGGTCGTCACCCGGTAGTCCCCGATCACCAGCGTGCTCAGGTAACTCGCCATCGGCGTCCGCTCGGCCCACCGCCACGTGGTCCGGCCGCCCGCGCTGGTCCGCCCGCCCGGCACGCCGTTGCTGAGCGCCTCCAGCCCGTCCGGGACGGTCACCTCGATCTCGTAGGTGGCCTTGTCGGAAGGGTGGTCGTTGACCGGGAACCAGGTCGCGGCCGAGTACGGCTGGCCGAGGGCGATCGCCCCGTCCTCGGTGTGCAGGAAGCCGCCACTGCCCAGCTGCCCGTCGGGGCGGGCGGTGGGAACGCCGGCGTACGTCACCTCGACGGTGAACCGGCTGCCCCGGGCCAGCCCCCGCTCCGGGGTGACGACCAGTTCGTCGCCGTCGCGGTGGTGTTCGGCCCGGGCGTCGTCGACGGTCACCGCCGTCACGTCCAGCCCGACGAGGTCCAGGTTGAAGCGGGACAGCGGCTCGGTGGCGGTGGCGGTGACCACGGCCCGGCCGGAGAGCCGGTCCCCGGGCGGGTCGTAGTCGACGGCGAGGCGGTAGTTGTCCACGTCGTACCCGCCGTTGCCGGCCCCCGGGACGTACGGGTCGCCGATGTCGGCCGCGCCCGGGTGGAAGCCGTCGTCGTCCCTGGACGGGAGGCAGCCGGCGAGCACGACCGCCGCCGCGACGGCCACGGCCAGGCCCGGGCGGACCGGGGCTGAGGTACGACGCACCGGTCGAGCCTATCGGCGCGACCGGTGCGTGCGGTGCTTCTCGGGGCGGGTCAGCGGTCCAGGACCAGGCCGACCTTCTGGAACTCCTTGAGGTCGCGGTAGCCGCACTTGGCCATCGCGCGGCGCAGCCCGCCGAACAGGTTGAGCTGGCCGTCCGGCTCGTCGGCCGGGCCGAAGAGCAGCTGCTCCATCGAGCCGAGCGGCTCGCCGGCCACCTCGAACGCGCCGCGCGGCAGCGACGGGTGGCTGGCGGCCGAGTGCCACCACGCGCCACCGGCCGGTGCCTCCGCGCACAGCGACAGCGGCTCGCCGAGCATCACCGCGTCCGCCCCGCAGCCGAGGGCCTTGGCGATGTCGCCCGAGGTCATGACGTCGCCGTCGGCGATCAGGTGCACGTACCGGCCGCCGGTCTCGTCCAGGTAGTCGCGCCGCGCGGCCGCCGCGTCGGCGATCGCGGTGGCCATCGGCACCCGGATGCCGAGCACGGAGTCGGTCGTGGACCAGTCGTCGCCGCCGATGCCGACGATGACGCCGGCCGCACCCGTACGCATCAGGTGCAGGGCGGTCTTGTAGTCGGTGCAGCCGCCGACGATGACCGGCAGGTCGAGGTCGGCGATGAACTCCTTGAGGTTGAGCGGCTCCTCGGTCGTCGAGACGTGCTCGGCGGAGACGATGGTGCCCTGGATGACCAGGATGTCGACACCGGCGTCGAGGATGACCGGGGCGAGCGCGAGGGTGTGCTGCGGCGAGACCCGCACGGCCACCGTGCCGCCGCCGGCACGCAGCTCGCGGACCCGCTCGGCGATCAGGTCGGGACGGATCGGCTCGGAGTACGCCTCCTGGAGCCGCTTGGTGTGGCGCGCGTCCTCGTCCAGGCCGGCCAGCTCCTCCAGCACCTTCGTCGGGTTCTCGTAGCGGGTCCACAGACCCTCCACGTTGAGCACGCCGAGGCCGCCGAGCTGGCTCAGCTTCACCGCCGAGGCCGGGCTCATCGTCGCGTCGGAGGGGTGGCCGACGCAGGGGATGCCGAACGGGTACGCGTCGAGCTGCCAGGCCGTGGAGACGTCGTCGACGTCCCGGGTGCGGCGGCTCGGCACGATCGCGATGTCGTCCAGGTGGTAGCCGCGCTGCGCGGTCTTGCCCAGCCCGATCTCGACCACGTCACGCATGGGGACTCCAGGTGGTTGGGGGTGGTGGGTCAGCGGGTGTGGTAGTTGGGCGCCTCGACGGTCATCTGGATGTCGTGCGGGTGGCTCTCCTTGAGCCCGGCCGCGGTGATCCGGATCAGCTGGCCACGCTGGTGCAGCTCGGTGATGCTCTCCGCACCGGCGTAACCCATGGCGAGCCGCAGCCCACCGACCAGCTGGTGGGCGACCCGGGCCAGCGGCCCCCGGTACGGCACCTGGCCCTCGACGCCCTCGGGGACCAGCTTCTCGTCGCTGGTCACGTCCTGCTGGAAGTAGCGGTCCTTCGAGTACGACTTGGCCTGGCCCCGGGACTGCATGGCACCCAGCGAGCCCATCCCCCGGTAGGCCTTGTACTGCTTGCCGTTGACGAAGATCAACTCGCCCGGGCTCTCCTCGCAGCCGGCCAGCAGGCTGCCCAGCATGACCGTGTCGGCCCCGGCGACGAGCGCCTTGGCGATGTCGCCCGAGTACTGGACGCCGCCGTCGCCGATCACCGGGACGCCGGCCGGCCGCGCCGCCCGCGCCGCCTCCATGATCGCCGTGATCTGCGGTACGCCGACACCCGCGACCACCCGGGTCGTGCAGATGGCGCCCGGGCCGACCCCGACCTTGACGCCGTCCGCGCCGGCCTCGACCAGTGCCTTCGCGCCGGCGTACGTGGCGATGTTGCCGCCGATGACGTCGATGCCGGTGTCCTTCTTGACCCGGGCCACCATCTCCAGCACGGCCCGCTGGTGGCCGTGCGCGGTGTCCACGATCAGCACGTCGACGCCCGCGTCGACCAGGGTGCGGGCCCGCTTGTACGCGTCCTCACCGACGCCGACGGCGGCGGCGACGCGGAGGCGGCCGGCGTCGTCCTTGGTGGCGTCCGGGTACTGCTCGCTCTTGGTGAAGTCCTTGACCGTGATCAGCCCGCGCAGCTTGCCGGAGCCGTCGACGATCGGCAGCTTCTCGACCTTGTGCTGGCGGAGCAGGGCGAGCGCCTCGTCCTTGCTGACGCCGACCGGGGCGGTGATCAACGGGGTGCGGGTCATGATCTCGTGGACCGGGGTGGCCGGGTCGGACACGAAGCGCATGTCGCGGTTGGTGACGATGCCGACCAGCTGGCCGTCGCCGTCGACCACCGGCACGCCGGAGATGCGGTACCGCCCGCAGAGCGCGTCGACGTCGCGGAGCGTGTCCTCCGGGCTGGCGGTCACCGGGTTGGTGATCATGCCGGACTCGGAGCGCTTCACCAGGTCGACCTGGAGCGCCTGGTCCTCCACGGAAAGGTTGCGGTGCAGCACGCCGATGCCGCCCTGGCGGGCCATGGCGATCGCCATCCGCGCCTCGGTCACCGTGTCCATCGCGCTGGACAGCAGCGGGATGGACAGCTCGATCGACCGAGTCAGCTTGGTGCGGGTGTTCACCCGGCTGGGCACGATGTCCGACTCGCCCGGCTGGAGCAGCACGTCGTCGAAGGTGAGCCCGAGCGGCACCACTCGCGCCGAGCCGGCGGGCAGCTCCGGCAGGTGGCCGCCCAGCTCGCCGTTGTCGGCGCCGGTCGGCTGAGCGGTGCTGGGCGAAATTTCCACGATTGCTCCCCTGAGCTGCTCGGACGGGCTTCAGCGAGGTGGCGCGGGCGGGCACCGGCGCACGCCGGGTGACGGCGCGTCGCCCCATCGTACCCAGTGACCCGCCCCGTCCCCGCCGGTGGCGGGGCAGGTCACGCACGGCCCGGGGGCGGGCGTCGGCGGGGGGTTGGGTCTACGGTGAGGGGGTGCACGACGAGCCCATCGACCCGTTCAACGGCGACCCGGCCGATCCGACCGCCGGCCTGCACGATCCTGGCGACGAGTCGCTCGACCCGCTGACCGACGTCGAGCGGCAGGACGTCCTGGAGGACCTGGCCGACCTGGAGATCTACCAGGCGCTGCTGGCGCCGATCGGGGTGCGCGGGCTGGTGATCGAGTGTGAGGACTGCCGGGAGCCCCACTACTTCGACTGGGACCTGCTCCGGGGTAATCTGCGCCACCTGCTCAGCTCCGGGCGTCCCCGGGTGCACGAGCCGGCGTACGACCCGGATCCGGACCACTACGTCAGCTGGGACTACGCGCGCGGGTACGCCGACGGCGTGCACGACACGCTGAGCGAGGGCTCGGACGAGGAGCCGGGCTCCGGGCGCTGAGGGGTCAGGCCACCAGCCCGGCGCGGAAGCCGGCGGCCACCGCGTGGGCGCGGTCCCGCGCGCCCAGCTTGCGGAAGAGCCGCCGGGCGTGGGTCTTGACCGTGTCCTCGGAGACGAACAGCTCACGCCCGATCTCGGCGTTGCTCTTGCCCTCCGCCATCCCCAGCAGCACCTGCAGCTCGCGCTCGGTCAGCCCGATCGACGCCCGCCCGTTCCGGGCGGCGGAGGCGTTGCGCTGGTTGCCCGGCACCGCACCCTCCGGCTCGCCGGCCGGTTCGGCGGGGTCGTCACCGCGCTGCACGGGCACCACCGTCGGATGCCCGGCGGCCGGGTCGGTGGAGCTGGCCGACCAGGCCGTGGGCGGGTCGGCGGGGGTCCGGCCGGCCGGCGTGGAGCGGGCCGGCCCGCCCACGGAGGCGGCGTCCCGTACGGGGTCGGTGACCCGGTGCCGGTTGGCCCGCCCGGGGGCCGAGAGCAGCAGCAGCGCCTTCGCCACCGCGCTGGTGAGGTCGTGGTCGGTGCCCTGGATGAGGCCACGGGCGCCGGCGTTGATCGTCGCGGCGGCCGCCTCGGACTCCTCGGCGCCGAGCAGCAGGACGGCGGCCTGCGGCGCCCGGGCCAGCACCCGGCGGACGAACCCGGCGCTGTCCGGCCGGGTGAGCGCCGTGTCGGCGAGCACCACGTCGGCGGGACGCTCCGCGAGCCGCAGCATCACCTCGGGATCGGAGACGGCGGTCCGCACCGCCCCGGACAGTCCCAGCCGCGCCGCCGCGGAGGTCAGGTGCTGCGCCGCCAAGGGCGTCCGAACGCACACGAGAACCGTACGCACAGTGGTCTCCTCTCCGTTCACGAGCAGACCATGGCGGGGTCCCGTCGGGAGGTGGTTCCGGGCAATCCTTCGAACTTTTCCGACAGTTGGGGCATATGCCGCGAGTTGTCCGAGGTTTTGGATCACAGAAGTGTGAGCCGCGCGGACCCCGGGTACCGGGACCTCGAGCCGGACACGGCGCGCCAGCGCGGACGCCGGTAACACAGGGAACTCCGCGGTGCCGCGCGGAAGGAGGGGTGCTGATGTCGAACGTACGTAGACTTCCCGGACCCATCGTCGACCTCTGGGACTGGCAGCGTCTCGGCGCGTGCCGAGGTCGGGACAGCGCCCAGTTCTTCCACCCGGACGGCGAGCGGGGCTCCTCCCGCCTGCGCCGGGAGTCGGGCGCCAAGGCGGTCTGCCGCACCTGCCCGGTCCGGGCCGAGTGCGCGGCGCACGCCCTCGCCGTCCGCGAGCCGTACGGCGTCTGGGGCGGCTTCAGCGAGTCCGAGCGGCTGCGCCTGCTCGCCCTGGGCTGGGAGGACCTGGCCGATCGCCGGCAGACGCGGGTCGACATCGCCCGGCTGGAGGCTCGCCTGGGCCGGCCGCACAAGTCGACCGTCCCCGCGCAGCGCAAGATCGCCTGACCCCGGCCCGAGAACCTTCCGACGCCGCGCCCCAGTGGGGCGCGGCGTCGTCGTCGGGAGGTTCGCCTTCGGTTCGTCCTATGGGCGGCCCGGCCCGCCCGCATGTTCCCCACCACCGCCTTTGCTCTGCTTCAACCGGCGCACCGTTTTCGGCCCGTTTCCGGTGCGTGGGTTGAAGCAGAGCAAAGGGTGTGCGGCGGCATGTTCCTGGAGCAGGTGCGTCCGGAGGATTTCGCCGGGCGGGCCAGGGCGATCCGGCCGGCGCGTTCGCCGTCGCGGGGTGTCCGGTGTCGGGTGACGGACCGGCACCGGAAGGGGCGCCGGCGGTCAGGTGGCGGCGTCGGCGGTCGGTGGCGTTCCCGTCGGTCAGCGGACGGTCACCCGGACGGCGTGCCAGCCGGTCGCGCCGTCGGGCGCCAACGCCGAACGCCGGCCGGTCTGCGTCTCGCCGGTCGAGTCCGTGGCCCGCACCTCCAGCTTGTGCTCGCCCGGCGTCGCGTCCCACCGCCACGACCACTGCACCCAGGTGTCCACCGAGACCGTCGCGGCGAGGTCCGCCTCCCGCCACGGACCCTCGTCCACCCGGACCTCGACCCGGCGGATGCCGCGATGCTGCGCCCAGGCCACCCCGGCGACGGTCACCGGGCCGGCGGTCAGCCGGTTACGCGGGCGCGGCGTGTCGATCCGCGACTGGGTCTTGATCGGCCCCTGGGCCGACCAGCCACGCGGCACCCAGTACGCGTCGAAGTCCGCGAAGCTGGTCAGCTCCAGCTCGGTGACCCACTTGCACGCAGACACGTACCCGTAGAGACCGGGCACCACCACGCGGGCCGGGAAGCCGTGCTCGACCGGCAGCGGCTCGCCGTTCATGCCGACCGCCAGCAGGGCGTCCCGCCCGTCCCGCAGCACCGCCGTGGGGGTGCCGCACGTCCAGCCGTCGACCGACCGCCCGACCACCTGGTCGGCGCCCTCCTCCGGCTCCGCCTCGTCCAGCAGTTCCTTCAGCGGCACACCCAGCCAGCGGGCGTTGCCGACCAGGTCGCCGCCGACCTCGTTCGAGACGCAGGCGAGGGTCACGTAGCGCTCGACCATCGGCCGGGCCAGCAGGTCGTCGAAGGTGAGCGTGATCGGGTTGCGTACCCGGCCGTGGATGCGCAGCCGCCAGGTGGCCGGGTCCACCTGAGGCACCACCAGGGCGGTGTCGATCCGGTAGAAGCCGGTGTTCGGGGTGACGTACGACGCGAGCTGCGGCACCGCCAGGTCGGCGCCGGCCGGCACGGCGGGCGCGGGCGAGACGGGCGGCGGCAGCGTCACCGCGCTCCGGGCCGCCGAGACGCCCTGGCGGCCCGCCAGCCACCGGCCGCCGAGTCCGGCCACCCCGGCCGCCCCGAGCAGCAGCCCGGTGGCGGCGAGAAAGCGCCGCCGCGACTCCGGGTCCGGCGTCGCGGGCTCCGCCGCGACCCCCCGCCCGGCCGCGACCACCGAGCCAGCGGCCGGTGACGGGGGCTCGGCCGGCGGCACGGGTGGAGACCAGGGCCAGGGGTCCAGCTCCAGCGGGCCGGCGATGAACGCCCACAGCACCACCGCGCCGAGGACGCCCCCGACCAGCGCCGGCAGGGCGTCGGCGCCGTCCGCGCCGGCCCGGGTCAGGGCCGCCCCGAGCCCCAGGGCGGTGAACGCCGCGACGCCGGTGAGGCCGTACGCCAGCCGGCGCCGGGACAGCACGCCCAGCAGCGCGGCGAAGCCCGCCAGCAGCAGGGCCGTCCCGATCAGCAGCGCGATCTTGTCGTACGTGCCGAACAGCGCGATGCCGACCTGCTTCAGCGGCTCGGGCACGGTGTCGACGACCAGGCCCCCGACGGCGACCAGCGGCGCGGAGCGCGGGCCGGTCAGCACCGCCACGAGCTCCGCCGACCCGAGCGCCACCGCGGCGGCGGTCACCCCGGCCAGGGCGGCGTGGTACCTCGTCGTCGTGGTCACGCCGCCCAGTGTTTCCGATCGGGGCGGCGGCCCGGTAGTGACGTCAGCGTTCCGTAAGCACACCCGGAAACGCGTCGGGGCGCACCGCCGGCGTGGCGGTGCGCCCCGAACGGGGTTGCGACGTGGGTCAGAAACCCGGGCCGTGCTGGTGGCTGTGGCCGTGGCCGTGCGAGTGGCCGTGGCCGCCCGCGGCCGGCTCCGGCTCCTTCGGCTTCTCCACCACGAGGCTCTCCGTGGTGAGCAGCAGACCGGCGATGGACGCGGCGTTGGCGACCGCGTTGCGGGTCACCTTCACCGGGTCGAGGATGCCGGCCTTGGTCAGGTCGACGTACTCGCCGGTGGCGGCGTTGAGCCCGTGGCCCCACTCCTTGCCGGCGACCTTCTGCACCACCACGTAGCCGTCGTGGCCGGCGTTCTGGGCGATCCAGCGCAGCGGCTCGACCAGCGCCTTGCGGACGATCGAGACACCCACCTTCTCGTCACCGGTGAAGCCGAGGTCGTCGTCGAGCACCGGCAGGATCTGGGCCAGGGCGGCACCGCCGCCGGGCACCGTACCCTCCTCCACCGCGGCCTTGGTCGCGGCGATGGCGTCCTCGATGCGGTGCTTGCGCTCCTTCATCTCGACCTCGGTGGCCGCGCCGACCTTGACCACCGCGATGCCGCCGGAGAGCTTGGCCAGCCGCTCGGCGAGCTTCTCCCGGTCCCACTCGGAGTCCGAGGCCTCGATCTCCTTGCGGATCTGGGCGACCCGGTCGGCGACCTCGGAGGCCTGGCCACCACCGTCGACGATCGTGGTGTTCTCCTTGTCGACCACCACGCGCCGGGCGGTGCCGAGCACCTCGAGGCCGACCTGGTCGAGCTTGTAGCCCAGCTCGGGAGCGACCAGCTCGGCGCCGGTGAGGATCGCGATGTCCTGGAGCATCGCCTTGCGGCGGTCACCGAAGCCGGGGGCCTTCACCGCGCAGACCTTGAGGGTCTTGCGGATCGCGTTGACCACCAGGGTGGACAGCGCCTGGCCCTCGACGTCCTCAGCGATGATGAGCAGCGGCTTGTTGTTCTGGAGGACCTTCTCCAGCAGCGGCAGCAGCTCCTCGATCGCCGAGATCTTCTGCGTGGTGATCAGGATGTACGGGTCCTCCAGGACCGACTCCTGCGCCTCCACGTCGGTGACGAAGTTCGGCGAGACGAAGCCCTTGTCGAACTGGAGACCCTCGGTCACGTCCAGCTCGGTGGCGAGGGTGGAGCCCTCCTCGACGGTGATGACACCGTCGCGGCCGACCTTCTCCATCGCCTCGGCGATCAGCTCACCGATCGTCGCGTCCTGCGCGGAGATCGTCGCGACGTGCGCGATCGCCTCCTTGTCGGCCACCTCGACGGCCTTGCCGAGCAGCGCCTCGGAGACCTTCGCGGCCGCCGCGTCGACGCCCCGCTTGAGGCCGGTCGGGTTGGCGCCGGCCGCGACGTTGCGCAGGCCCTCGCGGACCATCGCCTGGGCCAGCACGGTCGCGGTGGTGGTGCCGTCGCCGGCGACGTCGTTGGTCTTGGTCGCCACCTCCTTGACCAGCTGCGCGCCGAGGTTCTCGTACGGGTTGGTGAGCTCGATCTCCTTGGCGATCGTGACGCCGTCGTTGGTGATCGTGGGCGCACCAAACTTCTTGTCCAGGACGACGTTGCGCCCGCGGGGGCCGAGGGTCACCTTGACCGCGTCCGCGAGGGCGTTGACACCGTGCTCCAGCAGGTGCCGCGCGTCGTCCGAGAAGCTCAGGATCTTCGCCATGAATGTCCCTTCGAAGCGTCGTTGCCCCGGCCCGGCGAGCCGGACCGGGGCAACGACACTGCTCGGTTGCCTACTTCTCGATGACCGCGAGGACGTCGCGGGCGGAGAGCACCAGGTACTCCTCGCCGGCGTACTTGACCTCGGTGCCGCCGTACTTCGAGTAGAGAACGGTGTCGCCGACCTTGACGTCGAGCGGCACGCGGTTGCCCTTGTCGTCGATCCGGCCCGGGCCGACAGCGAGGACGGTGCCCTCCTGCGGCTTCTCCTTGGCGGTGTCGGGGATCACGATGCCCGACGCCGTGGTGGTCTCAGCCTCGTTCGCCTGGACCACGATCCGGTCCTCGAGCGGCTTGATCGCAACCTTGGTCGCGGTAGTCACGGGCATACCCTCCTGGGGTACTGGTTTCGTTACCGGCCGGCAAGCCGACCAGCGCAATCTGCCACATGCCACCGGGCGGGGCCGTCGTCGCGGGTGCCGGTCCGCCTGGCGTTCACCTCCCGGGCACCCGGCCCGGGGGGTTGGCACCCTCAGGGTGAGAGTGCTAATCGCAGGTTATTCCTCGGCTAGCACTCCGTCAAGGAGAGTGCCAACGGGACACCCGACGCGTCGCCACAGCTTCGCCACTCTTCACCGCAACACGCCGGCTTTCGCTTCCCCGGCGGGCGAGCGCGCTCGTACGTTCCGGCAACGGTCGGGACACGGAGGGTGGCGAATGATCGAGGTACCGACACTGGGCTTCCTGCGCGACCAGTTGCGCCGGGCCCGCCAGGCGCGCGGCCTCAGCCAGGATGAGCTGGGCAGGCTGATTCATCCTGGCCCGGCTCGCCGACGGCACCGAGCTGGCACATCTGGACAACCAGCTCCGGGGCCAGACGGTGGACGGCCCGAACGACCTTGCCACCTTGGGACGGCGTTGGGAGACTGTGGCCGGTGAGGCGCTGCCGCGCCGGCAGTCCGCCCGCCTGATCGAGGAAGTGGCGACGTCATGGACCTGACCCGCGCCGCCTGGCGCACGTCCACCCGCAGCAACAACAACGGCGGCGCCTGCGTCGAGGTCGCCGACAACCTGCCCGGCGTGATCGCGGTACGGGACAGCAAGGACCCGGCCGGCCCGGTGCTCGCCTTCACCCCGGCGAGCTGGCGGGCCTTCGTCGCCGCCTGCCCGACACCTCGCTGACACCGCACGCGCCTCCCCCAAGCCGGCCCGGTGTCGCCTCCGGGTCTGCCCGGCCACGCCGAGTCACCCCCTCTGCGCCGTCCTTGGCATGATCCACTCGGGTTCCTGCATATCGCGGTGTCCGAGTGAGCGGGACACCCCGATGTCACGGAAGTCGAGTCGATCATGCGAGGGCCGGCCGTTCGGCCCCGGGCTCCCCCGGCCCGGCCGGTTCGGGACCGGCCGGAAGAATGGCCGGGTGGACCTGGAACAGCTGGCGGAGCTGCGTACGCCCGAGGGGTCGGCCGCGCTCGCGGCGGCGGCCGACGTGGCCGGCGGCGACCCGCTGGCCGCGGCGGCGGCGCTCCGCTCGGCCGGGGTGCCCGCCGCGCTCGCCGCGGCGGCGCTCACGCAGGCCGAACTGCGCCGCCGGGCGGTCGGCAAGTTCGGTGCGGCGGCCACCGGCATGTTCTTCACCCGCGCCGGACTGGAGCAGGCCACCCGGGGCGTGGTGGCACGCCGTCGCGCCGACCGGCTCCGCGCCGCCGGCGTGACCACCCTGGCGGACCTCGGCTGCGGCCTCGGCGCCGACGCGCTCGCCGCCGCCCGTGCCGGCATCCGGGTGTACGGAGTGGAGGCCGACCCGCTCACCGCCGCGATGGCCGCCGCGAACGCCGAGGCGACCGGGCTGGCCGAACGGTTCACCGTGGAGTGCGGCGACGCCACCGGGTTCGACGTGAACCGGGTCGACGGGGTCTTCTGCGACCCCGCCCGCCGGAGGTCCGGCCGGCGGATCTTCGACCCGAACGCGTACTCGCCGCCGTGGGACTTCGTGGTCGGGCTGGCCGAGCGGGTACCGCGCACGGTGGTGAAGGTGGCGCCCGGCCTCGACCACGCGCTGATCCCGCCCGGCGCGGAGGCGGAGTGGGTGAGCGTCGACGGCGACCTGGTCGAGGCCGCCCTCTGGTGCGGCGACCTGGCGACCGTCCCCCGCCGCGCGACCGTGTTGAAGGAAGGGCCCCCTTTTAACGCCTCCGGTAGAGAAGGGTCCCCTTCTCACCACGCGACCGTCCACGAGCTGACCGGTTCCGGCACGGTCGAGGCGCCGGTCGGTCCCGTGCGACGGTACGTGTACGACCCGGACCCGGCGGTGGTCCGCGCGCACCTCGTCGCCGAACTGGCCGGCGAACTGGGCGCCACGCTGGCCGATCCGGCGATCGCCTACCTGTACGCCGACACCCCCGCGCCGACACCGTTCGCCCGCGGTCTGGAGATCACCGACGTGCTGCCGTTCTCGCTGAAGCGGCTGCGGGCGCTGCTGCGGGAACGCCAGGTCGGCCGGGTCGAGATCCTGAAGCGCGGCTCGGCGCTCGAACCAGAGAAGCTCCGCCGCGACCTGAAACTCACCGGCAACCAACCAGCCAGCCTCATCCTGACCCGGGTGGCCGGCGCCCCGACGGTCCTGATCGCCCGCCCGCTCCCACCCGGCTGATCCAACCCCGTTGATCATGAGGTTAGCGGCGACGGCAACGGCGTGTCGCACCGCTAACCTCATGATCAACGCGGGCTTCCGGCGGGGATACCGGGTGGAACGGGTGGGGCGGGCATTAGGTTGGCGGGCGTGGCGGGACAGGGGACTCCGGCAACGGCCTTGCTGGCGAAGCGGAAGGTCGCCCACCGCACCCATCCGTACGACGTGTCGCCGGAGGCGCCGAACTACGGGGCGCTGGTGGCGGCGGCGCTCGGCGTGCCCGCGGAGCGCGTCTTCAAGTCCCTGGTGACCGAGGTCGACGGTACGCTCACCGTCGCGGTCGTCCCGGTGACCGGCGAGCTGGACCTGAAGGCCCTCGCCGCGGCGGTGGGCGGCAAGCGGGCCGCGATGGCCGACCGCGCGGTGGCCGAGCGCGCCACCGGGTACGTACGGGGTGGGATCAGCCCGCTAGGCCAGCGCAAGCGCCTGCCCGCCGTGCTCGACGAGAGCGCCCTGCGGCACGACACCGTGTACGTCTCGGCCGGCCGCCGGGGCCTCCAGCTGGAACTGGCCCCGCAGGACCTGGTCGCCCTCACCGACGCCACGACCGCCCGGATCGCCTCCGCCTGACCCCGGCGCCCGCGCACTTCCCCGGCTGCTCCGGTCCGCCCGTTTCACCCGACCTTGCCCCGGCGGAGAGCGCTCGCCGCTTGGGTAAAGCCCGGGAGTCGCTGACGTTGCCGAATTGTTACTGCCCACAACAAACTCATGACCTCGGCACTCTTGTGCCGCCGGTGGAGCGCGGAATACGTTGCCGGGCACAACAAAACAACACCATCCCCCACCTCCGAAAGGACCCTGCACATGCGCAAGGGCTTCCTCGCCGTCGCCGCCGCGGGCCTCCTGGCCACCGGCAGCATGGCGGCCTGTGGTGACAACTCTGACGGCGGCGACCAGGCCGGCGGCCAGAAGACCCCGAAGATCGGCGTGATCCTTCCGGACAGCAAGTCCTCCGCCCGCTGGGAGGGCGCGGACCGCAAGTTCCTGGAGGAGGCCTTCAAGGCCGCCGGCGTCCAGTACGACATCCAGAACGCCCAGGGCGACAAGTCCCAGTTCTCCACCATCGCCGACCAGATGATCACCAGCGGTGCGACCGCCCTGATGATCGTCAACCTGGACTCCGGCACCGGCAAGGCCGTGCTGGAGAAGGCAAAGTCCCAGGGTGTCGCCACCATCGACTACGACCGGCTGACCCTCGGCGGCTCGGCCGAGTACTACGTCAGCTTCGACAACGAGGCCGTCGGCAAGCTGCAGGGTGAGGGCCTGGCCAAGTGCCTCACCGACGCGGGCAAGCAGAAGCCGGTCGTGGCCTACCTGAACGGCTCCCCCACCGACAACAACGCGACCCTGTTCAAGAACGGGTACGACTCGATCCTCAAGCCGAAGTTCGACTCGGGCGAGTTCACCAAGGGCCCGGACCAGGCCGTTCCGGACTGGGACAACGCCCAGGCGGGCGTCATCTTCGAGCAGATGCTGACCCAGACCAAGGGCAAGATCGACGGCGTGCTGGCCGCGAACGACGGCCTCGGCAACGCGGCGATCTCCGTCCTGAAGAAGAACAAGCTCAACGGCAAGGTCCCGGTGACCGGCCAGGACGCGACCCCGCAGGGCCTGCAGAACATCCTCGCCGGTGACCAGTGCATGACCGTCTACAAGGCGATCAAGGAGGAGGCCAAGGCCGCCGCCGAGCTCGCCATCGGGCTGGCCAAGGGCGAGCGCAAGCAGACCGGCCAGACCGTCAAGGACCCGGAGAGCGGGCGGGACGTGGCGTCCGTGCTGCTCACCCCGAAGCTGATCTACAAGGAGAACGTCAAGGACGTCATCGCCGACGGCTTCGTGACCAAGGACGAGGTCTGCACCGGCGACTTCGCCAAGCTCTGCACCGACGCCGGCATCAGCTGAACCCCGCCGTGGTGAGCGCCGCCCGGCACGGGCCACCCCCGTGCCGGGCGGCGCACCGCCGCTGCCGACGGGCTGAAGAGACCTCCCCTTGATCCGTAAGGAGAACCCCGTGTCCGCGACCCCCCTGCTGGAGCTACGCGGGATCGACAAGAGCTTCGGTCCCGTCCAGGTCCTGCGCGACGTCGCCTTCTCCGCCTACCCCGGCGAGGTGACCGCGCTGGTCGGCGACAACGGCGCCGGCAAGTCCACCCTGGTCAAGTGCATCAGCGGCATCTACCCGACCGACGCCGGTGAGTTCCTCTTCGACGGCCGGCCGGTGACCATCAACAGCCCGCGCGACGCCGCCGCGTTCGGCATCGAGGTCGTCTACCAGGACCTCGCGCTCTGCGACAACCTCGACATCGTGCAGAACATGTTCCTCGGCCGGGAGAAGCGCAGCGGCATCGTGCTGGACGAGCCGACCATGGAGCAGATGGCCGCGGAGACGCTCGCCGGTCTGTCGGTACGCACGGTGAAGTCGCTGCGTCAGCACGTCTCCAGCCTGTCGGGAGGCCAGCGCCAGACGGTGGCCATCGCCAAGGCGGTGCTCTGGAACAGCAGGGTGGTCATCCTCGACGAGCCCACCGCCGCGCTCGGCGTCGCGCAGACCGCGCAGGTGCTCGAACTGGTCCGCCGGCTGGCCGACAACGGCCTGGCCGTGGTGCTCATCTCGCACAACATGAACGACGTCTTCGCCGTCTCCGACCGCATCGCCGCGCTCTACCTCGGCCAGATGGTCGCGCAGGTGAAGACCACCGACATCACCCACGCCCAGGTGGTCGAGCTGATCACCGCCGGCCGGTCCGGCGCGCTCGGCCTCGGCAACGGGCAGCACGACAACGGCGGGGAGCCCGCCACCACCCCGGGAGCCGTCCGATGACCACCACCGCAGTACGCGAGGAGGGCCCGGCCGCCGTCACAGCGGCGCCCACCGTCGCCAGTCACGTCCGCAACTACCTGGCCCGGGTCCGCGGCGGTGACCTCGGCTCGCTGCCGGCCGTCACCGGCCTGGTCGTCCTCTGTGTCGTCTTCGCGATCGTGCGGCCGGTCTTCCTCTCCGCCGGAAACTTCGCCAACCTGTTCACCCAGGGCGCGGCGGTCACGGCGATCGCGATGGGCCTGATCTTCGTCCTGCTGCTCGGCGAGATCGACCTCTCCGCCGGCTTCGCCAGCGGCGTCTGCGCGGCGATCCTCGCCAACGTGGTGACCGTGCTGGGCTACCCGTGGTACGTCGCGGTGCTCGCCGCGCTCGCCACCGGCCTGGTCATCGGCCTGACCCTCGGCTTCCTGGTGGCGAAGGTCGGCATCCCGTCCTTCGTGGTCACCCTCGCCGGCTTCCTCGCCTTCCAGGGCGTGGTGCTGCTGCTGATGAAGGAGGGCACCAACATCTCGATCGGCGACGAGGTGATCATCGCGATCGAGAACCGGTGGGTGCCCCCGCTGATCGGCTGGGCGCTCTTCGCGGTCGCGGTCGCCGGGTACGCGGCGGCGCAGCTGCTCCAGCACCACAACCGCACGGCGCGTGGCCTGGTCACCGACCCGGCCCTGGTGGTCTTCGGCCGGATCGCGGCGCTCGCGCTCATCCTCGGCTTCGCCGTGTACGTGCTCAACCAGGAGCGCAGCATCAACCCGCTGATCAGCTCCAACAAGGGCATGCCGATCGTGGTGCCGATCCTGGCCACGCTGTTGGTCTTCTGGACGTTCGTGCTCAACCGCACGGCGTACGGCCGGCACCTGTACGCGGTCGGCGGCAACCGCGAGGCCGCCCGGCGGGCCGGCATCAACGTCGACCGCATCCGGATCTCCGCGTTCGTCATCTGCTCCACCATGGCCGCGATCGGCGGCATCATCGCCGCCAGCAAGGACAGGTCGGTCGACCCGAACACCGGTGGCAGTAACGTGCTGCTCTACGCGGTCGGCGCAGCGGTCATCGGCGGTACGAGCCTCTTCGGCGGCAAGGGTCGCATGATCAACGCGGTGCTCGGCGGCGCCGTGGTCGCGGTCATCATCAACGGCATGGGCCTGCTCAACCTCAGCGCCGGTCTGAAGTACGTCTTCACCGGCGCGGTTCTGCTGCTCGCGGCCGGTGTGGACGCGCTGTCCCGGCGCCGGTCCGCCGCCACCGGCACCCGCTGACCAGCTTCACCCGGAATAGCACACCGCGATGCGCGTAGGACCGAGCCAGGACGAGATCCGCCGGCAGAACCTCGGGGCGCTGCTGCGCCACGTCCACCTGCACGGGGCGACGTCACGGGCGGAACTCACCACCGCGCTCGGGTTGAACCGCAGCACCATCGGCGCACTCACCACCGACCTCGCCGCGGCCGGACTGGTGAGCGAGGGGGCGCCGAAGGAAACCGGCCGGGCCGGACGACCGTCGCTGGTCGTCCGGCCCGAGTCGGCCCGGGTGCACGCGTACGCGTACTCCATCGAGGTGGACCGGCTGCGGGCCGCCCGGGTCGGTCTGGGCGGGGAGGTGCTCGACCGCCGGGAGCTGGAGCGGCCCCCCGGCCTCACCGCCGCGGAGGCCGCCCCGCTGCTGGCCGGGGCGGGCAAGGAGATGCAGCAGACCGTGTCCGCGGACGCGATCTGCGTCGGCGCGGGCGTCGCCGTCTGTGGGATGGTCCGCCGCGACGACGGCCTGGTCCGGCTCGGCCCGACGACGGGCTGGGTGGACGAGCCGATCGGCGCGGCGATCGGCGCGGAGCTGGGCCCGGACCTGCCGGTCAGCGTGGGCAACGTGGCCGACGTGGCGGCCTTCGCGGAGCACGCCCGGGGCGCGGCGGCCGGCTGCGACAACGTCATCTACCTGTACGGCGACGTCGGCGTCGGCGCCGGCATCATCGCCGGCGGACGGCGGCTGACCGGGCACGGGGGCTACAGCGGCGAGGTCGGGCACATGGTCGTGGTACGCGACGGCGCCCGCTGCGAGTGCGGGTCCCGCGGCTGCTGGGAGACCGAGATCGGCGAGCACGGCCTGCTCCGCGCGGCCGGCCGCTCGGACGCGCGCGGCCGCGAGGCGTTGCTGGCCGTCTTCGACGCCGCCGACCGGGGGGACGCCCGCGCCCAGACGGCGGTACGGCAGGCCGGCGACTGGCTCGGCTTCGGCGTCGCCAACCTCGTCAACATCTTCAACCCGGAGATGGTCATCTTCGGCGGCACCATGCGGGACCTCTACCTGGCCGCTGCGGCCCAGGTGCGCAGCCGTCTCAACTCGATCGCGCTGCCGGCCTGCCTGGAGCACGTCCGGCTGCGAACCCCGAAGCTCGGTGAGGACGCCCCGCTGATCGGCGCCGCCGAGCTGGCCTTCGAACGCCTCCTCGCCGACCCGCTCGACGTCGGCTGATTCGCGAATCCCCACTGAACTGATCCGGCGCTCAATCCGTACCTGAGGACGGACGGGCGGCCGGCGAGGTGCGGCTGCCCGGCCGAGACGTACCGGCCCGGAACCCAGGAGGCACCGCAGACATGGCACCGCGCAGATCCGCCCGTCGCCAGGGCCACCGGACCCGTCGTTTGGCGGTCCTGCTCATCGCGTTCGCCGCCGGGCTCGGGGTGCTGCCCGGCGCGGCCCTCGCCGCCCCGGCCGGCCAGCAGCTCAACGCCGCCGACGCCGCACTGCTGGCCGGTGTCCGGCTGGCCGGGCTGTGGGAGATGCCCGCCGGCCAGATGGCCGCCGAGAAGGGACGGTCGCCGCGGGTGCGGGAGATCGGCGCGGAGATCGCCAAGCAGCACGAGGAGCTGGACCGGCTGACCGTGGAGGCCGCGAACAAGCTCGGCGCGATCATCCCGACCGACCCGACCCCGGAGCAGAAGGGGTGGCTGACGGAGATGAAGAACGCGCGTGGGACGCAGTTCGACCAGATCTTCGTCACCCGGCTGCGGGTGGCCCACGGCAACATCTTTCCGGTGATCGGCGCGGTGCGGGCCACCACCCGCGACCCGATCATCCGGGAACTGGCCGAGGCGGCGAACACGTTCGTCAACAACCACATGCAGATGCTGGAGAGCACCGGGCTGGTCCGCTGGGCGGAGCTGCCGCCGGCCGCGCTGCCCGCGCCGGGTGAGGACGGTCTGCTCGCGGCGGCGTCGGCCAACACGGCACCCCAGTTCGGGGTCAGCAGCGCGCTGGTCTGGCTGGTCTTCCTCGCCGCCCTCGGCACCGGCGGCGTCGCCACCTGGCGGATGCTCCGCCGCACCTGACACCCGCCGCGCCCCTACCGCCCATGCGGATGACACGCACCAGGGAATCCCCGCCCGGACGCATCCGGGCGGGGATTCTCCTCGGGCTCGTCCTGGCCTGCCTGTGCCTCACCGTGCTCCCGGCGAGTCCGGCGGCCGCGCACGCCGTCGTGGTCGCCACGACCCCGCAGCGCGACGAGGTCGTCGGCTACGCGCCCCGGGAGGTGGTGGTCACCTTCAGCGAGCCGGTGGCGCCGGTCCCCGGCCGGATCCAGGTGCTCGCCCCGGACGGCCGGCGGATCAGCGTCGGCGAACCGGAGGTACGCGGGGCGACGCTCCGCGTCCGCGTCCGGGTCCCGGACCGGCCGCTCGGCACCTACCTGGTCAGCTACCGGGTCATCTCGGCGGACAGCCACCCGGTCGCCGGCAGCTTCACCTACTCCGCCGGGGCACCCTCCAGCACCCCGCCGCAGCCGGGGCCGGAGGACGCGTCGCCCGGCGGCCTGCTGGTGCCGGCGGCCAAGTACCTCGGATACCTGGGCCTGGTCGCGGCGGTCGGCCCGACCCTGCTGGCGGCCACGATGTGGCCCCGCCGGCGCTCCCGGCGCGGTGCCCTCGTCGTGGCGTGGACGGGGCTCGGGCTGGTCGCCGTCGCCGCGGCCGCCACCTGGGTCGGGCAGGCCGCCGAGGCGGTCGGCGTGCCGGTCGGCGAGTTGTCCCTCGCGGACCTCCAGGCGGTCGGCACCGGCGCGGTGGCGGTGGTGTACGCCGTCCGGCTGGCACTGCTCGGGGTCGGCGCCACGCTGCTGCCCGCCGTCGTCGGGGGCACCGCCGGCCGTCCACGCACCGCGCTGCTGGCGGTGGTGGGGCTGGCCGCGGCGGCGACCTGGCCGCTCGCCGGGCACCCCGTCGCCGCTCCGCTGCCACCGGTGAGCATCGCCCTGGTCACCATCCACCTCGCCGCGGTGACCGTCTGGTTGGGCGGGCTGCTCACCCTCACGGCGTTCCTGCTGCGCCGGACCCACCCCCGGGTCCTCGCCCGGATCCTGCCGGCCTGGTCGAGGTGCGCCACCGTGGCGGTGTGCTGGCTGGTCATCACCGGCGTCGGTCAGGCGGCGATCGAACTCGGCCGGCCGTCGGCGCTGCTGGGCAGCGCGTACGGCCGGCTGCTCTGCGCGAAGGCCGCCCTGCTGGCCGCCGTCCTCGCCGTGGCCGCCTGGCAGCGGCACCTCGTCCGGCGGCGGGTCGCCGCCGGCCGCCCCCGCTGGGTCGCCCGCGCGGCCGGTGTCGAACTCGCGGCGACCGCGGTCGTGCTCGCCCTCACCGCGGTGCTCGTGCAGACCCCGCCGGGGCGCACCGCCGGGACGGAGGCGGCCGGGGCGACCCGGGAGGGCGTCGCGCGGTCCGTCAGCACCGACCTGCTCACCGTGCAGTTCGACGTGTACCCCGCCCAGGCCGGCGCGCTGAACAGCCTGCACGCCTACGTCTACACCCCCGCCGCGAAGCCGCTGCCGGTCGTCGAGTGGAGGGTCACCGCCGCGCTCCCGGCCGCCGGTGTCGAGCCGATCGCCGTCCCGGTCGACACACCGGAGCCGCACCACGCCAGCGCCGCACTCCGCTTCCCGGTCCCCGGCGAGTGGACTCTCCGGATCACCGCCCGGGTCTCCGACATCGACCAGTCCACCGTCACCGCGACGGTGCCCGTCCGCTGACCGTGGCGGTGGCGGTACGGCCCGGCGAGCGGCTCAGACGGGTCGCCGGCACGCCGCCGGGCGGCGTCAGCGGTCGACCTGGGTGAAGTCCCAGGAGTGCGGCGGGCGGGCGACCAGCGTCACCGGCGGGTCGGGCAGCGGCCGGGGGTTGCCGCGCCACTTGGAGATCACCACCACCCGGTGGTCGGTGGACGAGAACACCTCGCTGGACAGGTGCAGCGGGTCGTGGTCGAAGTCGGGCAGGGCGGTGTCGCACACCCACGTGATGAGGTCGGCCACCCCGTACGGCTCGGCCCGCACCTCCCACATCCGGACGATCACGTCGGCTCCTCCCCTCACACGCTGACCGTGGTCAGCGGCATCGCCGAATCCGCCGGAAGGTCCAGCCGGCTCGGCGCGACACCGGAGGCGACCAGGTGCGAGCCGAGCGCGGCGACCATCGCGCCGTTGTCGGTGCACAGCTTCGGCCGCGGCATCCGCACCCGGACGCCCTGTTTCGCCGCGCGCTCCCCGGCCATCGCCCGCAGCCGCGAGTTGGCCGCGACTCCCCCACCGATCACCAGGGTCTCCACCCCGTTGGCCCGGCAGGCATCGAGCGCCTTCCCCACCAGCACGTCGCAGACCGCCTCCTGGAAGGACGCGGCCACGTCGGCCACCGGGACCGGCTCGCCGGCCCGCTGCCGCGCCTCGACCCAGCGGGCCACCGCGGTCTTCAGCCCGGAGAACGAGAAGTCGTACCGGTGCGCCACCAGGTCCTTCGCGGCGGTCAGCCCGCGCGGGAAGCCGATGGCGCCCGGGTCACCCGCCCCGGCCTCCCGGTCGATGTACGGGCCGCCGGGGAAGGGCAGGCCGAGCAGCCGGGCCACCTTGTCGAACGCCTCGCCGGCCGCGTCGTCGATCGTCGCGCCGAGCGGGGTCACCCCACGCGCGAGGTCGTCGACCAGCAGCAGGGACGAGTGCCCGCCGGACACCAGCAGGGCGACCGCCGGCTCGGGCAGCGGCCCGTGCTCCAGGGTGTCCACGGCGACGTGCGCGGCGAGGTGGTTGACGCCGTACACCGGCTTCTCGGCGGCGACCGCGTACCCCTTGGCGGCGGCGACGCCGACCAGCAGCGCGCCGGCCAGCCCGGGCCCGGCGGTGACCGCGATGGCGTCGACGTCGGCGAGCGTCACCCCCGCCTCGGCCAGCGCCCGGTCCATCGTGGGCACGATCGCCTCCAGGTGCGCCCGGCTGGCCACCTCGGGGACCACGCCGCCGAACCGGGCGTGCTGCTCGACACTGCTGGCGAGCGCGTCGGCGAGCAGGGTGTGCCCGCGGACGATGCCGACCCCGGTCTCGTCGCAGGAGGTCTCGATCCCGAGGACCAGGGGTTCGTCAGCCATCGCTCCGCTCCTCGTGCCGCTGCATGACCAGCGCGTCGGTGTTGCTCGGCTGGTAGTAGCCACGCCGTACGCCGATCACCTCGAAGCCGTACATCGCGTAGAGCTTCTGGGCGGGGGCGTTGTCCGCGGCGACCTCCAGCAGCGTGCTACGGACGCGCCGCCGTGCCGCCTCGGCCAGCAGCGCCTCCAGCAGCAGCCGCCCGACGCCCCGGCGCTGCGCCTCCCGCCGGACGGCGATGTTCTGCACCCAGGCCTCGTCCGGCGAGGCGGTCGCGAGCCCGGCGTAGCCCAGCACGGCGCCGCCGTCGTCGGTCGCGACCAGGTAGTAATGCCCGTTGGCCAGCTCGTTCCAGAACATCGCCGGGGACCACTGCTCGGCACCGAAGAGGTCCGCCTCGATCGGCAGGACCTCTTCGATGTGCCACCACCGGAACCGCTCCAGCCGCACGCTGCTCACGGGGTCACCTCGGCTCGCAACCCGGGCACGCTCCTCGCGGTCACGGTAGGACCGGCTTGCGCGCGGTCGCCGCGACCGCGTCCGGCCGCCGCAGGTAAAGGGGGGTCAGCGGTTCCCCGGGCGCGCCGGCCCGGATCCGCTCGGCCGCGAGCAGGGCCAGCACGGCGGCCTCCGGGTAGCGGGGCTCGGCCGCGACCGGCAGGGCCAGCGTCTCCGCGTACCGGTGCGCGCCGTCGCCCACGGCGAGGGTGACGGCCAGGCCCCGGGCGCGCTCGGCGGCCACCGCCGGAGCGGACACCTCGGGGCCGGCGATCCGCTGGCCCGCACCGTCGTAGACCGCCCAGTAGATCTCCCGGCGCCGCGCGTCGCTGGCGGCGAGGACCGGTTCGCCGGCGGCCGCCGGGTGGCCGATCCCGTCCAGCGAGCAGACACCGTACGTGGGAACGCCGAGCACCTGCCCCATCGTGGCGGCGGTGACCAGCCCCACCCGCAGCCCGGTGAACGGGCCGGGGCCGAGACCCGCGACGATCGCGGTGAGGTCGGCGGGGCGCGCGCCGGCGTCGGCGAGGACCGCGTCCACCTGCGGGGCGAGCAGCTCCCCGTGCGCGCGGGCGTCGACGGTGCGGCGGTGCGCCCGGGTCTCGACGCCGGCCGCCGAGACCTCCACCAGCGCGGCGGTCACCGCGGGCGTCGAGCTGTCCACCACCAGTACGAGCACGGTGAACCAGCCTAGCCGCCCCGACGCTCACCCCGAGTGACGCCCCGGATCACCGCAGATCCCGCTGCCCACAGCGCCCCGCCCGTGCCGCTCCGCCGAGCCGGCACCCCGCCAGCCCCCCACCCAGCCAGCACCCCGCCAGACTTTCCTCTGCCCTGCCCGTCCCTCCGCCAGGCTTCCCCTCCGTTGGGGACCGATGCGCGCCCGCCGGATCGGCTGCTCGGTGTCCCGATGCCGTCCGGCCAGGAGCGGGTGCGTGCGCCTTCTGGTGCCGGACCACGGCATGTCGGGCTGGGAAGACCTGGTGCTGAGCGATATGCCGCTCAGTCATATTAATGACCGACAGTCATATCGCTTTCCACCTAGTTGTCATCCTCTGGCGGTGACGAAGAGTTCCCTCGCCCAGCAGATCGCCGCGACGCTCCGCCGCGAGCGGACGTCGCGGTTCCTCACCCAGCAGGCCCTCGCCGACCTCGCCGGCATCAGCCAGAGCGCTCTGGCCCGAATCGAGCGCGGTGACCGCGTGCCCAGCATCCCGCTGGTCGAGCGGGCCTTCGCCACCCTCGATCTCCAGCTCCGCGTCACGGTGGAGCAGCTCGACGCCCACCTGGACGCCCAGCTCGACGAGCTCGCCGCGCGACCGCTGGCGGACCGGCTCGACGACCTTCCGCTGGACCGGGTCCTGGAGCGGCTCGGCGACCTGCCGCACCTCCTGACCGGCTGCACCGCGGCACTGATCCAAGGCGTGCCGGTGCCCGTGGACGGCATCGACCTCGCCGTCCGTTGGCGGGACTCAGCCCGGTTCACCGCCTGGCTCGAAGCCGTCTACGGACAGCGGTGGAACGAGCGGTGGGGCGACTACGGCGGGCTGCGCCTCGAGCCGGAGGAGCCGGGCGAACACCGCTGGCGCACCCGGTACGGGGAGATCCGCGCGCAGATGTGCGACGAGCTGCCGGAGGCCATCGAGGTGAAGCACCGCGATCGCGGCTACCGGGTGGTGCCGGTAGGGGTGCTGGAGCTGACCGACCCCCGGACAGCGTCGCTTCTGCAGCGTTGGCGCAGCCGGGCCGCTGGCTGACCGGCCGGAGGCTCAGCCGGCCGTGCGCTCCCAGTCGATCGTCGGCAGGCCGACGTCGGCGAGCGCCTTGTTGGCGGCGCTGAACGGGCGGCTGCCGAGGAACCCGCGCGGATTCATCGGGCTGGGGTGGCCGGCCTCCAGCACCACGTGCCGCGGGTTGGTCACCAGGGCCGCCTTCTTGCGCGCGTACCCGCCCCAGAGCAGGAACACCACCCGCGTCTCCAGCGCGTCGAGGGCGCGGATGGTGGCGTCGGTGAACTCCTCCCAACCGGAGTTCGCGTGCGAGCCGGGGGTGGCCTGGCGGACCGTCAACACCGCGTTGAGCAGCAGCACCCCCTGCGCGGCCCAGCCGCTGAGGTTGCCGCCGGCCGGCTTCGGCACACCCAGGTCGTCACCCAACTCCTTGAAGACGTTGCGCAGCGACGGCGGCACGGCCACCCCGTCCCGGACGCTGAAGCTCAGCCCGTGCGCCTGCCCGACCCGGTGGTACGGGTCCTGCCCGAGGATCAGCACCCGGCAGTCCGCCGGGGCGCACAGCCGGTAGGCCGAGAACAGGTCCTCGACGGGCGGGAAGACAGTCTGCGTGGCGTACTCCCGGGCGACGAACCCGGCGAGCGCCGCGGTGCGGGCCGGGTCGAGGTGCGGGGTGAGCACCGTGCGCCACGCCTCCGGCAGCAACGCCGGCAGGTCCAGGGTGGGAACGTCGTCGGGCATCGGCGGCCTTTCCGGTCAGGTCGGTCCCGGGCACTCTAGGCCGCCGGTGCGACAGCCTCCGCCGCGGGCTTCAGCGGCCAGCGGGCCACCGTGCCCGGCGGCCGCTCAGGCCAGTACGGCCAGCCGGGACGCCCAGTCGCCGCCGACCGGCTCCAGGTCCACCACCCGGGTGTCGTCGTCCCGGCGGTCGATCCGGACCCGCAGGTGGGCGTCGACGAGCTGCTCGACCAGGCCCTCCCCCCACTCGACCACGGTCACCGACTCGTCCACCGAGGCGTCCAGGTCCAGGTCGTCGATCTCGGCGCGCGGGTCGGCCGCGTCCCCCAGGCGGTACGCGTCCGCGTGCACGAGCGCCACCCGCCCGCCCAGGACCGGGTCGGGGCGGTGCACCCGGGCGATCACGAAGGTCGGCGAGGTGACGTCCCCCCGTACCCCGAGCCCGGCGCCGATGCCCTGGGTGAGCGCCGTCTTGCCGGCGCCGAGCGGACCGGTCAGCAGCAGCAGGTCACCCGCGCGGAGCAGGCCGGCCAGCCGGCGGCCGAACGCGTGCGTGTCCTGCACCGTCGGCAGCGTTACCCTCACGGTGCCTCCCGGTCCGCGACCGCGCGGTTCCGCCGCGCCGCACCCCGCGCGCTCACGGCCCCGCCAGGAAGCGGGTCAGCGCGGAGTTGACCTCGTCGGCGTGCTCCAGCATCACCACGTGCCCGCTGTCGGGGATCTTGACGAACTCGGCGTGCGGCAGTCGCCGGACGATCTCCTCCGAGTGCGTGACCGGGGTGATCATGTCCTTGTCCCCGACGATCACCAGCACCGGCGTGCCGCTGAGCGCGGCGAGCGCCGGAAAGCGCGAGTGGGTGGCGAGCGTCCGCAGGTAGCGGGTGACCGTGTCGGCGGACGTCCGGGAGTTCATCTCCTCCACGTACGACACCAGCGCCGCGCTCGGCCGGCGGGTCCCGAAGCCGTACTTGCGGGTGAGCAGCCAGGCGACGTTGGTGGTGGACTTCCGCGCCCGGTCGATGACCGTGCCGCCGTAGCGGGTGGCGTTGCTCATCATGTAGAGCACCGGTGCGCCCACGCGGCCGAGCAGGGCCGAGGCGACCAGCTTGGTCTCCGCCAGCAGGCCGCCCGAGGTCGCCATCAGCACGGTGCCGACCACCCGGTCGCCGAAAAGCTCCGGGAAGAGCTCGGCGAACGCCATGATCGTCATGCCGCCCATCGAGTGGCCGACCAGCACCAGCGGGCCCTCCGGAGCGGTGCGGTCGATCACCGCGCGCAGCGTCCGGCCCAGCGCGGCCAGGTCGTACTCGCCGGTCTCCAGTCGCCCCGACCGGCCGTGGCCGGGCTGGTCGTACGCGACCACGCGGTGCTCGCCCCGCTCGGCGAGCATCTTGCGCTGGAAGTGGAAGGTGCCCATGTCGAGGCAGAACCCGTGCACCAGCACCACGGTCGGGTTGCCGGGCACCGGCCGGGTCGGCTCGACCACCTCGACGTGGATGTCGGTGCCGTCCGGCATCTCCACGCACAGCGCCTCGTCGTACCGCTGCTCGCCGAAGACCTCGCCGGCGTACGGGTCGGCGGGGTCGGCCTTGAACCGGCGGACGAGGGCGCGCTCGGTCGCGACGCCCGCGGCCAGGCCGGCGGCGGCGACCCCGACGGCGGCCAGCGCGCCGACGGCGGCCCGGGCGGGACCGGACCGGGGCAGGGGGATCCGGGGGCGGGACGACGTCACGGGCGCTCGCCGTCGTAGACGCGGGGCACCCGGCTGCTGCCGAAGCGGGTGACGATCTCGTAGTTGATCGTGCCGACCGCCTCCGCCCAGTCGTCGGCGGTGGGTGCACCGTCGGCGCCGCTGCCGAACAGCGTGGCCACGTCCCCGGCCGCGACCGGGTCGTCGCCGCAGTCGAGCACGAACTGGTCCATGCAGACCCGGCCGGAGATGGTCCGCCGGACGCCACCGAGCTGGACGGGGCCACTGTTGGAGGCGTGCCGGGGCACCCCGTCGGCGTACCCGAGCGGCACCACCGCCAGGGTGCTCTCCCGCTCGGTCGTGTAGGTGTGGCCGTACGAGACGCCCGCGCCCGCCGGGACCCGTTTGGTGAGCATGATCCGGGCGCGGGCGGTCATCGCCGGGCGCAGCCCGAAGCCCTCGCCGGTCACCGGGGAGAGCCCGTAGACGGCCAGCCCGGGGCGGACCAGGTCGAAGTGGGTGTCGGGCCGGGTCAGCGTGGCCGCCGAGTTGGCCAGGTGCCGGTAGCGCGGGCGCAGTCCGGCCTTCTCCACCATGCCCAGCCCCTCGTGGAAGACGGCGAGCTGGCGGTCGGTCGTCGGGTGGCCGGGCGAGTCGGCGTACACGAAGTGGCTCCACACGCCGACGACCTCGACCAGGCCGTCGGCCTGAGCCTTCGCGGCGGCGTCCAGCAGGGTCGGCCAGTCGGCGACGGTCGCGCCACCCCGGGACAGGCCGGTGTCGATCTTGAGGTGGAGACGGGCCGGCCGACCGGCGACCCGGCTCGCCTCGATCATCTCGTCGAGCTGGGGCAGGCTGGCCGCACCGAGGTCGACGCCGGCCGTCACCCCCTCGTGCAGCGGCAGCCCCGGAGCGAGCAGCCACGCCAGGACCGGCGCGGTGATCCCCGCCCGGCGCAGGGTGAGGGCCTCGTCGAGGGTGCAGACGCCGAGCCAGTCGGCCCCGGCGTCCAGCGCCGCGCGGGCGGCCGGCACCATGCCGTGGCCGTACCCGTCGCCCTTGACCACCGCCATCAGCTCGGCGGTGGTGCCGGACCGGAGCCGGCTCACGTTCTCGCGGATCGCGTCAAGATCGACGCGTACCTCGGCCTGCCACATGCCCCCAAGCCTACTGAGCTGATCACCGCGGCCTGACCCGCCCACGTCGATCCGGATGTCGCGCATGTCCGGCACCGCATCCGCTCAGGGCAGGCGGGCCAGCACCGGGCGCAGGGCGGCCGCCACGTCGGACGCCGTCACCGGGCCGCCCCGGGCCGCCTCACGGCCGGCCAGCCCGTGCAGGTACGCGGCCGCGGCGGCGGCCCGCTCCGGCGCCAGCCCGGCGGCGAGCAACGAGCCGAGCAGCCCGGCCAGCACGTCCCCCGTGCCTCCGGTGGCCAGCGCCGGCGTGCCGGTCGGGTTCACGTACGCCCGGCCGTCCGGCGTGCCGATCACCGTGCGGTCGCCCTTGAGCAGCACCACCGCGTTCATCCAGGCGGCCAGCCGCAGCGTGGCCGCCACCCGGTCGGCGCCCGGCGTCTCCCCGCAGAGCCGGGTGAACTCCCGGTCGTGCGGTGTGACCACGATCGGCGCGTCCCGCCGCCGCAGCTGCTCGGCGAGCGAACCGTCCACGAGCAGGGTCAGGGCGTCCGCGTCGAGCACGGCGGGAACCGGTGCCGCCAGCACGGCGCGCAGCTCGGCGGCGGCGTCCTCGCCGGTGCCGAGCCCCGATCCGCAGACCCACGCCTGCACCCGGCCGGCGTCGGCGACCCGCCCGGTGGCGATCACCGACGGGTGGTGGTGCAGCACCTCGTCGCGGGCCCCGCCCGCGTACCGGACCATGCCGGTCGGGCCGGCCGATGCTCCGGCGACCGAGAGCACCGCCGCACCCGGGTAGGTGGCGGAGCCGGTGGCCACGCCGACCACGCCCCGGCTGTACTTCTCCGTGGCCGCACCGAGCCGCGGCCACCAGTCGACCACGTCCGACCACTCGGTCACCCGGAGTGCCGGGCTGCCGCGCAGCCACGGCTCCAACCCGATGTCGACCAGCTCGACCTGACCGGCCAGTGCCGCGGCGGGACCCACCACCAGGGCCGGCTTCAACGCGCCGAAGGTCACCGTCACGTCGGCGCGTACGGCGCTCGGCCGGCCGGAGGCGGTGAGCGGCACGTGGCCCGTGTCCACCGCAACCCCGCTGGGCACGTCCACCGCGACCACCGTCGCCGGCGCACCGTCCCGCCCGCAGTGCCGCACCAGGCTCGCCGCGAGCTGGTCCGCCGTCTGCCGGAGGCCGCCGCTGCCGCCGATCCCGACGATGCCGTCGAGCACCAGGTCGACCCGGGCGGGTGGGCGCTCGACCAGCCGACCGCCCGCGGCGCGGAACGCCGCCAGGCCGTCGGCGTGCGCCCGGCCGGGGGTCAGCAGCAGGGCCGACACGGCCGCCCCGCGGCGCGCCAGGTGCGCGCCGGCGAGCAGCGTGTCACCGCCGTTGTCCCCCGAACCGACCAGCAGCAGTACGCGGGCGGCGTACACCCCGCCCCGGTCGGCGAGGAGCAACGCGCACCGGCGGGCCAGTCCGGCGGCGGCGCGCTGCATCAGCGTTCCCGGCGGAAGCGTGGCCATCAGACCCGCCTCCGCGGCGCGTACGTCCGCCACCCGCCACACCGGTCTCATCCGACTCCCGTCCCGTGCGAGGCGTGCCCGGCACGCCACCGATCAGCGTTCCGCGACCACCATCGCCGAGGCGATGCCACCGTCGTGCGACAGCGAGATGTGCCACCGGTTGACCCCCCGCTCGGCGGCCGCCGCCGCGACGGTGCCGGAGACGGTCAACCAGGGCCGGCCGTCCGGATCCGGCACGATCTCGCAGTCGTGCCAGCTCAACCCGGCCGGCGCGCCGAGCGCCTTGGCCACCGCCTCCTTGGCGGCGAACCGGGCGGCCAGCGACTCGGGCGAGCGCGGGTTGCCGGAGCCGGTGTACCGCTCGGCCTCGGTGAAGAGCCGGTCGGCGAGCAGCGGCGTCCGCGTGAGGGCCCGGGCGAACCGCTCCACGAGGACCACGTCGATGCCGACCGCGACGATCACGGGCCCACCCTACCGGCGCGGGCCGCCGCACATTAGCCGTCGACGCCGCCTGGGGCAACGCCTGTGGACAAGCCGGCGGTACGGCGGCGACCGGTCGTCCACAGGGCACGCGCGGCGGGGCCGGCGAACCCTAACGTTCCGCCCGTCCATGTCGACGACGTCACGGGGGCGACGATGAGCGAGGAGATGTTCAGTGTCCGGCCGGACGCGCTGCGCCGGAGCGCGTCCGGGCTCGCCGACGACGCGTACCGGCTGGCGCACGGGGTGGGCGGCGCGGCCGGGCTGGTGGTGCCGGCGCCGGAGTGGGCCGCCGGGACGGCGCTGGCCGGGTGCGAGGCGGCCGTGCACGCCTGGTTCGGGGGGCTGGGCGCGCGGGTGGCGGCCACCGCGGAGGCGGTCCGCTCGGCGGCCGAGGCGTACGACGCGGTGGACGACCGGGCGGCGGCCCGGCTGGCCGGGGCGCCCCGATGACGGCTCCGGCCGGGCCGGGGTACCGGGAGCTGTGGGCGGCCGACCCGGGGGCGTGGCGGGCGGCCGGAGCGGCCTGGTGCGCCGCCTCCGCGCTGGTCGAGCGCCGCGCGGGGGAGCTGACCGGGAGGGCCGCCGCGCTGCGGGACGCCTGGTCGGGTCAGGCGGCCGGTGCCGCGGCCGCCCGTCTCGGCGGGCTGCGCGGCGAGCTGCTCGCCGGCCGGCCCGGTATGGTCGAGGCCGACCAGGTGCTGGCCGAGTTCGCCGGCCGGCTCGCCACCGCCAAGGCGCGGCTCGACACGGCGGTCACGCTGGCCGACCGCTCGGGCGTGCGGGTGGACCGGCGCGGCCAGGTCAGCGCCGACCCGTCGCGCCCGGCGACGGCCGGCACCGGCCGGGCGGTCGCGGAGGTGGCCGCCGGGATCGGCGCCGCACTCGACGCGGCGCGGGCCGCCGACCGCGACGCCGCCGGTCGCCTTGCCGAGCTGGCCGGCGCGGCGGCATCCGGCTGGGTCGGCCCACCCCCGCCCGGCCGGCCCGGGGCCGATTCCACGCCGGTGGCGGTGCGGGCCTGGTGGGCGGGGTTGAGCCCGGCGCAGCGCCGGTGGCTGGTGGCGTACGAGCCGCAGCGGGTCGGCCGCCTCGACGGGGTGCCGGTGGCCGCCCGGGACCAGGCCAACCGGCTCCTGCTCGGGCAGCACCGCGAGGACCTGCTCGCCGAGCGGCGACGGCTGCTCGACCGGGTGCCGCCCGGGCCGCTCCGGCTGGCCGGGCTGCGCCGGGTGGACGCGGCACTCGCCGGGCTGGACGCGTTGGCCGGCCGCCTCGCGGCGCCGGAGGGCCCGCGGGCGTACCTGCTGACGCTGGCCACCCAGGAGGAGGGACGGGCCGTCGTGTCGCTCGGCAACCCCGACCGCAGCGACCAGGTGCTCACGTACGTGCCGGGCATGACGGCCGGCCTGGACGACGTGACCGGTGAGCTGGACCGGGCGGGCCGGGTCCTGTCCCGCTGCACGGCACTCGCCCCGGGCGAGGAGACCGCGGCGGTGCTCTGGCTCGACTACGACGCCCCGGACTTCCTCCACGAGGCCGCGTGGGCGGGGCGGGCGGGCGACGCCGGGCCGGCGCTGCACCGGTTCCAGGAGGGGCTGCGCGCCACCCACGACGGCGAGGACGCCCGGCTGACCGTGCTCGGGCACAGCTACGGGTCACTGGTCGTGGGCAGCACGGCGCGGGACCACGGCCTCGCCGCCGACGCCGTGGTCTTCGTGGGCTCGCCCGGCGTCGGGGTGGACCACGCCCGCGACCTGGGCCTGCCGCCGGGTCAGGTCTGGGCGAGCACCGCCGCGGACGACGTGATCCGGTTGGCGCGCCCCGCGGACGAGCTGCTCCAGCGGCCGCTGCTGGGCACGTCGCCGATCGGCGCGGCGGTCGCGCTGCTCGACGGGCCGGAGCGGGCCCTGTGGTTCGGGCGCGACCCGTCCGACCCGAGCTTCGGCGGGCGTACCTTCCCCAGCGGCCGGTACGGCCACACCGGCTACTGGGAACCCGGCAACCCGGCGCTCGACGGCATGGCGCGGGTGGTCCTCGGCCGGCCGTAGCCCGGACCTGCGACGGGCCCGCCGGACCGACGGAAGCGGTCGGGCGGGCCCGTCGTCGACTCACTCGACCGTGACGGACTTCGCCAGGTTGCGGGGCTGGTCGACGTCGTGGCCCCGGGCGGCGGCGATCTCCGCCGCGAGCACCTGCAACGGCACGGTCGTGACCAGCGGCGCGAGCAGCGTCGGCGTACGCGGGACGTAGATGAGGTGGTCGGCGTACCGGACCACGGCCTCGTCCCCCTCCTCCGCGATCACGATGGTCCGGGCGCCGCGCGCCCGCACCTCCTGGATGTTGGAGACGACCTTGTCGTGCAGCATGCCCCGGCCGACCGGCGACGGCACGATGCAGATCACCGGCGTGCCCTTGTCGATCAGCGAGATCGGGCCGTGCTTCAGCTCACCGGCGGCGAAGCCCTCGGCGTGCATGTACGCCAGCTCCTTGAGCTTCAGCGCGCCCTCCAGCGCCACCGGGTAGCCCACGTGCCGGCCGATGAACAGCACGGTCGGCTCGGACTTCAGCTCACGGCCCAGCTCGCGTACCGGCTCGATCCGGTCCAGCAGCTCGCGCAGCTTGCCGGGCATCTCCTGGAGCTGGGCGACCACGGCGCCGACCTCGTCGGCGAACTTGATCCCGCGCACCTGGGCCAGGTGCAGCCCGATCAGGTAACACGCGACGACCTGGGTGAGGAACGCCTTGGTGGACGCGACCGCGATCTCCGGGCCGCCGTGCGTGTACAGCACCGCGTCGGACTCGCGCGGGATGGTGGAGCCGTTGGTGTTGCAGATGGCCAGCACGCGGGCCTTCTGCTCCTTGGCGTGCCGCAGCGCCATCAGCGTGTCCATGGTCTCGCCGGACTGCGAGATGACCACGATCAGGGTGGACCGGTCCAGGACCGGGTCGCGGTAGCGGAACTCGCTGGCCAGCTCCACCTCGCAGGGGATGCGGGTCCAGTGCTCGATGGCGTACTTGGCGACCAGGCCGGCGTGGTAGGAGGTGCCGCAGGCCACGATGAAGATCTTGTCGACGTCGCGCAGGTCCTGGTCGCTGAGGCGGACCTCGTCGAGCATGATCTCGCCGGCCTCGGTGAGCCGGCCGAGCAGCGTGTCCGCGATGGCCTGCGGCTGCTCCTCGATCTCCTTGAGCATGAACCAGTCGTAGCCGCCCTTCTCGGCGGCCGACGAGTCCCAGTCGATGTGGAAGTCCTTGCCGGTGGCGGGCTGGCCGGCGAAGTCGGTGATCTCGATGGTGTCGCCGGTGATCAGGACGATCTGGTCCTGACCCAGCTCGATCGCGTCCCGGGTGTGCTCGATGAAGGCGGCGACGTCACTGGCGAGGTAGTTCTCGCCGTCGCCCCGGCCGACGACCAGGGGCGAGTTGCGCCGGGCGCCGACCACCGCGCCGGGGATGCCGGCGTCGACGGCGAGCAGGGTGAACGCGCCCTCCAGGCGCTGGCAGACCACGCGCATGCCGGCGGCGAGCAGCTGCGGCCCGTCCGGGTGGCCGGCGGCGCGCAGGTCGGCGAGCGCGGCGGCGAGCAGGTGCGCGGCACACTCGGTGTCGGTGTCGCTGGTGAACTGGACGCCGTCGGCCTCCAGCTCGGCGCGCAGCTTGGCGAAGTTCTCGATGATGCCGTTGTGGATGACGGCGACCCGTCCGTCGGGGGCCAGGTGGGGGTGGGCGTTGCGGTCGGTGGGGCCGCCGTGGGTGGCCCAGCGGGTGTGGCCGATGCCGGTGGTGCCGTCGCCGATGCCGATCGGGCTCGCGGCGCAGGACGCCGGGTCCTCGGCGGCCCGCTCGGACAGCACCTTCTCCAGGTTGGCCAGCTTGCCGGCCTTCTTCTCGGTCAGCAGCTCGTCGTCGCAGACGATGGCGACGCCGGCCGAGTCGTAGCCGCGGTACTCCAGCCGCCGCAGCCCGTCGAGCACGATGCCGAGTGCCGGGCGCGCGCCGGCGTAACCCACGATTCCACACATGGGTGGCAGCCTAACCCAGTTTCGCTCAGCGCGCGTGCTCGGAAGTCCAGTAAACGATCAGCAACTTTGAGCGAAGGGAGCAGGACGCTACGGAGAGTCACGAAACGCCATCAACGGGCTCGACGGGTTGAACCGGCACGGCGAGTCCGTAGGCTGGCGGGCGTGACGACCGCCCACGTCGATCCCCTGGTGGCCCGGATGCGCCCGTTCGGGACGACGATCTTCGCCGAGATGTCCGCTCTCGCCGTCCGCACCGGGGCGGTCAACCTCGGCCAGGGCTTTCCGGACGCCGACGGGCCGCCGGAGATGCTGGCCGCTGCGGCCGAGGCGCTGCGGACCGGCCAGAACCAGTACCCGCCGGGTCCGGGGACCCCCGCGCTGCGCGCCGCCGTCGCGGCCCACCAGCGCTGCTTCTGGGGGCTGGAGTACGACCCGGACGGCGAGATCGTGGTGACCGCTGGCGCCACCGAGGCGATCGCGGCGGCGATCCTCGGCCTCTGCGAGCCGGGTGACGAGGTGGTCTGCTTCGAGCCGTACTACGACTCGTACGCCGCCTCGATCGCCCTGGCCGGGGCGGTCCGGCGGCCGGTCACGCTGCGTCCCGGCGCCGACGGCCGGTACGCCTTCGACCCCGACGCGCTGCGTGCCGCGTTCGGGCCCCGCACCCGGCTGGTCCTGCTGAACTCGCCGCACAACCCGACCGGCAAGGTCTTCACCGCCGACGAGCTGGCCCTGGTCGCCGAGCTGTGCCGCGAGCACGACGCGTACGCGGTCACCGACGAGGTGTACGAACACCTGGTCTTCACCGACGCCGCATCGGCGCACGTACCCCTCGCCACGCTGCCGGGGATGCGCGACCGGACCCTCCGGATCTCCTCGGCCGGCAAGACGTTCTCCTGCACCGGTTGGAAGGTCGGCTGGGCGAGCGGCCCGGCCGCGCTCGTGTCGGCGGCACTGCGGGTCAAGCAGTTCCTGACCTTCGTCAACGCCGCACCGCTGCAACCCGCGGTCACCGTGGCTCTGGGCCTCGGCGACGACTACTTCACCGCGTTCCGCGACGGCATGCAGGCCCGCCGCGACCAGTTGGTCGCCGGCCTCACCGATGCCGGGTTCGAGGTGCTCGCGCCGGAGGGCACGTACTTCGTCACCGCCGACGTCACCCCGCTCGGCGGCCGGGACGGGGTGGAGTTCTGCCGGTCACTGCCGGAGCGTTGCGGTGTGGTGGCCGTACCGACCCAGGTCTTCTACGACGACCCGGAGGCCGGCCGGCGGCTGATCCGGTTCGCCTTCTGCAAACGTCCGGAGGTGCTGACCGAGGCGGTCACCCGGCTCCGCCGGCTCGGGACGGCACGGTGAGCGGCCAGCAGGCCGAACGGCTCCGGCGGTTGGCCGCGCTGCGGGGCTGCGACGTGGTCCTGTCCGGAGCGCGTCCGGCGACCGTCGGCGAGCGGCTGGACGCGATGCGGGCCGCGCTGCCCGAGGACACCCTCCCCGACGTGTACGGCGAGGGCGGTGTGGTCGAGCACGTCGAGCACCGGATCGCCGACCTGCTCGGTACCGAGACCGCCGTCCTCTTCCCCACCGGCACCATGGCGCAGCAGGTCGCCCTCCGCCACGGCGCCGAGGTGACCGGCCGGGACGCGGTCGCCCTGCACCCGCTCAGCCACCCCCTGGTCCACGAACGGGACGCGTACGCGGTGCTCACCGGCCTGCGTGCCGCCCGCACCCCGGACGGCGCCCGGTTCCCGACCGCCGAGGAGGTCACCGACCTCGGCGAGCCGTTCGGCACGCTGCTCCTCGAACTCCCGCTGCGGGACGCCGGGTTCCTGCTGCCCACCTGGGACGAGCTGGTGGCGGTGGTCGACGCGGGCCGCGCCCGGGGCGCCCGGGTGCACGTCGACGGCGCCCGGCTGTGGGAGTCGACCGTGCACCTCGGGCGGCCCGCCCCGGCGGTCACCGCCCTGGTCGACAGCGTGTACGTCTCGCTCTACAAGTCCCTCGGGGGTGTCTCCGGGGCGGTGCTGGCCGGCGATCCGGAGCTGACCGGGTACGCCCGCGCCTGGCGGCACCGCTACGGCGGGACGGTCTTCCAGCAGTGGCCGGCAGCACTGGCCGCGCTGCACGGGCTGGACCACGAACTGCCCCGCCTGCCCGGCTACGTGGCCCACGCCCGGCTGGTCGCCGAGACGCTCGCCACGATTCCCGGGGCCCGGGTCTTCCCCGCGCCACCGCACACCCACCAGTTCCGGTTCTGGCTGCCCTACCCCGCCGACGCGCTCAACGACGCCGCCCTCGCGCTCGCGGAGGAGGAGAAGGTCTGGTTCGTGGGCCAGTGGCGGGACACCGACGTCCCCGGGCTGGCGCTGGCCGAGGTGACGGTGGCCGACCCCGCCCTGGAGCTGGACGCCGACCAGATCAGCGACCTGGCCGCCCGCTTCCTGCACCGCGTGCCGACCAGCTGACCGCGGCCCCTGTTTTGCCGGGCGCGTGCACACCGGGGCGCGGGCCGCGTGCACACCGCGGCCTTGTCCTGCCCGGCGCGTGCCGTGCCAGGGGATGCGTGCACACCGCGGCCCTGCTCCGCCGGGCACATGCACTCCGCGGCCCTTTGGACCTGATGTCGTGGATGAATCAGCCCGGACTCGCCGACATGATGTCGCGGGCGAGTCAGCTCCAAAGCCTCCGTGCGCCGCACGCCCGGGCGCCGTGACGACACCGCAGTAGTGGGCCACGGCCCGCGCGCTGTCAGCGACGCCCGAGCGCTATCGGCACAGCCGCCGGCGTTGTCGGCAACGGGCCGAGCGATGTAGCGATGGCGCCGGACGTGGGCGACCGCCGGGCGCCGCAGCGACGGCACCCGGCGTCGGAATGGGCCGGCAGGGGCCGGTCAGGCGACCGGGCTGGCGGTGCGGACCTGCTCGGCGATCCGCTCGGCCACCGAACGGGCGGTCGCCTCGGTGCCGGCCTCGACCATGACCCGGACCAGCGGCTCGGTGCCGGAGGGGCGCAGCAGCACCCGACCGGTCTCGCCCAGCTCGGCCTCGGCCCGCTCGACCTCGGCCCGCACGGCTGGCGCCGCGGCACCGACGGTGCGGTCGCCGACCGGCACGTTGATCAGCACCTGCGGCAGCCGGGTGATCACAGCGGCCAGCTCGGCCAGGGACTTCCCGGTCGCCGCCACGCGCGACATGAGGTGCAGGCCGGTCAGCACGCCGTCGCCGGTGGTCGCGTACGCGGGCATGACGATGTGCCCGCTCTGCTCGCCGCCCAGCGCGAGGCCGGACGCGCGCAGCTCCTCCAGCACGTACCGGTCGCCGACCTTGGTCTCGACCAGCCGGATGCCCTCGCGGGACATGGCCAGGCGCAGGCCGAGGTTGCTCATCACCGTGGCGACCAGCGTGTCGCCGGTGAGGGTGCCGGCCTCCCGCATGGCCAGCGCCAGGATCGCCATCAGCTGGTCGCCGTCGACCTCGTCGCCGTCGGCGGTCACCGCGACGCACCGGTCGGCGTCGCCGTCGTGGGCGATGCCCAGGTGCGCGCCGTGCTCGACGACGGCCTGGCGCAGCGCCTCGATGTGGTTCGAGCCGCACTCGTCGTTGATGTTGAGGCCGTCGGGCTCGGCGTGGATCGCGATCACCTCGGCGCCGGCCGCCTGGTACGCCGCCGGGGCCACCTCGGCGGCGGCGCCGTTGGCGCAGTCCACCACGACCTTGATCCCGTCGAGCCGGTGCGGGACGGTGCCCACCAGGTGCTGCACGTAGTGGTCGGCGCCGTCGAGCAGGTCGTGGACCCGGCCCACGCCCGCGCCGATCGGGCGCTCCCAGGCGGTGGTCGCGTTCGCCTGGACGGCCGCCTCGATCCGCATCTCGATCTCGTCCGGCAGTTTGTGCCCGCCGGCGGCGAACAGCTTGATGCCGTTGTCCGGCATCGGGTTGTGCGACGCGGAGAGCATCACGCCGAGGTCGGCCTTGGCCTCGGCGGTGAGGAACGCCACCGCCGGGGTCGGCAGCACGCCGACCCGGACGACGTTCGCACCGGCGCTGGTGAGGCCGGCCACCACGGCGGCTTCGAGCATCTCGCCGCTGGCCCGCGTGTCGCGGCCGACGACGGCCAGCGGGGGATGGCTCTTGTCCGACTCGGCGAGAGTGTGCGCGGCGGCCACCGCCACCGCGAGCGCCAACTCGGGCGTGAGATCCGCGTTCGCCCGCCCGCGTACGCCGTCAGTGCCGAACAACCGGCCCATACCCGCCAACCTCCGATGGAACTGCCGATGATGGAGAACGGAACGGCCGGGCCACCTCCCGTCGTGGGGGAGGCGGTCCGGCCGTCCGTCAGAAGTACAACGTGCAGCTGATGGTCAGCGCTTCGAGTACTGGGGAGCCTTGCGGGCCTTCTTGAGGCCGTACTTCTTGCTCTCCTTGACCCGCGCGTCCCGGGTCAGGAAGCCGGCCTTCTTCAGCGCGGGACGGTCGTCCGGCTCGCTGACGATCAGGGCCCGGGCGATGGCCAGCCGCAGCGCACCGGCCTGGCCGGTGGTGCCGCCACCCCGCAGGTTCGCGATGACGTCGAACGCCTCGGCCTTCTCGGCGGTGACCAGCGGGTCCTTGATGAGCTGCTGGTGCACCTTGCTCGGGAAGTAGGCCTCGAGGTCCCGGCCGTTGCAGGTGATCTTGCCGGAGCCCGGCACGATGCGAACCCGGACGATGGCCTCCTTGCGGCGGCCCACGGTCTGGATCGGCCGGTCACCACGGGGCGCGCGGGCGACGGGCGCCGGCGCCTCGGTGGCCTCGGGGGCGACCTCGGTGGCGGTGATGTCGGTCATGCTGCTTCCTTCGCCCGCGCTCACTGCGCGATCTGCTTGATCTCGAACGGCACCGGCGACTGCGCGCCGTGCGGGTGCTCGGCACCGGCGTAGACCTTCAGCTTCTTGATGAGCTTACGGCCGAGCTTGTTGTGCGGGAGCATCCCCTTCACGGCCAGCTCGATGGCCCGCTCGGGACGCTTGGTCAGCAGCTCGTCGTAGCCGACCTGCTTCAGGCCACCCGGGTAGCCGGAGTGACGGTAGGCGATCTTCTGCTGCCGCTTGTTGCCGGTCAGCGCGACCTTGCCCGCGTTCACGATGACGACGAAGTCGCCCGTGTCGACGTGCGGCGCGAAAGTCGGCTTGTGCTTGCCGCGCAGCAGCGTGGCGGCGTGGGTGGCCAGGCGGCCCAGCACGACATCAGAGGCGTCGATGACGTGCCACTGACGCTCGATCTCACCCGGCTTCGGGCTGTACGTACGCACAGGTCTACCTTGTCTCGTCGTCGGTCTGGGGTCGCGCGCCGGGTGACCAGGCGCGCACGAACGACCAAGCGTACCTCAGGTGGCACGCCTCTAGATGTCGCACAACAGCAGGTAACGATACCCAACGCCGTGTGGGCCGGTCAAAACGGGGGTCCGGCGCGCACGCCGGACCCCCGCGGGGGATGAGCGGACTCACACCCGGGCACGCGCCATCCGCGCTCCCGGCCGCAGGTACGCCGCCCAGGTCACCACGATCATCACCAGGAAGAACCCGACATAGAACCGCAGAGCCGGCTGGATGCCCCCGTAGGTCGACTTCGCCCAGGCATAGCAGATCGGCACGAGGAACCCACCGAACGCGCCGACCGAGGAGATGATCCCCAGCGCCCCGGCCGCCTGGCGGCGCATCGCCAGCATGATCTCCGGCGTACCGCCCAGGTCCTCCCCCTTCACCTGGAAGATTCGGGAGATCATCCGGTAGGTCGAGCCGTTGCCGATGCCGGTCGCCACGAACAGCAGCATGAACGCCAGGAAGAAGACGCCCAGCCGGCGCTCCTGCACCGACCACAGCGCCAGGTACGCCCCGCCGGCCATCAGGACGAAGCTGGCCACGGTGATGCGCGCGCCGCCGATGACGTCGGAGAGGCGGCCGCCGAACGGCCGGCAGATCGAACCCACCGCCGCGCCCAGGAACGCCCAGCTCAGCGCGATGTCCGGCCGACCGAACACGCCGTTGAGCAGGGTCGGGAAGGCCGCCGAGTAGCCGATGAACGAGCCGAAGGTGCCGATGTACAGGAACGACATGACCCAGGTGTCCCGGTGCCGCAGCGACGACCAGACCGGCCGGACGTCCGCCTTGGCCTCGACCAGGTTGTCCATGAACAGGTACGCGCAGACCGCCGCGATCACCGCGAGCGGGATGTACATCAGACCGGCCCGGGCCAGCGCGAGCCCGCCACCGAGCACGATCACCTGGGGCACCAGGAACTGCACCACCGCGACGCCGATGTTGCCGCCGGCCGCGTTCAGGCCGAGCGCCCAGCCCTTCTCGCGTTCCGGATAGAAGAACGAGATGTTCGCCATGCTGGAGGCGAAGTTGCCGCCGCCGAAGCCGGCCGTGGCGGCGATCAGCAGCAGCGGCACGAACCCGATCTCGGGATGCTGGACCGCCCAGGCCAGGCCCGCGCACGGGATGATCAGCAGCAGGGCCGAGACGATGGTCCAGTTGCGGCCGCCGAAGACCGGCACCGCGAACGTGTACGGCAGCCGCAGCAGCGCGCCGACACCGCTGGGCACGGCGGTCAGCCAGAGCGCCTGGCTGGTGGTCAACGTCCAGCCGACGTCGTCGAGCCGGACGACGACGATGCTCCAGAGCAACCAGACGGAGAAGCCGATGTGCTCGGCGAAGATCGAGTAGATGAGGTTGCGCCGGGCGATCCCCCGGCCGACGGTCCGCCAGAAGTGGCCGTCCTCCGGGGCCCAGTGCCCGATCCACCGGCCCGGCCGGCGTTGCAGGTCGATCTCCTCCGCTGTCGTCTCGGGCACGCTCGTCGTCGTCATCAGGCGCTCCTTCCGGCCGGTCCATGTCGTGGCTCGCACGACCCACCGGTCCGGCCGGTGTCGAGCGATCCTGGCCGAAAGCTAGATAGCCGCCGTTACCGGAGCGTTTCGTCGACGAGGTCGGGCAGGCAACGGTGATCGCACCGGGCCGGATGACCGTCCGTGAGAAAGCCGGATGACCGTCCGTGAGAAAGAGAGCGCGTCAGAGCTGTTGCAGGATGCGCAGCGCGCGGCCGACCCGTTGCATGGTCTCCGCGTCGGCGACGTCCACGCACTCGGTGAACCACTTCTTCATCGGGGAGGAGAGCCGGTCGGGCATCACCACCCGGTCCCCCATCTCGACGGCCAGGGGCGAGTCGCGCAGCAGCGCGGTCTCGACGACCTCCGCCACGATCACGATCGGCACCGCGGTCGAGTTGTACACGTCGGAACTGATGATCAGCCCCAGTCGTTCACGGGCGCCGGAGACGCGCCAGACCTCACCCCTACGCAGCACGCGGACGCCCGCCGAAGAGCAGGTCGTCGACCATGCCCACCTCGCGATCGTCGGCGAGGGCGGCGGACTCCAGGTCGATCCCGGCCCGGCCGACGGCGGCGGCGTGCGCCGAGAAGACCTCGCGCAGCGCCTTCTCCCGGGCGGCCTGGTCCATCCAGGCGGACAGGGACAGTCCCTCGCGCTTGGCGAACCGCCGGGCCTCCTCGATCGTCTCGTCCGAGAACGACAGGGTCACCTTGGCAGTCATGCCGACCAGATTACCCAGCGGTGTGACCGACAGTCATCCCTCGTGACGCCGGTCGACAAACCGGTCAGACCGGACTCACGGTCACACCGGCACCCGGCCGCCGAACACCGCGAACCGCCACGCCTTGAAGAAGCAGTCCACGTCGACCAGGCCCGCCTCGACCAGCCAGGCGCACTGGGCGGCGACGGGCGCCGGCCGGTCGTACGCCATCCGTTCCCGCGCGGCCGCGATCTCCGCGTCGTCCGAGCCGAGCGCGGTGGCCTGGGCGACCCACACCTCGTCGTAGCGCCGGTCCAGCTCCCGCGTCGGGCCGGCGACCTGCTCGGCGTTGACGAACACGCCACCGGGGACGAGCACGGCGGCGGCCCGCCGGTACAGCGCCCGCTTGTCGGCGTCGTCCAGGTGATGGATCGCGAGCGCGCTGACCACGGCGTCGTACCGGCCCGCCGGGATCGGGTCACCCAGGTCGGCGTGGACCGTGCGGTGCGGCACGCCGGCGGCCCGCAGATGGTCCGCGGCGACCGCCAGCATCGCCGGCGCGGCGTCCACGACGGTCACCCGCACCCCGGGCACCGCCGCGGCGACCAGCAGGGAGAGCAGCCCGGTGCCGGCGCCCAGGTCCAGCACCTCGGGGGTACGCCCCGCCGCGAGCGCGGCGCGCAACGGCGGCGCGGCCACCTCGACCGCCGTTGCGTAGAACTGGTCGAAGCAGGGCACCAGCCGGCGTCGGGCCTCGTCGTACCGGCCCGCCACGGCGTCGAACGCCTCCGCCACACTCATCGCCTCTCCCAACTTCTGGGAATTTTTTCTCACATTCTAGACCAAGCCGGCCCGCCCGCTGCCCCGGTGCGGTGTGAGCCGCTCTTGACAGGACCGAAACAAACGGGACCCGGACCGGAAACCCCTCGGCGGCACGCTTCTCGGGCATGACAGACGGTGCGCGACCTGCGACTGCACCGGGGCCCCCGCCCCGGGAGGCGGCGACGCACTGCCCGTACTGCGCCCTGCAGTGCGGCATGACGCTGCGGGAGGAGAACGGCCGGGTGGCGGTGCTGCCCCGGCAGTTCCCCACCAACCGGGGCGGTCTCTGCCAGAAGGGCTGGACCGCCGCCGAACTGCTCGACCACCCCGAGCGGCTCACCGGTCCCCTGCTGCGTGACCCGGCCAGCGGCGAACTACGCCCGGCGACCTGGGACGCCGCCCTCGACCGGGTCGCCGAGGGAATCCGAGGCGTCCAGTCCGGACACGGCCGCGACGCGGTCGCCGTCTTCGGCGGCGGCGGACTCACCAACGAGAAGGCGTACGCGCTGGGCAAATTCGCCCGGGTGGCGCTGCGGACCCGGCACATCGACTACAACGGCCGGTTCTGCATGTCCTCGGCGGCGGCGGCCGGCATGCGCGCGTTCGGCGTCGACCGGGGCCTGCCGTTCCCGCTGTCCGACCTGGGCGGGGCCGACACCCTCCTGCTGGTCGGCGCGAACCCGGCCGAGACGATGCCCCCGCTGGTGCGCTGGCTGACCGAGCAACGCCAGCGCGGCGGGAAGCTGATCGTGGTCGACCCCCGGGTCACCGCCACCGCCCGCCTGGCCGATCTGCACCTGCAACCGCTGCCCGGCACCGACCTGGCGGTGGCGAGCGCGCTGCTGCACATCGCCGTGACCGCGGGCCTGGTCGACAAGGACTACATCGCCGCCCGGACCACCGGCTTCGAGGAGGTCCGCCGGGCCGTGGCCGCGTGGTGGCCGGCGCGCGCCGAGGCGCTCTCCGGGGTGCCGGTGGCGGATCTGGAGGCGACCGCCCGGGCACTGGGCACCGGCGAGCGGGTGGTCATCCTGACCGCGCGCGGCGCCGAGCAGCACGCCAAGGGCGTGGACACGGTCACCGGGTACGTCAACCTCGCGCTCGCTCTCGGCCTGCCGGGCCGGCCCGGCTCCGGGTACGGCTGCCTCACGGGCCAGGGCAACGGGCAGGGCGGCCGGGAGCACGGGCAGAAGGCCGACCAACTCCCCGGGTACCGCCGCATCGACGACCCGGCCGCCCGCGCACACGTCGCCGGGGTGTGGGGCGTACCGGCCGACGACCTGCCCGGGCCCGGGGTGCCCGCGTACCGGCTGCTCGACTCGCTCGGCACCCCGGACGGGCCGAAGGCGCTGCTCGTCTTCGGCTCCAACCCGGTGGTCTCCGCGCCCCGGGCGACCCGGATCGAGGGCCGGCTGCGGGACCTCGACCTGCTGGTGGTGGCCGACTTCCTGCTCTCCGAGACGGCCGCCCTCGCCGACGTGGTGCTGCCGACGGCGCAGTGGGCCGAGGAGGACGGCACGATGACCAATCTGGAGGGCCGGGTGCTGCGCCGCCGCGCGCTGCGGGAGCCACCGCCCGGCGTCCGCACCGACCTGGCGATCCTCGCCGACCTCACCGCCCGCCTCGCCCAGGTGCAAGGAAGGGACCCTTCACAGTCACCAGGCGTTAACAAGGGGCCCTTCCTTCCGGCCGAGCCGGCGGCGGTGTTCGCGGAGCTGCGGCGGGCATCGGCCGGCGGGATCGCCGACTACGCCGGCATCACCTGGGAGCGGATCGACACGCACGACGGCGCGTACTGGCCCTGCCCGGACCCCGACGGGCCGGACACGCCCCGGCTCTTCGCCGAGCGCTTCCCGACCCCGGACGGACGGGCCCGGTTCCACGCGGTCGAGCACCGGCCCGCCGCCGAGGAGGTCAGCGCGGCCTACCCGCTGCACTTCACCACCGGCCGGGTGCTCGCCCAGTACCAGTCGGGCACCCAGACGCGGCGGGTGCCGGCGCTGAACCGGGCCGCTCCGGAGGCCTTCGTGGAGCTGCACCCGGACCTGGCCGGGCGGCTCGGGGTGACCGACGGCGAGCCGGTCCGGGTGGTCTCCCGCCGGGGCGAGATGGTCGCACCGGCCCGGCTCAGCACGGCGATCCGACCGGACACCGTCTTCGCGCCCTTCCACTGGGGCGGCGCGGCCCGCGCCAACTCGGTCACCAACGACGCCGTCGACCCGGTCTCCGGGATGCCGGAGTTCAAGATCTGCGCCGTGCGAGTCGAGAGGGTGGAGACGCCGTGACCGAACGGATCGTGATCGTCGGGAACGGGATGGCCGGAGCCCGACTCGCGAGCGAACTGCACGCACGCGACGGGGACCGGAAGGTCACCGTGCTCGGGGCGGAGCCGCACCGGGCGTACAACCGGATCATGCTGTCCACGCTGCTGGCGGGGAAGATCGGCGAGCCGGACGTGGAGCTGGCCGAGGTCGCCGGGCAGGGCGTCGACCTGCGAACCGCGGTGACCGTCACGGCGATCGACCGGGCGGACCGCGCGGTCCGCACCCACGACGGCGACCGGATCCCGTACGACCACCTCGTGCTCGCCACCGGCAGCCGGGCCATCGTGCCGCCGCTGCCCGGACTGGACGGCCCGGAACTGCCCGAGCGGGTGGTGCCGTTCCGCACCCTGGACGACTGCCGGCGGATCCTCGCCGTCGCCGCCGGGGCACGCCGCGTCCTCGTGCTCGGCGGCGGGCTGCTCGGGCTGGAGGCGGCCCGCGGGCTCGCCGCCCGGGGACTCGACGTGGCCGTGGTGCACCCCGTGCCGTACCTGATGGAGCGCCAGCTCGACCCGGCCGGCGCCGCGGTGCTCGCGCGGACCCTCGCCGGTCTGGGCGTCACCACCCACCTGTCGGTCCCGGCCACCGCCGTGGCGGCCGACGCCCACGGCGTACGCCTCGACCTCGCCGACGGCCGGTCGCTCGACGCCGACCTGCTGGTGCTCTCCTGCGGGGTGCGCCCCGACACGGCGCTCGCCGCGGCGGCCGGGCTGGCGGTCGAGCGGGGTGTGCTCGTGGACGACCGGCTGCGCACCAGCGACCGGTGCGTCTCGGCGATCGGCGACTGCGCCCAGCACGACGGCGCGCTGACCGGCCTGGTCGCCCCGGCGTGGGCGCAGGCGCGCGTGCTGGCGCAGGTGCTCACCGGCGAGGACCCGCTGGCCCGCTACCGGCCGAGGCCGGTGGTGACCCGGCTCAAGGCGGCCGGCATCGACCTGGCCGCGATGGGCGACCCGGCCGGCGACGGGCCCGGTGAGGAGCTGACCTTCACCGACCCGGCCCGGGGCACGTACGCCCGGCTGCGCATCCACGACGAGCGGCTGACCGCCGCGATCCTGCTCGGCGACAACCCGGCGGTCGGCACGGTCATCCAACTCTTCGACCGGGGGCAGCCGGTCCCCGCGGACCGGCGGTCCCTGCTGCTCGGCCGGGCGTTCGGCGCGGCACCGGCCGAGCCGGCCGCGACGCCGGCGCTGATGCCGGACGCGGTGACGGTCTGCCAGTGCAACAACGTCAGCAAGGGGGCGCTGGTGAGCTGCTGGCGTTCCGGGGCCCGGACAGTCGACGCCGTGGTGGCGGGGACCCGTGCCGGTACGGGCTGCGGCGGCTGCCGGGACGCGGTCGCCGGAATCGTCGAATGGCTGTCCAGCGTGGACTCGGTGGAGGTGGCGCGATGAACGGCGGCAGAGTGCTGGTCGTCGGCAACGGCATGGTCGGGCAGCGGTTCGTGGACGCGTTGCGCGCCCGGGACACGACCGGTCGCTGGCGGGTGACGGTGCTCGCCGAGGAGACCCGGCCGGCGTACGACCGGGTGCGGCTCTCGGCGTTCTTCGACGGGGTGGGCGAGGACGAACTGAACCTGCACACCCCCGACGACGGCGTCGAGTTGCGGCTCGGCGAGCCGGTCACGGCGATCGACCGGGCCCGGCGCGTGGTCACGACGGCGGCCGGGGAGTACCCGTACGACGCGCTGGTGCTGGCCACCGGGTCGTACGCCTTCGTCCCGCCGGTCGAGGGGACGGACCTGCCGGGGGTCTTCGTGTACCGCACGCTGGACGACCTGGCGGCGATCCGCGAGCACGCGCACGGCCGGCGCACCGGCGCCGTGATCGGGGGCGGCCTGCTCGGTCTGGAGGCGGCGAACGCGCTCCGGCTGCTGGGGCTCGCCACCAGCGTGGTGGAGTTCGCGCCGCGGCTGATGCCGGTGCAGGTGGACACCGCCGGCGGCGCGATGCTCCGCCGGTACGTCGAGGAGCTGGACGTGACCTGCCACCTCGGGGTCGCCACCAGCGCCCTGCGCCCCGGCCCGGACGGGTCGGTGGCCGCGCTGGAGCTGAGCGACGGCGGCCGGGTCGACGCCGACCTCGTCGTCGTCGCGGCCGGCATCCGGCCGCGCGACGAGCTGGCCCGGGCCGCCGGCCTGCCGCTCGGGCCCCGGGGCGGGGTGCTCGTCGACGACACGTGCCGGACGGTGGACGAGCGGATCTGGGCGGTCGGCGAGTGCGCGGCGGTCGACGGGACCTGCCACGGCCTGGTCGCGCCGGGTTACGCGATGGCCGAGGTGGTCGCGGACCGGCTGGTCGGTGGCGCGGCGACCTTCCCGGGCGCGGACACCGCGACCAAGCTCAAGCTGCTCGGGGTGGACGTCGCCTCGTTCGGTGACGCGCACGGCACCACCGAGGGCTGCCTCGACGTGACGTTCACCGACCCGGCCACCCGGGTGTACGCGAAGCTGGTCCTCTCCGACGACGCGAGCACGCTGCTCGGCGGGGTGCTGGTCGGCGACGCCGGCGCGTACCCGACGCTGCGGGCGAGTGTGGGCGGCCCGCTGCCCGGCCCGCCGCTGGCGCTGCTCGCGCCGGCCGGGGGCGGCGCCGGGGCGACGACGCTGCCGGGTTCCGCGCAGGTCTGCTCCTGCAACGCGGTGACCCGCGACGACATCGACGCGGCGATCGCGGGTGGCGCCGCCGACGTGCCGGCGCTCAAGGCGTGCACCCGGGCCGGCACCAGCTGCGGCTCGTGCGTACCGATGCTCAAGCAGCTCCTCGACGCCGCCGGGGTGAAGCAGTCCACGGCACTCTGCGAGCACTTCGACGCGAGCCGGCAGGAGCTGTTCGACATCGTCCGGGTACGCGGCATCCGTACCTTCTCCCGGCTGATCGCCGAACACGGCCGGGGGCGTGGCTGTGACATCTGCAAGCCGGCGGTGGCGTCGATCCTCGCCTCCCTCGGCAGCGGGCACATCCTCGACGGGGAGCAGGCGTCGCTCCAGGACACCAACGACCACTTCCTGGCCAACCTGCAACGCGACGGCAGCTACTCGGTGGTGCCACGGATCCCCGGCGGCGAGATCACCCCGGAGAAGCTGATCGTGATCGGCGAGGTGGCCCGGGACTTCCAGCTCTACACGAAGATCACCGGTGGGCAGCGGATCGACCTGTTCGGCGCGCGGGTCGAGCAGCTGCCGCAGATCTGGCGGCGGCTGGTCGACGCCGGCTTCGAGTCCGGCCACGCGTACGGCAAGGCGCTGCGCACGGTGAAGTCGTGCGTCGGGTCGACCTGGTGCCGGTACGGGGTGCAGGACTCGGTCGGACTGGCCATCGCGCTGGAGCTGCGCTACCGGGGTCTGCGCGCCCCACACAAGATCAAGTCCGCGGTGTCCGGCTGTGCCCGGGAGTGCGCCGAGGCCCGCAGCAAGGACTTCGGCATCATCGCCACCGAGACCGGATGGAACCTCTACGTCGGCGGCAACGGCGGTTTCCGGCCCCGGCACGCCGACCTGTTCGCCAGCGACCTCACCACGGCCGAGCTCGTCACCCTGATCGACCGGTTCCTCATGTTCTACATCCGCACGGCGGACCGGCTGCAACGCACCGCCGCCTGGATCGAGGCGATGGACGGCGGGCTGGACCACCTCCGCGCGGTCATCGTCGACGACTCCCTCGGCGTCTGCGCCGAACTGGACGAGGCGATGGCCCGGCACGTCGCCTCGTACTCGGACGAGTGGCGGGACGTCCTCGACGACCCCGTACGGCTGCGCCGGTTCACCTCCTTCGTCAACGCGCCCGACGTGCCCGATCCCTCGATCCGGTTCACCTCGGAACGCGGCCAACCGGTGCCCGCCCCCGCCACGGCGGCCGGCGAACGGCAGCCGGTGGCGCTCGGGATGCCGGAGGTGCGGCGATGAGCACGGCGACGAGCACGGCGACGCTCACCTGGACCGCGGTCTGCCCGCTGGACCGCCTGGACCCGGACCGGGGCGTGGCGGCACTGGTCGACGGCGTGCAGATCGCGCTGTTCCGCACCGCCGACGGCCTGTTCGCCATCGACAACCTCGACCCGGTCTCCGGGGCGTACGTGCTCTCCCGCGGGATCGTCGGCAGCCGGGGTGGCGTGCCGACGGTGGCGTCCCCGCTGCACAAGCAGGTGTACGACCTGAGTACCGGGCGCTGCCTGGACCTGCCCGGGGTCACCGTCCGGTCGCACGAGGTGCGCTGCCGCGACGGCCTGGTCGAGGTGCGGCTGAGAGGTGGTGGGTGAATGCGCGACGAACTGGCCGGCTTCACCATCGGGGTGACCGCCGACCGGCGACGGGACGAACTGGCGGCGCTGCTCCAGCGGCGGGGTGCGCGGGTGGTCCTCGCCCCCGCCCTGCGGATCGTCCCGCTGGCCGACGACACCGAGCTGCGCGAGGCGACCCGGGCCTGCCTGGACCGGCCGCCGGACATCCTGATGGCCAACACCGGCATCGGAATGCGCGGCTGGCTGGAGGCGGCCGAGGGCTGGGGGCTGGCCGAGCCGCTGCGGTCGGTCCTCGGCGAGGCGTACGTGGTGGCACGCGGCCCCAAGGCGCGGGGCGCGATCCGCGCCGCCGGCCTGCACGACCAGTGGTCCCCGGCCTCGGAGAGCTGTGACGAGGTGGTCGACCACCTGCGCCGGCGCGGCGTGGCGGGGCAGGTGATCGCCATGCAGCTGCACGGCGAGCGGCAGCCCGAGTGCACGATGGCGCTGGAGGCCGCCGGGGCGACCGTGATCGAGGTTCCGGTCTACCGCTGGGCGCCGCCCACCGACCCGGCGCCGCTGCACCGGCTGATCGACCTGGTCGCCGGCCGGCTCGTCGACGCGGTGACGTTCACCTCCGCTCCGGCCGCCGAGGCGCTGCTCCGCGCCGCCGGGGACCGCACCGACGCGGTGCTCGACGCCTTCCGCGGCGACGTGCTGGCCAGTTGCGTGGGCGCGGTGACCGCGGAGCCGTTCCTGCGACGCGGGGTCCCGGTCAGCGCGCCGCACCGGGCGCGGCTCGGTGCCCTGGTCCGAACCATCGTCGACGAACTGCCCCAGCGTACGGTCACCCTGAAGGCCGCCGGCCACCTGCTCACCCTGCGCGGGCACGCGGCCCTGGTCGACGGGGACCTGCGCCCGCTGGCGCCGGCCCCGATGGCGGTGCTGCGGGCGCTGGCGGCCGCCCCGGGGCGCGTCCTGTCCCGGACCGCCCTGCTGCGGACGCTGCCGCGCGGCGCGGACGAGCACGCGGTGGAGATGGCGGTGGCGCGACTCCGCGCCGGCCTGAAGGCCCCAAGGGTCGTCCAGACGGTAGTGAAACGGGGCTACCGCCTCCGCGTGGACTGACGTGGAAGGAAGGGCCCCCTCTTAACGCCTGCGGTAGAGGAAGGGGCCCCTCTTAACACCACCACCGGGCCGCCGCCGGGCCGCCGCCGGGCCGCCGCCGGGCCGCCGCCGGGCCGCCGCCGGGCCGCCGCCGGGCCGCCGCCGGGCCGCCGGGCCGGGCCGTCAGCCGACCGGGGCCGGGTAGCCCCGGTCGTGCTCGGCCTGCAGGCGCGTCATGGCGTGCTCGACGACGGTCACCAGCACCTGCTTGACGGCGTCCCGGTGCCGGGCGTCGGTCATGACCAGCGGCACGTCGGCCGGGATGGCGAGCGCCTCCCGCACCTCGTCCAGTTCGTACTCGGGGGCGCCGTCGAACTTGTTGAGCGCCACCACGTACGGCAGGTTGCGGTTCTCGAAGTAGTCCAGCGGCGCGAACGCGTCGGTGATGCGGCGGGTGTCCACCAGGACCGCCGCGCCCACCGCGCCCCGGATGATCTCGTCCCACATGAACCAGAACCGGGTCTGGCCCGGCGTGCCGAACAGGTACAGGATCAGGTCCTGTGCCATCGTGATCCGGCCGAAGTCCATGGCGACCGTGGTGGTCTCCTTGCCGGGCACCTTGGACGGGTCGTCGATGCCGACGCCGGCCGCCGTCATGACCGCCTCGGTGGTCAACGGGGTGATCTCCGAGATGGCGCCGACCAGCGTCGTCTTGCCGACGCCGAAGCCACCCGCGATGACGATCTTCGCGGAGATGATCTCCCGGCTGCGGCTCGCCCCGGCGGGGTCATAGTTCGCGAAGTCCACTTAGCACCCTTCCAAGCAGGTTCATCCGCTCCTCGTACCCCACGGCGGGAGCGGCGGTGTGTAGCGTCAGCAGGCCCTCGGCCACCATGTCGGCGACCAGCACCCGGGTGACGCCCAGCGGCATCCGGGTGTACGCGGCGATCTCCGCCAGCGACTGCGCCCGGCCCTCGCAGACCGTCGCGATGCGGTGCTTGTCGTGCCCCGCGAAGCGGGACTCGGCGACCGCTGTGGCACTCGCGGACAGCACCGCCTCCAGGGCGATGTCCTGCCGCGGCTCGGTCCGGCCCCGGGTGACCGCGTAGGGGCGTACCAGCTCGCCACGCGGGTCCGCACGCCGGTGATCCATCCGCGGTCACCTCCCCTCTGCCGGTCCGGAGCCCTCCGGCACCGGATCACCTGTCCCAGGTCGGCGCGGGCGAGCGCCGCGCCCCGGGCTACGAACGCACCGCGTCCCGCGGCAGCGGCACCAGTGCGGCGCCGACCCGTTCCACCAGGAGCGCCATCTCGTACCCCACCTGGCCGACGTCGCAGCTGCGGGCCGCGAGCACGGCCATCGACGAACCGTCACTGATCGACATCAGGAACAGGTAACCGCTGTCCATCTCGATGACTGTCTGAAGCACCCCGCCGGCGCTGAACATCCGGGCCGCGCCCTCGGTCAGGCTCACCACACCGGAGGTGATCGCCGCGAGCTGGTCCGCCCGGTCCGCAGGCAGGTCCCGGGAGGAGGCGAGCAGCAGCCCGTCGGCGGACACCGCCACCACGTGGGCGATGCCCGCCACGCTGTCGGCGAAGTTGGTGAGCAGCCAACCCATGTCCTGCATGGCAGCTGGCCTGTTCATCGGCTCGTCTCCTTGGTAGAGGTGCTGTTCAGATCCGTGCCGGCCGCCCGCCCGCGCTGCACACCGCGGTGGTAGGCCGACAGGAGACCACGTACGTCGTCCGGCGTCCGCCGGGTGCGTTCCTGGGTACGGGGCTCGATGCCCCCGGGAACGAGCTGCGCCTGCGGCCTCCGCTTCGGCAGACCGGAGCGGGTGGTGCCGTCGGTGGCCGGCTCGGCGGCCCGGCCGGCCCGGGACCAGCCCTCGTCGGCCGCGGTCCGCCACGCGTCCGCGTCGGCCGCCGGCGCCGGCGCGGCCGCGGGCGGCTCCGTGGCCGCCGTCGCGTCCGCGGCGGCCGGCCGACCGGCCGTCGCGGCGGGCGGGGCGTACGACGGCGGTGGCGGCTGCGCGGGCGGCGCCGCCGACGTGCCGGGCACCCGGGTGGGCAGCTTCGGCCGGGCCGGTGTCTCCTCCGCCGCCGGACGGTCCCTGGCCGGCGTGGCCGGCGGGCCGAAGTCCGGCCGGGCGAAGATGGCGGTGGCGTCGTTGCCGTGCGACCGGAACCAGACCGCCTCCATCTCCCGGAAGATCGGGGCCTCCGCCGGGAGGTCGACCGGTGGCGTGATCGGCGGGGTCGGTGCCAGCGACGCGGTGGCCGCCAGCCCCGCGCCGAGCCCGCCGCCGAACCCGCCGCCGGTCGACCCGCTGCCGGGGGCGGCACCGGTCGCGGCGCCCGTACCGACGGCGGGGAAGGCCCCCGTGGCGGTCGTGGCGGGGGTGTCCGCGGCGGGGCGGCGGGGCAGCGGGTCCAGCGTCGCGTACGCGGCCGTCGGCGCACCCGTGGCGAGGCCACCGGCGAACGCCGGCTGCACCGGGGCGACCGTGGGCTGCGCCCCCGTCCGGCCGCCCGCCTGGACCGGCGAGGTGGTGTCGCGAGCCTGCTCCGGCGCCTGCCACAGCGCCGGTGGCGCCTGGTCGGTGCGCCAGGGGTCCGGGAGGGTGGCGGTCCGCGTCGCGCCGGCCAGCGGTTCGCCGAGGCCGACCGGGGTGAGCGGGGTCTGCTCCACGGCCAGCGGCTGGCGCGGCCGGGCGATCGGCTCCCGTCCCCGGGTGGGCAGAACCACCGTGGTCGTCGGCAGGGTCACCTGGGCGACGGTGCCGCCCTCGACGTTGCGGCGCAGCTCGACCCGGATGCCGTAGCGGGCGGCGAGCCGGCTCACCACCGCCAGACCCATCAGCCGGAACGCCGCGACGTCGACGGTCGGCGGCTCGGCGAGCCGCCGGTTGAGCGAGTCCAGTTGCTCCTCGGACAGGCCGAGGCCGCGGTCCTCGACCTGGATCAGCACGTAGTCGCGGATCCGCCGCGCGTCGGCGACCACCGTCGTGTTCGGCGGGGAGAAGCGGGTGGCGTTGTCGAGCAGTTCGGCGACCAGCCGGACGACGTCGTTGACCGCGTGCGCGGCCACCGAGACGTCGGTGTCGACCGTGCCGAACTCGATCCGGTTGTACAGCTCCACCTCGGACTGCGCGGCGCGCAGCACGTCGACCAGCAGGGCGTCCTCCCGGCGCGGGACGGCCGAGTCGGCACCCGCGAGGACCAGCAGGTTCTCGTCGTTGCGGCGCATCCGGGTCGCCAGGTGGTCCAGCTCGAAGAGCCGCGCCAGCCGCTTCGGGTCCTCCTCGCTGCGCTCGATCGCGTCCAGTTCGCCGATCATGCGGTCGACCAGCGTCTGGCTCCGACGGGCCAGGTTGAGGAACATCGCCGAGACGCTCGTCCGCAGCGCGGCCTGCTCGGCGGCGACCCGGACCGCCTCCCGGTGGACCACGTTGAAGGCGAGCGCGACCTGGCCGACCTCGTCGCGGTTGGCGAGCTTGATCGGGTCGTGTACCTGTCGGACGATCTCGTCGACACCGCCGTCGCCGACGGTCTCCATGCTCTGGAGCCGGCGCACCGCGTCCGGCAGGTCGTGGTTGGCCACCGCGAGGGCGCCCTCCCGCAGCCGGTGCAGCGAGTGGTTCAGCGAACGCGCCAGCACCACGGCGAGGGTGACCGCGATGAGGAGCGTGAGGAGCACCAGCAGCGACTCGACCACGGCCTGCCGGAGAACGTCCGCGCGGGCCTGCTCGACCTGGGTCAGCAGCTCGTCCTGGAGCCGGATCTCGGCCCACCGCATGAGGTCGTTGACCGCGCCGATCGCGGCGCTCGCGTCGCGGGCGGTGACCAGGGGCCGCTGCCCGACCGAGCGGGTGATGTCGGAGGCGACCCGGTCGGCCAGCGTCACCGCGTCGCCGGAGACGGTGCTGTCCACCAGTGCGCGCTGCGTCGGGTCGGCCGCCAGGGAGAAGGCGAGCAGCGCCTCCTGCTGGCTGGTCAGGGTCGCCACGAAGGAGGAGAACTGCTCCTCGTCGATCCGGCCGGCGCTCAGCGCGGTGTAGGCGACCGACTCCTCCTCGGCGACGGCGGCCTTGGCGCGGGCGAAGGCGGCGACCGCACGACGGGCGTCCGCCAGCCGCTCCTCGCCGGGCAGTTGGGCCAGGCCGTCGCCGTACGCGACCAGGTCGGTCAGGATGACGCCGTACCGCAGCGACGCCTCGGCGACAACCATCTGCCGGCGGTCCAGCACCTGCTGCCGGGTCGCGTCGAGGGTTTCCAGGTGGTCGTCGATGGCCGCCAGGCGGTCGCGGACCGCGGCCGGCGCCGCGCCGACGCGCTCGCGCTCCTCCCGGTAGGCCTTCACCCGCTCGTCGGTGCTGCGCACCCGCAGGTTGTACGCGTCGGCGCGCTGCTCGGGCGCCGCGAGGTAGGCGGACGCGGCCATCCGCTCGGCGTGCAGGTCCTGGGCGAGCGCGGAGACGTCGACGGAGAGCTCGGTGAGCGCCTCGGCGCGGGAGGCGTCGTACGCGTCCGCGCCGACGGCGACCAGGCGGACCGCGGCCAGCGCGATGACCGCGGCGACCGGCACGACCAGGATCAGCGCCAGCTTGGACCGGATCCGGGCGTCGCGGAGCCGGGGCAGGCGGCGGCGACTCGACCGGTCACGGTCGCCGCCTGCGGGCAGGGTCGTCGGTCCGGTGCTCACGACATCGCCTCCGTCGTTTCTTCCACGCCTGACCCGCCGACCCGTGCCTGGTGCAGCGGAGAGCCCACGCGCGGCACGGCCGCGATTTCATCAGACGGGATGTGGTTTGGGAAGCCGCAGTGAGGCAGGAAACGGTCGGACGGCACCGAACAGGCGCTCGACTCCCTCGCTGACGCCAGTGTCCCGACGCTCTGAACAGGCATTGTTGACGGTGAGTGGCGACACATGCCGGATCGGTGAGCGTTTGCAAACTTTGTGTTACCTCAACATGTGGGATCGGCGTCCCGAAAAGCCTCTCCACCGCCCGCTTGACCGCAGCGTCCGACATTGGCAAGGTTTTGCAGGCTTTCGCGCTCACCGTACGGCACGACAGATCCGTCCTCCACTGAGGATGGTCGATTCCGGCGGTGCCCGGGCCGCGCCCACGTCCACCTGGAGGACAACGTTGAGCCCCATCCGCTCCGCGACCGTCGCGGCGCTCGCCTCGGCCGTCCTGGCCACCACGCTCACCGCCTGCCAGTTCGGCGGTGAGGAGCGGGACACCAGCCCCATCGTCATCGCCGCGGACCTCGAACTCTCCGGGGCGTCCGCAACCGTCGGCAAGGCGTACCAGCGAGCCCTGGAACTGAAGGTCGAGCAACTGAACTCCTCGGGCGCGCTGGACGGCCGGCGCGTCGAACTCACGGTCAAGGACAATCGCTCCGACGCGAGCGAATCGTTGCGCAACATCAACGATTTCGGTGCTGACCCGCGGGTCAGCGCGATCATCATGGGCGGCTGCAACGAATGCGCGGTCGGCGCCGTGCGCACCATCGACGAAAAGCGGGTGCCCACCATCGCGCTGGCCCCCTCCGGCGCCGTCACCAACCCGGTCGGCCAGCGCCGGTACGTGTTCAAGCTGGCCCCGAACGCCGCCGACAACGCCGCCGCCCTCACCGGTGAACTGCGGCGCGGCGGTGCCCGCGAGGTCGGCCTGCTGCACAGCGACGACGACTACGGCCGGGAGGGGCTCGCGGCGCTCCAGCGCGAGTTCGCCAAGGCCGGCGTGAAGGTACGCCGGGTGGAGCAGGTCCGTGCCACCGACACCGACGTCGCCCGCCAGGTCGGCGCGGTCACCACCGGCAAGCCCGACGCCCTGGTGCTCTGGACGCCCCCGGAGCAGGCGAGCCTCGCCGCCGTGGCGGCCCAGGCGGCCGGCTTCCGCGGCTCGCTCTACCTGGACGCCTCGGCCGCCGGGGACCTCTTCCTCGGCACGGCGGCACGGGCCACCGAACGCGCCACCCTGGTGTTCACGCAGACCATGGTGATCGACGACGTCATCGCCACCACGCCGGCGAAGGCGGCCCGGCGGCAGTGGTTCCAGGACTACACCGCCCGGTTCGGCGGCTACCACGGCTCGTCCTCGTTCGCCGCGGACGCCGTCCAGCTGATCGCCGACGCCGCGGTGCGCGCGGGCGGCGAGCCCGGCGCGGTCAACCGGGACGGCATCCGCGACGTGCTGGAGACGTCCCAGTTGGACGGTCTGTCGGGACCGATCCGGATGACCCCGGACAACCACTCCGGCCTGATGCCGCAGGCGTTGACCACCCTGGTCGCGCGGAACGGCCGCTGGCGGCTGGCCGGCTGACCGCCGCCGTACGGGCGCTGCCGCTCGCCGGCCGGGCCGCGGCGTCCGCGCGGCATCGCCTCACCGGGCCCACACGGGTCCGCTCAGCGGGCCGGTGAGTCGATGCCCACCGGCCCGCTCAGCGGGCCGTGGTGGCGCGTACCCAGGGCAGGGCGAGGCGCTCGACGAGGGAGAGCGCCGAGTAGAGCGCGATGCTCATCGCGGCGATCAGCACGATCGCGGCCCACGCGGTCGCGGTGTCCCCCACGCCGTTGTACTGCAGGATCTGGTACCCCAGACCCGGCTTGTCGGAGTAGAACTCGCCGATCACCGCACCGATCGCGGCGAGCGGCATCGCCACCTTCAACCCGACGAATACCTGCGGCAGGGCGGCCGGGAAGCGCACCTTGCGGAACGACTGCCACCACGAGGCGTTCAACGACCGGGCCAGCTCGGCCAGGTCCGCCGGGGTGGTGGTGAGACCGGTCGCGGTGGAGAGCACGATCGGGAAGAAGCAGAGCAGGAACACCATGGTGAGGATCGGCTTCTCACCCCAGCCGACCGACACCACCAGCAGCGGGCCGAGCGCGATCTTCGGCACCGCGTTGACCGCCACGAGCAGCGGGGCGAACATCCGCTCGGCGCGCCGGGAGGCGGCCAGGGTCATCCCGATCAGCACCCCCGCCACGGTCGAGATCAGGAAGCCGAGCACCGTCATCATGGTGGTGATGCCGAGGGCCGGCAGCAGCACCTCACTGGACCGGGTCAGGGAGTCCCAGACGGTCTGCGGCGGTGGCAGCGACGCGGGGTGCACGAGGCCGAGCCCCGAGGTGACCAGCCACCAGAAACCCAGCGCGATCACCAGCCCCAGCAGCGGCAGACCGGCGTTCGCCGGCTGCGTACGGTGCCACCGGCCGGCGACCGCCGGTGTGGCGGGGACCGTCGGTGTGGCGGGGACCGTCGTCGGGGGCGCGTCGGCGGCCTCCTCCGGCGGTCGCCGCTCGGGCCGGGTACCGGTCGCCTCGGTCACGGGAACCTCCTGTTCTGCCGGCTGGCCGCCGGCACGCGGCGGGGGGTGCGGCCCCGGACGCCGTCCCGTGGGCCGCACCCCCCGACCGGTCGGCGGTCAGGCCTTCGGCGCGAGGCTGAAGTCGATGATCTGGTCGGGCGTGAGGTTCTGCTTGAGCGCACCGGCGCCCTGGAGGATCGCGATGCTCTTGGCGACCCGGCCGCTGTCCAGCGTGCCGAGCTGGGTGCCGGTGTTGCTGGACCGGACGTAACCGGCCATCAGCTCCAGCTCGGCCTTGGCGGCCGCCGGCACGGCGGCCGGCACGTTCTTCTTCAGGATGTCGGCCGCCTCCTGCGGGTTGGCCAGGGCGTACTCCAGGCCCTTCAGCAGGGCGCCGGCGAACCGCTTGACCATCTCCGGGTCCTCCTTGGCGATCTTGGAGGAGGTGATCAGCACGTTGCCGTAGAGGTCCTGCATCACGTTGCTGTACGGCAGCAGGACCGCCTTCTTCTTGGTGACGGTCTCGATCGTGGGCTGGCCGACGACGAACTGCCCGATGCCGTCCACCGCGCCGGAGGCCAGGGTGCCCATGAGCGTCTGGGCCTCACCGTTGACCCAGGTCACCTTGCTCGCGTCGACGCCGGCCATCTTCGCGTACGTCGGGAAGAGGTTGCGGACCACGGAGCCGGGGGTGTCGGCGAGCTTCTTGCCCTCCAGGTCCTTCGGCGAGGCGATGTTCTTGCCCTCGACGGTGGCGATGGCGGCCATGGTTCGCTGCTGGATCGCGGCCACCGCGACGAAGTCCTTGGCCTGGCCGTTGCCGAGCTGGAGCAGGCCGCCGGTCAGGTCGATCGGACCGAACTGCGCCTGGCCGCCGACGATCGTCTGGATGACGCTGCCGGTGCCCTGGCCGGGCTTGATCTCGACGTCGAAGCCGGCGTCGCGGAAGAAGCCCTTGTCCTTCGCCACCCAGGCGTAGGAGTCCCGGCCGAAGTTGCCGAACGACGTGAGGTACGTCACCTTCTCCACGGAACCGCCGTCGCCGCCCTTGGCGTCCTCGGTGGAGTCCGAGCCGCTGCTGCAGGCCGCGACGAACGCGAGGGCGGCAGCCATCGAGGCCGCGGCGACCGTACGGGTCAGCCTTCTCATCAGTGCACCTTGTCCTTTCCGACCGGGGCCGGCGGGCCTCCGGAGGGGTTGTCTGGCGGTGCCGGCGGGAGGGGGGTGGCCGACACCACCGTCGTGAGGGGACTCTTCGCGGGCACAGCGTACGAGAATTCCACCTTTGCGACGCCAGGCGTATCGGGTTGCGAAACGGAAACGGCCTGACGTCCAACCCGGACGGTGCGATTGAGGCACGAGACGGATACTCTGTCCCGCGGATTGCTGACCGCCGACTCAGGGAGGCCCGCGGGATGATCCGTCTGTCCGGCGTATCCCGCACCTTCGACGGCCGTTCCGGCCGGGTGGAGGCCCTGCGCGGCATCGACCTCGAAGTCACCGAGGGCGAGTTCGTCGCCGTCGTCGGCCGTTCCGGCTGCGGCAAGTCCACCCTGCTGCGGCTGGTCGCCGGCCTGCTGCCGGTCACCGCCGGGGAGGTCACGGTCGGCGGCACCCCGATCAGCCGCCCCCGCCGGGACGTCGCCATGCTGTTCCAGCGGCCGGCGCTGCTGCCGTGGCGCACCGTGCTCGACAACGTCCTGCTCCCGGTCGAGATCTTCGGCTGGAAACGGGCGAAGCACCGCGACCGGGCCCGGCAACTGCTGGAGCTGGCCGGCCTGGCCGGCTTCGAGAAGCGGCTGCCGCACGAGCTCTCCGGCGGGATGCAGCAACGGGTGGCGTTGTGCCGCTCCCTCATCGGTGAGCCGCGGGTCATGCTCATGGACGAGCCGTTCTCCGCACTGGACGCGCTCACCCGGGAGGAGCTCTCCGGTGAGCTGCAGCGGGTGCACATGGAGACGTCCGCGACGGTCGTCTTCGTCACCCACTCGATCGACGAGGCCGTCCTGCTCGCCGACCGGGTGGTGGTGCTCAGCCCCCGCCCCGGCCGCATCCGCAGCGTCGTCGACGTGGCCGTCCCCCGGCCGCGCACCCTCGGCCGCAACGCGCACCTGGCCGACGTCGCCCAGGTCAGCGCCGACCTGCACGAGCTGCTGATGGAGAAGGACATGCCGGCCCCGGCGGAGGACCGATGACGATGCGGGTGTCCCTGTTCACCGAGCCGCACCGGGGAGCGAGCTACGACGACCAGCTCCGGTTCGCGCGCCGGGCCGAGGACTGCGGGTACGAGGGCTTCCTCCGCGCCGACCACTACCGGGCGATGGGTGACGAACCCGCGCTCCCCGGCCCCACCGACGCCTGGCTGACGCTGGCCGCCCTGGCCCGGGAGACCAGCCGGATCCGGCTCGGCACGCTGGTCACCTCGGCGACGTTCCGGCTGCCCGGGCCGCTGGCCGTGATGGTGGCCCAGGTGGACCAGATGAGCGGCGGCCGGGTCGAGCTGGGCATCGGCGCCGGGTGGTACGAACGCGAGCACACCGCGTACGGCATCCCGTTCCCCGGCGTCGCCGAGCGCTTCGACCGGCTCGCCGAACAGCTGGAGATCGTCACCGGGCTGTGGCGCACCCCGGCGGACGAGACGTTCAGCTACACCGGCGCCCACTACCGTCTGGTCGACGCTCCGGCGCTGCCGAAGCCGGTGCAGGTGGCCGGCCCACCGGTGATCGTGGGCGGGCGCGGCCCGAAGCGCACCCCCGAGCTGGCCGCCCGGTACGCCGACGAGTTCAACATGCCGTTCACCTCGGTGTCCCAGACGGCCGCCGCGTACGAGCGGGTCCGCGAGGCGTGCGAGCAGACCGGACGCGCCGAGTCCGGCCGGCCGCCGCTGGCGTTCTCCGCCGGGATCGTGGTGGCGATCGGACGCACCGACGCCGAGGCCCGGCACCGGGCCGCGCCCCTGCACGTGCCGAGCGCCCTTCCGCCGGAGGACCCGGTGGTCGGCTCGCCCGCGCAGCTCGTCGACCGCATCGGCGAGTTCGCCGCGATCGGCGCCGGCCGCGTGCACCTGCGCCTGATCGACCTCGCCGACCTCGACCACCTGGAACTCATCGCCGCCGAGGTGCTTCCCCAACTGGACGGACTCCGATGACCGACACCGACCTCGACCTCGGCCCGGTGGGCCAGGAGATCGTGTACGAGAACGACCGGGTCCGGGTCTGGCACATCAAGCTGGAGCCGGGCGAACGGCAGCCGCTGCACCGGCACGACCACCCGTACCTGGTGGTGGCCATCCAGGGCGCGAAGAACGTGGTGCAGACCGTCGACGGCACCCGCATCGACGCCGACGAGCCGACCGGCGGCGTCGTCTACCGGGACCCCGGGGCGGTGCACATGCTCACCAACGTCGGCGGCACGACGTACCTGGCCCGGCTGGTCGAACTCAAGTAGACCTGCCGCCGGCAGGGCTGCCGGGCCGCACGGCGTGCCGGTGGCGATCGGGCGCACCGGACCGTAACGTGCCGGACATGGCCAATCGGACCTTGGGCAGACTGCTGCTCACGGCGCTCGGCGTGAGCCTGCTGGCCGGAGCCGGCCAGCTCGGCGTCGCGTTCGGCTTCGGCGTCGTACGGCTCACCGGCGTCTTCACCGGCGGCACCGTCAACCAGTGGCCGGCCCAGCTCGCCTGGGTCGGCTGGTTCGCGGCGAACGCCGCCGTCATCGGTGCGGTACTCACCGAACGCCTGGCCCGCCGGGACGGGCCGCTGACCGGCACCGCGCGGCAACTCGCCGTCGCGGGCGCCGCCGCGCTGGGCGCCACGGTCGTCGCACCGCTCTGCATGCAGCCGGCCCGGGCCGCCGAACTGATCTCCATGGACCCGGTCTGGGCAGTCGCCATCTGCGCGATCCTCGGCGCGGGGGCCGGCGCGGGCGCCGCGCTCGCCGTCCTGGTCCGGCCACCGCTGGGCTGGAACATGGCACTGGTCGCCGGCGTCGTCTGGCTGCTGGCCCTGGTCTCGGTCACCCCGTCGCTCACCGCCACCGGCCCGTTGACCACCGTCCGCCTCGGGGTGCTGGAGCCGGCGTGGCTCGGCACCGCGGCGGCGCAGCGCCTGGCGCTGCTGGTCCTGCCTTTGGTGGCGCTCCTGGCGGGGGCGACCACCGGCGCCCTCGCCCGCTGGCGCGGACATCCCGCGCTGATCGGCGGTCTGACCGGGGTGGCCGGGCCGGCCCTGCTGGCGTTCGCCTACCTCACCGCCGGCCCCGGTGGTGGCGTCGACCGTTACCAGACCACGCCGTACTACGGCGCCCTGCTCGCCGTGGCCGCGGGCGCGCTCGGCTCGGCCGCCGCCGCCCTGCTGCGCTGGCCGCTCGTGGAGCGCCCGGCGGCGGTGAGCGCGGACACGCCGGCCGCCCGCGCGATCGAGCCCACCGACATCCTGCGGCCGCTGCCGGCCGGTCCGCCCCTGCCCGGAACCGCGGCGACCGCACCGTCCGCCGGTACGGCGGGCGACGCCGGTCACCAGATCGACGACGCCCGTACGCCGGCCGGCGGCGGAGATGCTCCGGGCACCGGGCGGGGTGGACGGGCACCGGAGACGCCGGGCGGTCCCACCCCGGCCCACTGGGACTGGCCCACCCCGGGTCGAACCTCCTCCGCCGCCGCAGCAACCGCCCCGTCGACGCCGGCAGCCGCCCCGCCGGCGCCGACAACCGCCCCGTCGACGCCGACAACCGCCCCGCCGGCGCCGGCGGCCGTCGTGTCCGGGCCCTCAGCCCGGCCCCCGGCACCCCCAGCGCCGGCAGGCCCGCCGACGGAGCGTGCCCGGCCAGCCGGGCCGGCGGGCAGCGCAGCGAAGCCCGCGACGGGCGCTGCTGACACGGCCGCACCGGCGGGCGCGGCAACCGAGCCGGCAACCGGTGCGGCTGACGCGGCCGGGCCGGCCACACCGGCGGCGGCCACACCGGCCGGGCCGACAGCGGATGCGGCCGGCGCCGCAGGGCCGGCCACGCCTCAGGACGAAGCAGCCCGCCCGGCGAGGTCGGCGGACGGAGCAGGCCGGCCCGCCAGGGCAACGGACGACACGGCCGGGCCGGTCGTGCCGGCGGGGAATCCGCCGCGAACCGGAGGCCGGGCGAAGGCCGCGGACCGGGCGGCGCCGGCGGCGGTGCCGGACGCGGCTCCGGCAAAGGGCGAGACGGCACCCCGGCCACGCCGTGGTCGCCGGACGAAGGCCACGCCGGCAAAGGCGGCCGCTGCCGCATCCCCGACCGCCGACGAGCCGGCAGTCGCCGACCAACCCCCCACCCGACCCGCAAACACCCCGCAGTCGGCCACCGACCGCAGCGGCCCGGCACCGGCCGCTGCGCGTGGCCCCGTACCGTCCGGGCCCCCTCCCACGCCACCGACCCCCGCCGTTCCGGCCCGTCCGGCGCCCACCCAGGTGGGGCCGGACCCGTCGTCCCGCCCCGATCCCACGCCGGTCACGCCGCCCCGCCCGACCCCCACCCCGGTCGGGCCGGAGCCGTTCGCCGCGTTACCGGCGCCGGCGCAACCGGCGCCGCGCCCGGTCACCCCGGATCCGTTCACCCCGCCAGCGCCCGGGTCCGCCCGTGCTGGCGACGGCCGGACGGCCGAGACGGCTCCCCGGCCCCGGCACCGGGCTCCCCTGCCGGACCTGACCAGCTCCGACACCTGGGACGCCTTCCCCACGGCCCGGCGCCCCGACCCGACGGAGACCCGTCCGGTGGCGAGCCAGCCGGCAGCGACCGGTGGTGACGCGTCGCCGGCAGCCGCCGCCGGTCCGGTGAGCCCGGCGACCGGAGGGGACTCCACAGCGTCCGTGGCCGACCGGCTGGCCGCCGCGTTCGCGGGCGGCGACAACCGCCCGGCGGGCGCCTCGTCACCGGCGACCGGGCAGGTCGCCGGCGCCCCCGCGGCCGATCCCGCCGAGGGGCGACCGGAGCCGAAGCGGCGCGGCCTGTTCCGGCGCAACCGGTCGCGGGCCGACCAGGCCGACGCCTCGTCGGACGCGGAGCCGCTGGCGGCGCAGGACGAGGAGTTCGTGGACTGGGTCGCCGGGCTGGGCAAGCCGCTGCCGGACAACGAGCCGGAGCAGGAGAGCGGCCGCCGCTCCCTACGCTCGACCGGCCGCCACCACCGCGACTGACACACCCGCCTGCCCTCCTTTGCTCTGCTTCAACCCACGCAACAGATTCCGCGTGATGTCGTTGCGCCCGTTGAAGCAGAGCAAAGGGGCGGGATGCACTGCCCGCCCGCCGTCCGGCCGACGGGCAGGCAGGCGGGCGGGCAGTGCGGTCAGGCCAGGGGCAGGTAGACGCGGCTACCGGAGGCCACGAACTCGTCGGACTTGTCCTTCATGCCGCGGGCCGCGTACTCCTTGAGCTCCTGCGTGATCTTCATGGAGCAGAACTTCGGCCCGCACATCGAGCAGAAGTGGGCCGTCTTCGCCGGCTCGGCCGGGAGCGTGGCGTCGTGGTACGCGCGCGCGGTCTCCGGGTCCAGCGAGAGGTTGAACTGGTCCTCCCACCGGAACTCGAAGCGCGCCTTGGACAGCGCGTCGTCCCACGCCTGCGCGCCGGGGTGCCCCTTGGCCAGGTCCGCCGCGTGCGCCGCGATCTTGTACGCGATCACGCCGGCCTTCACGTCGTCCCGGTCCGGCAGGCCGAGGTGCTCCTTCGGGGTGACGTAGCAGAGCATCGCCGTGCCGAACATGCCGATCATCGCCGCACCGATGGCCGAGGTGATGTGGTCGTACGCGGGTGCGATGTCCGTGATCAACGGCCCGAGGGTGTAGAACGGCGCTTCGTGGCACCACTCCTGCTGGAGGTCCACGTTCTCCTTGATCTTGTGCATCGGCACGTGGCCCGGGCCCTCGATCATCACCTGGACGTCGTGCTCCCACGCGACCTTCGTCAGCTCGCCGAGCGTGCGCAGCTCGGCGAACTGCGCCTCGTCGTTGGCGTCCGCGATCGAGCCGGGCCGCAGGCCGTCGCCGAGCGAGAACGTCACGTCGTAGCGGGCCAGGATCTCGCACAGCTCCCGGAAGTTGGTGTAGAGGAAGTTCTCCTGGTGGTGCGCCAGGCACCAGGCCGCCATGATCGAGCCGCCCCGGGACACGATGCCGGTCACCCGGCCGACCGCGAGGGGCACGTACGGCAGCAGCACACCCGCGTGCACCGTCATGTAGTCGACGCCCTGCTCGGCCTGCTCGACGATCGTCTCCCGGAACACCTCCCAGCTCAGCTTCACCGGGTCACCGCCGACCTTCTCCAGCGCCTGGTAGATCGGGACCGTGCCGATCGGCACCGGCGAGTTCCGCACGATCGCCTCGCGCGTCTCGTGGATCCGCTTGCCGGTCGACAGGTCCATCACGGTGTCCGCGCCCCAGCGCGTCGCCCAGGTCAGCTTCTCCACCTCCTCGGCGATGGACGAGGTCACCGCGGACGTGCCGATGTTGGCGTTGACCTTGACCAGGAAGGCCTTGCCGATGATCGCCGGCTCGCACTCCGGGTGGTTGACGTTCAACGGCAGGACCGCCCGGCCGGCCGCGATCTCGTCGCGCACGAACTCCGGGGCCACGCCCTCCCGGATCGCCACGAACTCCATCTCCGGCGTGACGATGCCCGCCCGGGCGTACGCGAGCTGCGTCGGCCGCTTGCCGTCCACCCCGGCGAGCGGGGTGCCCGCACCCCGGGCGGGCGCCACATCCCCGCGCGACGCGATCCACGGCCCGCGCAGCGGCGGTAGCCCGACCTCGGGGCCCGAACCCGGCCCGGACGTGTCGTAGAGCCGTACCGGCGGGTTGTCACCGGTGAGGTCGACCTCGGCGAACGGCACCCGGATGTCCGGCCGCGAACCCTCGACGTAGACCTTGCGACGTGCCTGCATGACAGCCTCCCTGTCGCTCAAGCGGACCAGCCGAAGTGGTCCAGCGGGCCGTGTCCCGCACCCAGCTCCCAGTCCCGGGCACCGGTCAGCGCCCGGGTGACGTACTCCTTGGCGGTGGCGACGGCCGCCGGCACCGGATCGCCCAGGGCGAGCCGGACGGCGACCGCCGCCGAGAACGAACATCCGGTCCCGTGGTTGTGCCGGGTCCGCACCCGGGGCGCGCGGAGCAGGGTGGTGACGCCGCCGCCGTGCAGCACGTCGACGGCCTCGCCGTCCGCGTCCACGTCGCCGCCGGTGACCACGACGTGCTCCGGGCCGCCGGCCGCGAGGGCCTCCGCGGCGGCCACCATCTCCTCGACCGTGGACACCGGACGTCCGGTGATGGCCGCGGCCTCCGCGCAGTTCGGCGTCGCCACCTTCGCGTACGGCAGCAGCCGCTCCACCGCCGCGACCACACCCAGCGCGTGGCCACTCGTCGCGACCAGCACCGGGTCGACGACGAGGTGCGGCAGCCGCCCGTCCTTCGCCGCGTCGGCGACCACGTCGGCGATCGCCGGGGCGCCCAGCATGCCGGTCTTGACCGCCCGGACGGTGAAGTCGGCGAGCACACTGCCCAACTGGTCGGCGACCGTGCGCGGCGGCAGCGGCAGGACGGCGTCGACACCCCGGGTGTTCTGCGCGGTGACGGCCGTGAGGACGCTGGTGCCGTACGCCCCGAGCGCGGCGAAGACCTTCAGGTCGGCCTGGATGCCGGCGCCGCCGCCGGAGTCGGAGCCGGCGATGGTGAGGACTGTCGTTGGCGTCACGGCTCTCCCCCTGCTTGTCGAGCGGCTTGGTCGAAGGCGTTGGTGAGGGCGCCCGCTGCCTCTGCCGGGTCCGCTGAACGCATGACGGCACCCAGCACCGCCACGCCCGCCGCTCCCGCCTGGACGCAGGCGCGCACCTGCTCTGCCGTCTCGATGCCGCCGAGGGCCAGGACCGGCACGGGGCACGCTCCGGTCAGCGTGCGCAGGCCCTGGGGGTGGAGGGGTGGGCCGTAGCCGGGTTTGGTCCGCGTGGGGTAGACGGGTGAGAGGGTGGCGTAGTCCTCGGTGGTGAGTCGGGCGAGCTCGGTGCGGTCATGGCAGGAGCGGCCGACCAGACCGAGACGCGGCGGCGGGTACGGGCCGGCGGCGGGCAGGTGCACGGCGTCCCCGTCGAGCGGGTCCGGGCCGGCGACGACCAGGGTGCCGCCCACCGGCGCGAGGACGGCGCGCAGGTCGGCCGCGAGCGCGGCACGGTCGGGGCGGGGCAGGTCCTTCTCCCGCAGCACCACCCACCGCACTCCCCCGGCCACCGCGCCCGACACCACGTCGACGAGCGGCCGCCGCGCCACCCGCCGATCGGTGAGCAGCACGACGCCGGCCGGCACGCTGAAGACCCTGGAGGTCTGCGGCCCCGCCAGGGGCCGTTCCCTGCCGAGACCGGCCGCTGCCAGGGGCGTCACAGCTCCGGCCTGCCTTCGTCCGGGGTGGAGGCGAGGGCGTGGAAGCGACGGGGGATCCGGCCGGCCCGGTACGCCAACCGGCCCGCCTCGACCGCGTGCCGCATCGCCGTCGCCATCGCCACCGGGTCGGCTGCGCGTGTCACCGCGCTGGCCAGCAGCACCCCGTCGCAGCCCAGCTCCATGGCGAGGGCCGCGTCGGACGCGGTGCCGATGCCGGCGTCCAGGATCACCGGCACGTCCACGTTCTGCCGGATGAGCCGGATGTGGTGCGGGTTGGACACCCCGAGCCCGGACCCGATCGGCGACCCCGCCGGCATCACGGCCGCGCAGCCGACGTCGGCGAGCCGGCGGGCGAGGATCGGATCGTCCGAGGTGTACGGCAGCACGGTGAACCCGTCGGCGACCAGCTTCTCGGCGGCGCGCAGCAGCTCCACCCCGTCGGGCAGCAGCGTGCGCTCGTCGCCGATCACCTCGAGCTTCACCCAGTCGGTGCCGAACGCCTCCCGCGCCAGGTGGGCCACCTTCACCGCCTCGCCGGCGGTGTAGCAGCCGGCCGTGTTGGGCAGCAGCCGCACCCCGCAGCGGTCGAGGAGGTCCAGCAGACCACCCGAGCCGCCGGAGGTGTCCACCCGGCGCAGGGCGAGCGTGACCAGTTCGGTGCCGGAGGCCCGGATCGCCTGCTCCAGCAGGTGCAGGTTGGCCGCCCCGCCGGTGCCCAGGACCAGCCGCGAGGTGAACGTGACGTCGCCCAGCTCGAAACCCACGCCGGTCACCCGCCCTGCGCCGCGCTGAGCACCTCGACCCGGTCGCCGTCCCGCAGCGGCGTCGCCGACCAGCCGCCACGCGGCACCACCTCGCCGTTGACGGCGACGGCGAGGCCGCGCTCCTGCTCGGTGACGGCGCGGACCAGGTCCGCGACGGTCGAGCCGCCGGGCAGGGTACGTCCGGCCCCGTTCACGGTCAGTTCCACCGCTCCTCCTTCGTGGTCGTACCGCCGGACACGCGCCCACCGGCAGCGCCCGGCGCACCCGGTGTGCCGGGTCCGAAGCGGTCGGGCGTGAACGGGGCGAGCAGCGGGCCCGGCTCGCCGGTGACGATCAGGTCGGTGATCAGGTCGGCGGTGATCGGGGTGAGCACGATCCCGTGCCGGTGGTGCCCGGTGGCGGCGAGCACGTCCGGCCGGCCCGGCAGCGGGCCGAGGATCGGCGCGTTGTCCGGCGTGCCGGGGCGGAGGCCGGCGAGCGTCTCGACCAGGTCGTACTCGCTCAGCTCCGGCACCAGGTCGACGGCCGCGCGGAGCAGGCGCAACACCGCTCCGGCGGACACCGTCGTGTCGGTGCGCTCCTCGACGGTCGCCCCGACCACCACCTCGCCGTCGACCCGCGGGACGAGATAGACGTGCTCGCCGTCCGCGTACCCCCGGATCACGTGCCGGAAGCCCGGCGCGGCGCCGCCGGGCGCGCGGAGCCTGAGCACCTGGCCCTTCACCGGCCGGACCGGCAGCCCGGTCAGCGCGGCGGCGCCGCAGCCGGCCGCGACCACGGTGACGTCGGCGGCCACGTCGGACAGCGAGCGGACCGCCCCGGCCACCAGCGTCACGCCGGCCCGCTCGGCGGCGGTCCGCAGGGCCGGCACCAGGCGGCGTGGGTCGACCTGGTGGTCGGTGGCGGCGAGGGCGCCGCCGCGCACCCGGGGTGCCAGCGCCGGCTCGCGCTCCCGCAACGCGGAGGGCCGCAGCGCGGCCACCGGCAGGCCGAGAGCCTGCTGGTACGCCCACAGCCGCCGGGCCTCGGCCAGGTCGTCGGCGGTCAGCCCGACCAGGAGGGTGCCGTCGGCGCGGTAGCCGAGGTCGGCGCCGGAGGCGTCGGCCAGTTCGGCGGCGAACGCCGGCCAGCGGGCGGCCGAGGCGGTGAGCAACGCCGTCAGCTCGTGCTCCCCGAAGTACGCCTCGGCGACCGGCGCGAGCATCCCGGCGGCGACGTACGCGGCGCCCGACCCGGGAGCCGGATCGTGCACGACGACCCGCAGCCCGCGCGCGGCGCACCGCCAGGCGATCGCCAGCCCGACCGGCCCGGCCCCCACCACCGCAACCTCGGGTGCAAGGAAGGGCCCCTTGTTATCGCCTCCGGTAGAGGAAGGGCCCCCTCTTAACACGTCAGGGCCTTCAGCAGTTCGGCGGTGGCGCGGGCGGGGTCGGCGGCCCCGGAGAGCGCGCCGACCACCGCCACCCCGTACGCGCCGGCCGCCCGCAGGGCGGGCACGTCCTCCGCCGTCACTCCCCCGATGGCCACCACCGGCACGCTGACCGCCGCGGCGACCGCCCGGACTCCGGCCACGCCGATCGCGGTCGGGAGCCCGTCCTTGGTCGAGGTGGGCCGGTACGGCCCGACGCCCAGGTAGCTGGCCCCGGCGGCGACCGCCTCGCCGGCGGTGCCCGGGTCGCGGGCGGTCGCGCCGAGGACGGCCGCCGAACCCAGCACCGCACGGGCCGCGCCGACCGGCAGGTCGTCGGCGCCCACGTGCCCACCGTCGGCGCCCACCGCCAGCGCCACGTGGAGGCGGTCGTTCACCAGGCAGGTCGCCCGGTACCGCGCGCACAGCACGACCACGCGGCGGGCCAGGTCGTACGCCTCCCGGTCGGTCGCGTCGTCGGTCACCCGGACCTGGACGACCAGTTCGGCGCGGGCCACCGGCAGGGCGGCCCGGACGACGGCGAGCGGATCCCGCCCGGGACGGGTGTCGGTGATGAGATGCAGTCGCCCGAGGGACGGCACGGCAACACTCCTCCCTGCGCCGGCATTACCCGGATCAGGTTCGACGGTCGGGGGCTCACAGCCCCCCTCTCAGCCCGGTCCACCGGGCTCCCGTGGGTCACTTGCGCGTGTCACCGTACGACGGATCCCCCGGATCCGCCAAGTGCGGGTCGCCGTTTTCCCGCTCACCGTCCGACGACGACGGTCGGGGCGGCGCGTCACCGTCCGGTCACGACATGCTGTCCGGATACCCTCCGCGCCGCGCCCGCCGCGCCGCCGGTCGCCCCCGCCGCTTCCCGGCGGCACCACCATCGGGACCGGTCGAGGGCACCTCGCGCCGCGGCCCGGCACCCCGCCCCGTCCGGTGGGCGGGGCGCCGGGCCGCCTACCTAGCCGTCGAGGACGGCGCGGAGGGCCATCAGGTCCTCGTCGCCGGGCTGCCAGGTGCCCGCCCCGGCGTTGGCGCGCACCTGCTCGGGCGTGGTGGCGCCGGCGATCACCGAGGTCACCGCCGGCTGGGCGGCGAGCCCGCCGATGGCCACCTGGAGCATCGTGAGACCGCGTTCGGCGGCGTACGCCTCGATCGCCTCGATGGTGTCCCAGTCGGCGGCGGCGAAGCGCTGCGCGTACCGGCCGCCACCGGCGAGACGGCTGCCGGCCGGTGGCGCCTGGTCCCGCTTGTACTTGCCGGTGAGCAGCCCGTTGGCGAGCGGGAAGAACGGCAGCATGCCGAGCCCGAACCGCTCGCACGCCGGAATGACCTCCGCCTCGACCCCGCGCTCCACGAGCGAGTAGTGGTTCTGCGCGGAGATGAACCGGGTGCGCCCCTGCGAAGTGGCGGTCCAGTCGGCGTCGGCGATCTGCCAGCCGGCGAAGTTGGAGTTGCCCAGGTAGCGGACCTTGCCGGCGGTCACCAGGTCGTCCAGTGCGGCGAGCGTCTCGTCGATCGGGGTGCCCGGGTCGGGCTCGTGCATCTGGTACAGGTCGATGTGGTCGGTGCCGAGCCGGCGCAGCGACGCCTCCACGGCCCGCATGATGTAACGCCGGGACCCCCGCGCGCCGTGGTCCGGCCCGTTGGCGCCGTGCATGTCCATGCCGAACTTGGTGGCGAGGACGACGTCCTCACGACGTCCCTTGAGCGCCTGCCCGAGCAGTTCCTCGGAGCCGCCCTGCGGCTCGCCGTAGATGTCGGCGGTGTCGAAGAAGTTGATGCCCGCGTCGAGCGCGGCCTCGACCACCGCGCGCGTCCCGTCGAGGTCGAGCTTGCGGCCGAAGTTGTTGCAGCCGATCCCGACCACGGACACCACGAGCCCGGAGTCGCCCAGCCGGCGGTACGTCATCTCAGTCACGAGATCCACCCTATTCCGGCCCGGATCACGCGGCGTCCCAGACCGGCTCGGGAACCTCCGCCACCTCACCGTCGCCCCGGAACAGCACGAACCGGTCGAACGAGCGGGTGAACCAACGGTCGTGCGTCACGGCCACGACGGTGCCCTCGAAGGCGGCCAACCCCGCTTCGAGGGCCTCGGCCGACGCCAGGTCGAGGTTGTCGGTCGGCTCGTCGAGCAGGAGCAGGGTCGCCCCGGACAGCTCCAGCAGCAGCACCAGGAACCGGGCCTGCTGCCCGCCCGACAGGCTGCCGAACCGCTGGTCGCCCTGGCCGGGCAGCTCGTACCGGGACAGCGCCGCCATCGCCGCGTGCCGGTCCATACCCGCGCGGTGCTCGTCGCCGCGCCACAGGATGTCGACCAGCGTCCGGTCCATCAGTTCCGGCCGGTCGTGGGTCTGGGAGAAGTGCCCCGGCCGCACGCGGGCGCCGAGCCGGGCCACCCCGTCGTGCGTGACCGGCGCGAGGGCCGCCGCGCCGTCCACCGGTCCGTTCGCCGGGTCGGGGTCGGTGCCGCCGCGGGCGAGCAGCCGCAGGAAGTGCGACTTGCCGGTCCCGTTGGCGCCCAGCACGGCGACCCGGTCGCCGTACCAGATCTCCAGGTCGAAGGGGTAGGTCAGGCCGTCGAGCTCCAGCTGCTCGCAGATCACCGAGCGCTTCCCGGTCCGCCCGCCGGTGAGGCGCATCCGGATGTCCTGGTCCTTCGGTGGTACGGGCGGCGGTCCGGCCTCCTCGAACTTGCGCAACCGGGTCTGGGCGGCCTGGTAGCGGGAGGCCATCCCCGAGTTGTACGCGGCCTTCTGCTTGTACATGAGCATCAGCTCGCGCAGCTTCTGGTGCTCCTCGTCCCACCGCCGGCGCTGCTCGTCGAGACGGTCGTGCCGGGCGATCCGCGCCTCGTGCCAGCTCGCGAAGCCGCCGGGGTGCACCCAGGCGCTGCCGCCCTCGACGGCGACGACCCGGTCGGCGGTGTGGGCCAGCAGTTCCCGGTCGTGCGACACGTACAGCACGGACTTGCCGGATTCGCGGAGCCGCGCCTCCAGCCAGCGTTTGCCCGGCACGTCGAGGAAGTTGTCCGGCTCGTCGAGCAGCAGCACCTCGTCGGGGCCGCGCAGCAGCAGTTCCAGGGCGAAGCGCTTCTGCTGGCCGCCGGAGAGCGTCCGGACGGGACGGTCCCGCGCGGAGTCCCAGGGCAGGTCGAGCACGATCGTGGCGACGGTGTCGAAGAGCACCTCGGCGTCGTACCCGCCGGCCTCGCCCCAGGCGGCCAGCGCGTCCGCGTACGCGAGCTGCGCCTTGCCGGCGGCGGTGCTGTACTTGCCGCGCACCTCGGCCGTCCGCATGGCCGCCTCGGTCTCGGCGAGCCGGCGGCCGGCGTCGCGCAGGGCCGGCGGGGCGAGCGAGAGGGCCAGGTCCGCGAGCGTGGATTCATCGCCGATCATCCCGATGAACTGGCGCATCACGCCGAGCCCACCGGTACGCGCGATCGCGCCGCGCCGCACCGGGAGGTCACCGGCGACCATCCGCAGCAGCGTCGTCTTGCCCGCGCCGTTCGGCCCGACCAGCGCGACCTTGGCGCCCTCGCCGACCCGGAACGACACGTCGGCGAAGAGTTCCCGGCCGTCGGGCAGCGTGTGCCCGACGGCCGCCACGTCCACGTATCCCACGCCGGCATCCTGCCCGAGGGCCCGGCGGGGGCCAACCGATTACCTGGTGACCCGCAGCACCCGGTAGCCCTTCTGGCTGGCGTGCCGCTCGACCTGCCAGCTCTGCTCGGTGAGCCAGCGGTGCAGCGAGTCGCCGCCGAGGTGCCGGGCGACGACCAGCCAGGCGGCGCCGTCCGGGGCGAGCCTCGGCAGCCAGCGCAGCAGCAGCTGGTGCAGCTCGTCCTTGCCGATCCGGATCGGCGGGTTGGACCAGATCTCGGCGAAGGTCACGTCGGCCGGTACGCCCTCCGGCGGCGCGACGCGCACCCGGTCCGCCGCGCCGACCCGGGCGGCGTTGGCCGCTGTGAGCTCGCGCGCCCGCTCGTTGACGTCCACCGCCCAGACGGTGGCCGACGGTGCCGAGGTGGCGAGCACGCAGGTGATCGGTCCGAAGCCGCAGCCGAGGTCGAGCAGGTCGCCGGTGGTGCCGGGAGCCGGCAGCTCCGCCTTGCGCAGCAGCACCGCGGTCCCGGGGTCGAGGCGGGCGGCGGAGAAGACCCCGCCGGAGGAGGCCAGGGTGTAGTCGCGGCCGGCGACGGAGAACTCGACCTCGCGCGGCTGGGCGGGGGTCGCGGGTTCGGGGGTGAAGTAGTGGTCGCCGGTCACACGCGCGATTCTTCCACCGGCTGACGGGGGGCATGGCGACACCCCGCGTCATCACAATTTCCCATTTTTACCCCCTAAAGGGATAATGGCTCTTACTCTGGGCGACATGGTGTATCGGTACGAGTCCGATGAGGACGCATTCGTGGAGCACCCGGAGCCCGGGTCGGACCTGTCGGCGCTCGGCCCTGGTTCGCCTCCGCCGGCGGGGCCGTCGCCGTCCCGCTTCCCCACCCCGTCACTGCCCCGGACCACCCGGAGACCACCGCCACCCCCCGAGCCCGCCCGCCCGCCGGCTCCCGAGCCGCCCCGCGCGCCGGCACCGAAGCCCGCCCCCACGTTCGCGCCGGAGCCCGCCGCCACGTACAGCGCGGAGCCGGTCCCCGCACGGGCGCCGGCGCCCGCACCAGCGGCGGAGCCGTCCCGCGCACCGGCCGCCACGCCACCCCAGGCGGAGGTCTACTCCCCGGCCGCAGCACCCCCGCCCCGCGGCGGCGGCCGGATGTGGCAGGTCGTGGTCGGCGGCGCGGCGGTGCTGGTCCTGCTCGCGCTCTGCGGGCTCGGCGCGGCCGCCCTGCTCGGCGAGCGCGGTGCTGACCTCGTCAACCCGCCGAACAACCAGCCCGCGGCGGCGGACGAGAGCCCCGAGCCGGAGGCGAACGACCTCGACTCCCGGGACACCGACCAGGCACCGCTGAGCGCCAAGGAGGTCTTCCCGGGCAAGCAGCTCGTCGTCTCCGACGGGCAGCCCGCGTACCAGGTGCTGAAGACGCAGTCCAGCGGCAGCTGCGCCGTCGCCGCCACCGGCGAGGTCGCCGACTTGCTGACCCGCCTCGGCTGCAACCAGGTGGTCCGGGCGACGTTGCGCACCCGGGACGGCGACCACCTGGTCACCGCCGGCCTGTTCAACCTCACCGACCGGGCCAGCGCCGAACGCGCCCGCGACCGGATCCGGCAGATGCTCGACGAGCGGCAGGGCCGGTTCCGGGGCATGGCCGCCGACGAGGAGTCCGAGGCGATCGCCACCGCCCCGGCCCGGGTCGGCTGGCAGGTACGCGGCCACTACCTCGCGTACGCGCTGGTGGCCCGCTCCGACGGCGAGTCCGTCCGCGCCGGCGACACGCAGGTCCGCGAGATCCTCTTCGACATGATCGAACTGCACCTCAACCAGGGCGTCCTGGAGCGGCGGGCGAACGGCGGCGTGGCCGGCCAACCCACGGCCGACCCCGACGACGGCACCGCCTCCCAGAACGGCACCCGGAACTGAGCTTCGGGCACAGCGGGTGCGGGGCTGTCCGGCCGCGCACCCGCTCCGCCGTGCGCTCAGCTCTCCACCGGTACGCGCAGCCGCCGGGTGAGGTCCGCGCGGCGGGCGTACTCGGCCGGGTCCCCGGGGTAGCCGACGGCGACCAGGGTGAGCCCGTGCGCGGGGGCGACCGTCACCTCACTGGCCCGCTCCCGGCGGCTGAGCAGGCCGGCCGGCCATTCGACCGGCCGCCGGCCGTCCCCGACGGTCAGCATCGCGCCGACCAGACTGCGCACCATCGCCTGGCAGAACGCGTCGGCCTGGACGGTGGCGACGAGGATGCCGTCCGGATCCCGCCGCCAGTCGAGCCGGGTCACCTCGCGCAGCGTGGTGGCGTTCTCCTTCCGCCGGCAGTACGCGGCGAAGTCGTGCTCCCCCACCAGCCCGGCGGCGGCGGCGGTCAGCGCCGCCAGGTCGAGCGGCCTCGGCCAGGCGAGGGTGTCGTGCCGGCGCAGCGGCTCCGCGCCCCAGGGTGTGTCGGTGACGCGGTACTCGTAGCGCCGGAAGGTCGCCGAGAACCGCGCGTCGAAGTCGACCGGCACCTCGGTCATGGCCCGCACCCGCACGTCGGTGGGGAGCAGCCGGGCGAGCCGGCGCAGCAGCCGCCCCTCGTGCTGCCGCCAGACGTCCGCCGGCAGGTCGACGTGGCAGACCTGCCCGGTGGCGTGCACCCCGGCGTCGGTCCGGCCGGCCACGGTCAGGCCGGTCGCGGTCCCGGCGCCGAGCACCAGGTCGAGGGTCTGCGCGAGGACCCCGGCGACGGTACGCCGCTCCGGCTGGGCGGCCCAGCCGGAGAAGCCGCTGCCGTCGTACGAGACGTCCAACCGCAGCCGGATGCCCTCGTCCACCTCGTACCCCCTCTGACGCCGCGGGCCCGACACCCCAGGGGGTGCCGGGCCCGACGAAGACCCTGATCAGGCCTTGTTCTGCTCGTTGTTCTCCTCGACGGCGAGGTCGCTGTCCTCGCGCGCCTCGGCGGTGTCACCCGACGCCGACACGGGCGCCTCGGCGTCCTGGTCGTTGTCGGCCGACTTCGGGGCCTCCTCGGCCGGGGCGAGCGCCTCGACCTTGTCCTGCTGGGCGGCCTTGCGGGCGGCGGTCTTCTTGTTCGCCTTCGGCTCGGCGACCTGCAGCTCCTCGACCAGCTCGATGATCGCCATCGGGGCGGCGTCACCCTTGCGCGGACCGGTCTTCACGATCCGGGTGTAGCCGCCGTTGCGGTTGGCGTACCGCGGCGCGATCTGGTCGAACAGGGCGTAGACCACGTCCTTGTCCTTGACGACGGCGAGCACCCGACGCCGGGAGGCCAGGTCACCGCGCTTGGCCTTGGTGATCAGCTGCTCCGCGAGCGGACGCAGCCGCCGGGCCTTGGTCTCGGTGGTCTGGATCTTGCCGTGCTGGAACAGCGACGTGGCCAGGTTGGCCAGCATCAGCCGCTCGTGCGCCGGGCTGCCGCCGAGGCGGGGACCCTTGGTGGGCGTGGGCATTCTCGGTGCTCCTCGTTAATCCTCAGCCGCGCTTACAGCTGCTCAGTCTCGCGGTAGTCCTCGGTGTCGTAGTCGGCCTCACCGAAGGCGTCCACGACGTGCGCCGGGTCGAAGTTCGGGGCGGAGTCCTTCAGCCCCAGACCCATCCCGGCGAGCTTCATCTTGACCTCGTCGATCGACTTCTGGCCGAAGTTGCGGATGTCGAGGAGGTCGGCCTCGGTACGCCCGATGAGCTCACCAACGGTGTTGATGCCCTCGCGCTTGAGGCAGTTGTAGGAGCGGACGGTGAGGTCCAGCTCCTCGATCGGCAGCGCCAGGTCCGCCGCCAGCTGGGCGTCCTGCGGGGACGGCCCGATGTCGATGCCCTCGGCGGTCTCGTCCAGCTCCCGGGCCAGGCCGAAGAGCTCGACCAGCGTCGAACCGGCGGAGGCCAGCGCGGTGCGCGGGCCCATCGACGGCTTGGTCTCGACGTCGATGATCAGCCGGTCGAAGTCGGTCCGCTGCTCGACACGGGTCGCCTCGACGCGGTAGGTGACCTTCAGCACCGGCGAGTAGATCGAGTCGACCGGGATACGGCCGATCTCGGCGCCGGCCTGCTTGTTCTGCGCAGCCGTCACGTAGCCGCGACCCCGCTCGACGGTCAGCTCCATGTCGAGCCGGCCCTTGCCGTTGAGGGTGGCGAGCTTCAGGTCCGGGTTGTGCACCGAGACGCCGGCTGGGGGCTGGATGTCACCCGCGGTCACGTCGCCCGGGCCCTGCTTGCGCAGGTACATGCTGACCGGCTCGTCGTGCTCGGAGCTGACGCACAGCTCCTTGATGTTCATGACGAGCTCGACCACGTCCTCCTTGACCCCGGGGATCGTGGTGAACTCGTGCAGCACACCGTCGATCTTGATCGAGGTCACCGCCGCGCCGGGGATGGACGACAGCAGCGTCCGGCGCAGCGAGTTGCCCAGGGTGTAGCCGAAGCCCGGCTCCAGCGGCTCGATGGTGAACCGGGACCGGGTCTCGTTGATCGACTCCTCGGAGAGGGTCGGTCGCTGGGAGATGAGCATGTCTTCTCTTCTCTTCCGGGGCGCCCGCCATATGACGCCCACGACACAAACGGTTCCGGTGGCCCGCCCCGGAGGGCGGGCCACCGCAACGAGCTCTTACTTGGAGTAGAGCTCGACGATCAGCTGCTCCTGGACCTGGGTGTCGATCACCTGGCGGGCCGGGAGCGAGTGCACGAGGATCTTCATCTGGCTCGGGATGGCCTCCAGCCACGCCGGAACCGACCGCGAACCGGCCTGAGCCTGCGCCACCAGGAACGGGGTGAGCTGCTTGCTCTTCTCCCGGACCTCGATGATGTCGTGCTCCTTGACGCGGTACGACGGGATGTCGACCTTCTTGCCGTTCACCGTGAAGTGACCGTGCTTGACCAGCTGACGGGCCTGGTCCCGGGAGCTGGCGTAGCCGGCCCGGTAGACCACGTTGTCCAGCCGCGACTCGAGGATCTGCAGGAGGACCTCACCGGTCTTGGCCTGCTTGGCCACGGCCTCCTCGTAGTAACCGCGGAACTGCTTCTCCAGCACGCCGTACACCCGGCGGGCCTTCTGCTTCTCCCGGAGCTGGAGCAGGTACTCCGTCTCCTTGGTGCGGCCACGGCCGTGCTGCCCGGGCGGGAACGGCCGGGACTCGAACGGGCACTTCGGGCCATCGCACTTGCTGCCCTTGAGGAACAGCTTCATCTTCTCCCGCCGGCAACGGCGGCAGTCAGCACCGGTGTAACGAGCCATCTCTCTCTACCTCTCAGACCCGGCGACGCTTCGGCGGACGGCACCCGTTGTGCGGCTGCGGGGTCACGTCGGAGATCTGCCCGACCTCGAGACCGGCGGCCTGCAGCGAACGGATGGCGGTCTCCCGGCCGGAGCCGGGGCCCTTGACGAACACGTCGACCTTGCGCATGCCGTGCTCCATCGCCCGACGCGCGGCGGCCTCGGCGGCCAGCTGCGCGGCGAACGGGGTCGACTTGCGGGAGCCCTTGAAGCCCACCTGGCCCGACGAGGCCCAGGAGATGACCGCACCGGTCGGGTCCGTGATGGACACGATGGTGTTGTTGAAGGTGCTCTTGATGTGCGCCTGCCCGTGGGCGACGTTCTTGCGTTCCTTGCGCCGGACCTTCTTGACGGCGGCTCCGGCACGAGCCTTCGGTGGCATAAGTCTGTGCGCTCCTAATTACTTCTTGCCGGGCTTCTTCTTGCCGGCGACGGTCCGCTTCGGGCCCTTGCGAGTGCGGGCGTTGGTCCGCGTCCGCTGGCCACGAACCGGCAGACCGCGGCGGTGCCGGATGCCGGCGTAGCAGCCGATCTCGACCTTGCGGCGGATGTCAGCGGCGACCTCGCGGCGCAGGTCGCCTTCAACCTTGTAGTTGCCCTCGATGTGGTCGCGGAGCTGCACGAGCTCCTCGTCCGTGAGGTCCCGGGCGCGCTTGTCCGGCGAGATGCCGGTGGCGGCGAGCGTCTCCAGGGCGCGGGTGCGACCCACGCCGAAGATGTAGGTGAGCGCGATCTCCATCCGCTTGTCGCGGGGGAGATCGACGCCGGCTAGACGTGCCATGTGCGGGCGTACTCCTCGTGATGTGCTGGCGGAGGTGTGGACCCGCCCCACCCCGCTACCGGCCGTCCCTGTCCTTCCGGCGCCTGTCAGCACCGGCGACCGGGATCGGTCGTTGCCCGAGCGGGCCCCGGCCTCCGACCGGGGGTCAACCACGATGAGGTACGCGCTGCGCACTCCCGCGGCTGGGACGAGCATGTGATGTGTTGTGTCAGGATCTGCGGCCCGGACCGGTTGTCGACCGGCCGCGGTGTCGCGACCGGCCGGAACTGGTTCAGCCCTGGCGCTGCTTGTGGCGCGGGTCGGTGCAGATGACCATGACCCGGCCGTGCCGGCGGATCACCCGGCACTTGTTGCAGATCCGCTTGACGCTCGGCTTGACCTTCACGGTTGCCTTACTTCCCATCTGGCCCGGCGACGCGGTGTTCGCGACTCCGGGCGACGAAGACGGACACGGGACTCACCCGGCCGCCGTCAGGCTTACTTGTAGCGGTAGACGATGCGCCCTCGGGTCAGGTCGTACGGCGAGAGTTCGACGACGACCCGGTCCTCCGGCAGGATGCGGATGTAGTGCTGCCGCATCTTGCCGCTGATGTGAGCCAGCACCTTGTGACCGTTCGCGAGCTCCACGCGGAACATGGCGTTCGGCAGGGGCTCGATGACCCGGCCCTCGATCTCGATGGCTCCGTCTTTTTTCGGCATGTCCTCCGCTGTCCTGACGTCGGTTGCTCCGGACGGCCCACAACGTCTTACACGGGACTGATCAAGATCAGATACCCGCGCCAGCCGCGGCTCCGACGCCCACCGAAGCGCAGGGTGGGCATGCCGGAGTGGACGCTGTGCGCCGATCAGAAAGTGTACGCCCGCCTGCGCGCCGCCGCCAAACCGACCACCCATTGCCGGCGCTACGAACAGAATGATCCGGACGTTCAGCCCGATTCGCCCGGAAGTTTCCTACTCTCGCGTCGCGCCGCCTTCCGCTCCCGCTTGCGGGCCCGCTTCTCCCGGCGCCGCTGCCGGCGCCGCTCCCGCTCGGCCGCCCAGCGCGCCGGCTCACCCGACGTGATCCCGAGCACAGTGCGGACCAGCAGCACCGCTCCCCACGGACCCGCCACCCACCCGGGCCAGAAGTAGAGCGCGTCCCCGGCCAGCAGCGACGTCACCGCCCAGACCGCCACCACGATCGGGACGACCTTCAACCACGGCTCCCACACCTCGACGAGCCACCGGGCGACGACCGGACGGGCACCGACGGCCGGCATCCCGGCCGACCCGGTCACCCCGCCCGGCGGGGCGAGGGCGTTCCCGCCCGGGACGGCGAGCGCCGAGGCCGCGGCGCCGGCCGGTGCCGGCAGGTCCGCGAGCAGCGCGTCGAGTTCGCCGTACGTGCGGGCGGTGTACGCCTGCTGGAGGCGCTCGTCGTACTCGTGCAGGTCCAGACGCCCCTCGTCCACGGCCGCCCGCAACCGGTCGGCCACCGCCTGCCGGTCGGCGTCGGCGGCCCGCATCCCGTCCCGCCCCTGCATGCGTTCCAGCATGCCACCGGCGTGCCATCGGTCGCGATCCCGCGACGGCCGGTCCCTTGGTCGACTCCGTGCCGCCGCCATCGTGGCATCCCCGGTGGGCCGAAACAGCGATGGCACCGGCATCGGGTTGATCACGTGAGTCGGACGGGTCAGGCGGCCAAGGCCCGGACGGGTCAGGCGGCCGGAGCCGGCTGGCGGGCGGTGACCAGGTCGCCGAGGCGCTCCCGGCCGCCGTCCGGCGCGGTGAGCACCCACACCCCGTCGGGCAGCAACGCCATGGTGTGCTCGACGTGCACGGCCATCGACCCGTCCCGGGTCACCACGGTCCAGCCGTCGGCCAGCTCCGCCGTACGGGGCGAGCCCAGGGTGATCATCGGCTCGATGGCGAGGGCCATGCCGGGCACGAGGCGGGGCCCCTTGCCCGGGCGTCCGTGGTTGAGCACGTGCGGGTCCTGGTGCATCTCGGTGCCGATGCCGTGGCCGCCGTACCCGTCGACGATGCCGTACCGCCCGCCCTTGCGGACCGCCGTCTCGACGGCGTGGGAGATGTCGGTGAGCCGGCCCCTGCCGCTGGCGGCGCCGCGGGCGGCCGCGGCGATGCCGGCCCACATCGCGTCCTCGGCGACCGCGGCCATCGTCAGCAGCGCCGGGTTCACGTCGCCGACGCCGACGGTGATCGCGGCGTCGCCGTGCCAGCCGTCCAGCACCGCACCGCAGTCGATCGAGATGAGATCGCCGTCCTGGAGCACCTGCCGGGGGGACGGGATGGCGTGCACGACCTGCTCGTTGACCGAGGAGCAGATCGAGGCGGGGAAGCCGTGGTAACCCTTGAAGGAGGGGACCGCGCCGGCCTCGCGGATGGTGGCCTCGGCGATGGCGTCCAGGTCCGCGGTGCTGACACCGGGCGCGACGGCCTCGCGCATCCGGCGGAGCGCCTCGGCCACCACCAGCCCCGCGGCCCGCATCTTTTCGATCTGGTCAGGAGTCTTCAGCTGGATGTCCAGCTGGGGACGGCGCATCGGGTCGTTACCTTTCCTGCCGAAGAGCGGGGCACGCCGTCGCGTACCCCGCTCCTCGCACTCTATCCACCGAGGGGTCAGCCACCGTACGAGCGCAGGGCGTCGATGGCGCGGACGGTGACGTCCTCCACCGGGCCCGTGGCGTCGATCCCCACGAGCTTGCCCTGGGCGCCGTAGTAGTCGACCAGCGGCGCGGTCTTGTCGGCGTACTCCCGCAGGCGCGTGGCGATGGTCTCCGGCTTGTCGTCGTCCCGCTGGAACAGCTCGGCGCCGCACCGGTCGCAGATGCCCTCGCGCGTGGTGGCGTCGAACTCGACGTGCCAGATCTTGCCGCAGCCCCGGCAGGTGCGCCGGCCGGAGAGCCGCCGGATCACCTCGTCGTCGTCGACGACCAGCTCGAGCACGAGGTCCAGAGCGGTGCCGAGGTCCGCGAGGAGCTTGTCCAGCGCGGCGGCCTGCGGTGTCGTACGCGGGAAGCCGTCGAGCAGGAAGCCCTCGCTCGCGTCCGGCTCGGCGAGCCGGTCCCGCACCATGTTGATGGTGACCTCGTCCGGCACCAGCTCGCCGGCGTCCATGTACCGCTTCGCCTCGACGCCGAGCGGGGTGCCCTGCGACACGTTGGAGCGGAAGATGTCACCCGTCGAGATCTTCGGCACCGCGAGGTGCGCGGCGATGAACTCCGCCTGCGTGCCCTTGCCCGCCCCCGGCGGGCCAACCAGAACGAGTCGCATCTACCGCAGGAACCCTTCGTAGTTCCGCTGCATCAGTTGGCTCTCGATCTGCTTGGTCGTCTCCAGACCGACGCCGACCATGATCAGCACAGCGGTGCCGCCGAACGGGAAGTTCAGGTACTGCTGCTTGTCCAGCCAGATGAAGAAGAAGTTCGGCAGGATCGAGATGACGCCCAGGTAGAGAGCGCCCGGCAGGGTGATCCGGCTGAGGATGAAGTCCAGGTAGTCGGCGGTCGGCTTGCCGGGGCGGATGCCCGGCACGAAGCCGCCGTACTTCTTCATGTTGTCCGCGACCTCGGTCGGGTTGAACGTGATCGAGACGTAGAAGTACGTGAAGAAGATGATCAACAGGAAGTAGACCGCGATGTAGATCGGGCTGGTCGGGTCGACCAGGTTGTTCTGGATCCACGCCTGGGTCTTGCCGGGGTCCGTCTGGTCGAAGAACTGCAGGGCCAGCTGCGGCAGGTAGAGCAGCGACGAGCCGAAGATCACCGGGATGACGCCGGCCTGGTTGACCTTGAGGGGGATGTATGTCGAGGTGCCGCCGTACATCCGCCGGCCGATCATCCGCTTGGCGTACTGCACCGGGATCCGGCGCTGCGCCTGCTCGATGAAGGTGACCGCGGTGATGACGACCAGGACCAGCGCGATGACGAGCATGAACTTGCCCCAGCCCTGGCTCTCCTTGATCGTCCAACCCTCGGCGGGGAGGCGGGCCGCGATCGAGGCGAAGATCAGCACGGACATGCCGTTGCCGACGCCCCGGTCGGTGATCAGCTCACCGAGCCACATCACCACGCCGGTGCCGGCGGTCATCGTCATGACCAGGATGCTCAGGGTCAGCCAGTCCGGGATACCGGTCCCCTCGGGGATGATCGGGAACTGGTCGCACTGGTTGTTGAAGAGCTGGCCCGAGCGGGCGAGGGCGACGAACGCCGATGCCTGGAGGACACCCAGGCCCAGGGTCAGGTACCGGGTGTACTGGGTGATCTTCGCCTGGCCGGCCTGGCCCTCCTTGCGGAGCTGCTCCAGCCGCGGGATCACCACGGTCAGCAGCTGCAGGATGATCGACGCGGTGATGTAGGGCATGATGCCCAGCGCGAAGACCGACAGCTGCAGGAGCGCACCACCGGAGAAGAGGTTGAGCAGGTTCAGGACCCCCGTGGAGCCCTGCGTAGCGTCGATGCACTTCTGCACGTTGGTGTACGACACCCCCGGACTGGGCAGCGTGGCACCGAGCCGGTAGATCGCAATGATGCCGACTGTGAACAGCAGCTTCTTGCGCAGGTCAGGCGTGCGGAACGCACTGAGAAAGGCGGACAGCAACGATTCCTCCTGCGCGAAGGCCGCGTGGCCGTTCGCCACCACGGGCACCATCAGACTGGCGACCTAGACGACGCCGAGGTCACACCTTAACAGGCCAGTCCATCACGACACCACAGGACGGTCTCGTGCGGTAACTGCACGGGCGCTCCAGCTAGCCGCCGAACGGTGAACTACTCCCTCCGGCAACTTCGCCCCACACGGCTGGGAGGCCGAACGAGTGCGATACGGCGGCCGCAGGCGCCCCGGGAGCCGCGGGTACCGGGACGATGACAACGATCCCCGTCGCTTGACCTTGATCCATCCGAACGCTAACCTCGCGTCACCGACCGCTACAACGAAGGGACACGGGGTGATCTCCAAGCACACCATCGCCAGAGCCGGCGCGATCCTGGCACTCATAGTTGCCGGTTTTGTAGCCGTCCCGGCATCTGCCGCATCGGCCGCCAGCTGCGACGTTCACATCGGAACCACGCGCAAGAGCGGAAGCCAGATCGTTGGCTACGGCAGTATCCAGGGGTGCTCGAGCAGCTCGATCGCGACACTCAGCATCCAGAAGCAAACTTGCATCGGATGCTGGTCAACCCTGAAGACGGCGAGGGTCAACGGGCCAGGCTACGATCAGTACATCTACTACAACTGCAGCGGCACTGGCACGCAAACCTACCGTACCACCATCTCAGGTAACACTATCGGCGGTGGTTACAAGTTCAAGGCTTCTAACAGCATTCGAGTCTCCTGCTAGCTCAGGATAGACAAACGAACTGGGCCCGCGCTTCGCGCGGGCCCAGTTCGTTTCGTAGCTGCGGTCACTTCCAGTGCCGTCAGCATGCAACGAAAGTTCTCTCGAGTGGGCAGGCGGACGGATCCACCTACCCACTCGATGCTCGCCTTACAGCTCGGTGACCGAGCCACCGGCGGCGGTGATCTTCTCCTTGGCCGACGCGCTGAACGCGTGCGCCGAGACCTGGAGCGCCACCCCACCGAGGTCGCCGGTGCCGAGCACCTTGACCGGCTGGCCCTTGCGGACCGCACCGGCCTCGACCATCTCGACCGGACCGACCTGACCGCCGTTCGGGAACAGCTCGGCGAGCCGGTCCAGGTTGACGACCTGGAAGGTCACCTTGAACTTGTTCTTGAAGCCCTTCATCTTCGGCAGGCGCATGTGGATGGGCATCTGCCCACCCTCGAACGCCGCCGAGATGTTCTTGCGGGCCTTCGAGCCCTTGGTACCGCGGCCGGCGGTCTTGCCCTTGGAGCCCTCACCGCGACCCACGCGGGTCTTCGCGGTCTTGGCACCGGGCGCCGGACGCAGGTGGTGGACCTTGATCGTCATTACTCGACCTCCTCGACCTTCACGAGGTGGTTGACCGTGAAGATCATGCCGCGGATCTCCGGACGGTCCTCCTTGACCACCACGTCGTTGATCCGCTTGAGGCCGAGCGAACGCAGCGAGTGACGCTGGTTCTGCTTGGCCCCGATCTCGGACCGGACCTGGGTGACCTTCAGGCGAGCCATCAGGAAGCCACCTCCGCCCGCGACGCCAGCATGGCGGCCGGCGCGACGTCCTCGACCGGCAGACCACGACGGGCGGCGACGGCCTCGGGGGACTCCAGCCCCTTCAGCGCCGCCACCGTGGCGTGCACGATATTGATCGGGTTGGACGAACCGAGGCTCTTGGAGAGCACGTCGTGGATACCCGCGCACTCCAGCACGGCGCGCACCGGCCCACCGGCGATGACGCCCGTACCGGCCGAGGCCGGCTTGAGCAGCACGACGCCGGCGGCGTCCTCGCCCTGCACCGGGTGCGGGATCGACTGGCCGATCCGCGGCACCTTGAAGAAGTGCTTCTTGGCCTCCTCGACACCCTTGGCGATCGCCGCGGGCACCTCCTTGGCCTTTCCGTAGCCCACGCCGACGGTGCCGTCGCCGTCGCCCACGATCACCAGGGCGGTGAAGCTGAAGCGACGACCACCCTTCACGACCTTGGCGACGCGGTTGATCGCGACGACCCGCTCGAGGTGCGGGGTCTTCTCGACGGGCGCGTTTCCGCGGCCGCCCTCACGGCGGTTGTCGCGGCGACCACCCTCGTTGCCACCGGACCCGCCGCCACGGCGCTGTTGACCTGGCATCAGCAGCCTTCCTTTTCTCTCGTGACGGGGATTGTCAGAACTCGAGCCCGGCTTCGCGGGCGGCGTCGGCGAGCGCGGCTACCCGCCCCGCGTACCGGTTGCCACCGCGGTCGAAGACGACCTTGGAGATGCCGGCCGCCTTCGCCCGCTCGGCGAGCAGCGCACCGACCTTGCCGGCCAGGGCGCTTTTGTCGCCCTCGGCGCCCCGCAGCGACGCGTCCAGGGTCGAGGCCGACGCCAGGGTGTGACCCTTGGTGTCGTCCACGATCTGGGCGACGATGTGCCGCAGGGAGCGGGTGACGACCAGGCGGGGACGCTCGGCCGTACCGCTGATGTTCTTGCGGACCCGGAAGTGCCGGCGCGCACGCCCGACGGCGCGCTTGGCGGCGACGCCGCGGCGGCGCTTGAGCAGCGTGGCGCTCACTTCTTACCTGCCTTTCCAGCCTTGCGGCGGATGACCTCGCCCTGGTACTTCACACCCTTGCCCTTGTAGGGCTCCGGCGGGCGGATCTTCCGGATGTTCGCGGCAACCTCGCCGACCAGCTGCTTGTCGATGCCGGCCACGTGGAACAGCGTCGGCTTCTCCACCGTGAAGGTGATGCCCTCCGGCGCCGGCACGAGGACCGGGTGCGAGAACCCGAGCGCGAACTCCAGGTCCTTGCCCTTGGCGGTGACCCGGTAACCGGTACCCGCGATCTCCAGGCTCTTGCGGTAGCCCTCGGTGACGCCGACGATCATGTTGGCGACCAGGGTACGGCTCAGGCCGTGGAGCTCCTTGGCCTTGCGCTCGTCGTTCGGGCGGGCGACGTTCAGCTGCCCGTCCTCGGCCCGCTCGATGGTGATCGGCTCGGCCAGGGTGTGCGAGAGCTCGCCCTTGGGGCCCTTGACCTTGACGGTCTGGCCGTCGATCGTGACGTCGACGCCGGCTGGCACCGGGATCGACTTACGTCCAATACGCGACATTTCTACCTGTCTCCCGTTACCAGACGAAGGCGAGGACTTCCCCGCCAACGCTCCGCTTGCGGGCCTGCCGATCGGTGAGCAGCCCCTGGGACGTCGAAATGATCGCCACGCCCAGACCGCCGAGCACCCGCGGGAGCTCGCCCGACTTGGCGTACACCCGGAGGCCGGGCTTGGACACGCGCTTGATGCCGGCCAGGCTCCGCTCGCGGTTCTGGCCGTACTTCAGCTCGACGACCAGTCGCTTGCCGACGGCGCCCTCCTCGGGCTCCTCGACCGACCAGGTGGCGATGTAACCCTCGGTCTTGAGGACCTCGGCGATGTTCGCCTTGATCTTCGAGTAGGGCATCGTCACCCGGTCGTGGTACGCCTGGTTGGCGTTACGCAGACGCGTGAGCATGTCTGCGATCGGGTCGGTCATCGTCATTAAACTCGTCAACCTTTCTCGCCGGGGTTCCCGGGACCACCCGGGCCTACGGCGAAGAGACAGTGCAGCTGACGCGCGGAGCGCGCCGGGCTATTACCAGGAAGCCTTGGACACGCCGGGCAGCTCACCGCGGTGGGCCATCTCCCGGATGCAGACCCGGCAGAGACCGAACTTGCGGTAGACCGCCTTCGGACGCCCGCACCGCTGGCAGCGGGTGTACGCGCGAACCGAGAACTTCGGCTTCGCGGCCGCCTTGAGGATCAGCGCCTTCTTGGCCATCTCAGTTCTCCTTGAACGGGAAGCCCAGGAGCTTGAGCAGCGCCCGGCCCTCGTCGTCGGTCGTGGCGGTGGTGACCACCGTGATGTCCATGCCCCGCTGGCGATCGATCTTGTCCTGGTCGATCTCGTGGAACACCGACTGCTCGGTCAGACCGAACGTGTAGTTGCCGTGCCCGTCGAGCTTGCGCCCGTCGAGGCCGCGGAAGTCACGGATACGCGGCAGTGCGATCGACAGCAGCCGGTCCAGGAACTCCCACATCCGGTCGCCGCGCAGGGTGACCTTCGCGCCGATCGGCATGCCCTCGCGCAGCTTGAACTGCGCGATGGACTTGGTGGCGCGCCGCACCTGCGGCTTCTGGCCGGTGATGGTCGCCAGATCGCGGACGGCGCCCTCGATCAGCTTGGCGTCCCGGGCGGCCTCGCCGACACCCATGTTGACGACGATCTTGACCAGCCGCGGCACCTGCATCGGGTTGCCGTAGTTGTACTGCTCGCGCAGCTGGGCCACGATCTCGTTGCGGTACCGCTCCTTGAGGCGCGGCATGGTCTTGGTTTCGGTAGCCGTGGTCATCACAGGTCCTTACCGGTGCTACGCGCGATGCGGACCTTCTGGCCGTTCTCGTCGATCCGGTAGCCGACGCGAGTCGGCTTGCCGTCGGAGTCCACGACCATCACGTTCGAGACGTGGATCGGGGCCTCCTGGGTGACGATGCCACCGGTCTTGGCGCCACGCTGGGTGGTGCTGATGCGGGTGTGCTTCTTGACCCGGTTCACGCCCTCGACCAGGACCTTGTCCTGCCGCGGGTAGGCCGCGATGACCTTGCCCTTGGCACCCTTGTCCTTGCCGGCGATGACGACGACCGTGTCGCCCTTCTTGACCTTCACGGTCACAACACCTCCGGCGCGAGAGAAATGATCTTCATGAACCGCTTGTCCCGCAGCTCCCGGCCCACCGGGCCGAAGATACGGGTGCCGCGCGGGTCCCCACCGTCCTTGATGATGACGGCGGCGTTCTCGTCGAAGCGGATGTACGAACCGTCCGGCCGCCGCCTCTCCTTGGCGGTGCGAACGACGACCGCCTTGACGACGTCGCCCTTCTTCACACCGGCACCGGGGATCGCGTCCTTGACGGTGGCCACGATGACGTCGCCGATGCTCGCGTAGCGCCGACCGGAGCCGCCGAGCACGCGGATGCACAGGATCTCCCGGGCACCCGTGTTGTCGGCGACGCGCAGTCGCGACTCCTGCTGAATCACGTCTATCTCCTATGTCTGCCGGTTCTCCGGCCGCACGAGGCGGCCGGAGCCTGGCGGAACCTGCGCCCGACCGATGCCGGCCGAGCTTGAGCCTTCGCTACTTGGCCTTCTCGAGGATCTCCACGAGCCGCCACCGCTTGGTGGCGGACAGCGGCCGGGTCTCCATGATCAGGACCCGGTCGCCAATGCCGGCGGCGTTCTGCTCGTCGTGGACCTTGAGCTTGCTGGTGCGGCGCATGATCTTGCCGTACAGCGCGTGCTTGACCCGGTCCTCGACCTCGACGACGACGGTCTTCTCCATCTTGTCGCTGACCACGAGACCCTCACGCACCTTGCGACGGGCCCGCGCGGCGGCGGTCGTGTTCTCGCTCATGAAGCAGTCACCTCAGTCGGCGCGGCCGAGAGCCCCAGCTCACGCTCACGCATGATCGTGTAGATCCGGGCGATCTCCCGACGGATGACCTGCAGCCGCCGGTTGTTGTCCAGCTGCCCGGTTGCGGCCTGCACGCGGAGGTTGAACAGCTCCGCCTTGGCCTCGCGCAGCTTCGTGACCAACTCCTCCTCGGAGAGCTCACGCAGCTCGGCGGCCTTAACGCCCGCTGCCATCAGGATTCACCCACTTCGCGCGTAACAATCCGGCACTTCATCGGGAGCTTGTGGATCGCGCGGCGCATCGCCTCACGCGCGATCTGCTCGTTGGGGAAGGACATCTCGAAGAGGACCCGCCCCGGCTTCACGTTCGCGACCCACCACTCGGGCGAACCCTTACCGGAACCCATCCGGGTCTCGGCCGGCTTCTTGGTGAGGGCCTGGTCCGGGAAGATCGTGATCCAGACCTTGCCGCCACGCTTGATGTGACGGGTCATCGCGATACGCGCCGACTCGATCTGGCGGTTGGTCACGTACGCCGGCTCGAGAGCCTGGATCCCGAACTCGCCGAACACCACCCGGTTACCACCCTTGGACGCGCCGCTGCGGTCCGGGTGGTGCGGCTTGCGGAAGCCCTTCGGGGGCTTGCGCGGCATCAGCATCTGTCAGCCCTCCTGCTGCGTTTCTGCCGCGGCGGCGACGGCGGACGCGTCCACCGGCTCGCCACTCGGCGTCTCGGCCTGCTGCGCGATGGTGGTCGCGGCTGCCCGGCCGGCCTCGGTGCCACCGGCGGTCGTGCCGGCGGAGCCGGACCGACCACGGCGCGGCCGCTCGGGGCGGTCGCCGCGCTCACGGCGCGGGCGCGACGGAGCCTCGGCCGGGGTCTCCCGACCCGGCACCGCGTCGCCCTTGTAGATCCAGACCTTCACGCCGATCCGGCCGAAGGTGGTACGGGCCTCGAAGAAGCCGTACTCGATGTTGGCCCGCAGCGTGTGCAGCGGAACCCGACCCTCGCGGTAGAACTCGGTCCGGCTCATCTCGGCGCCGCCGAGACGGCCCGAGACCTGGACCCGGATGCCCTTGCAGACCGGGTTCTTCATCGCGGACTGCATGGCCTTGCGCATCGCCCGACGGAAGCTGACCCGGCTGGACAGCTGCTCGGCCACGCCCTGCGCGACGAGCTGCGCGTCCGACTCGGGGCTCTTCACCTCGATGATGTTGAGCTGGACCTGCTTGCCGGTCAGCTTCTCGAGCTCGCCACGGATCCGGTCGGCCTCCGCGCCCTTACGGCCGATGACGATGCCCGGCCGGGCGGTGTGGATGTCGACGCGGACCCGGTCCCGGGTGCGCTCGATGTCGACCTTGGAGATCCCGGCGCGCTCGAGGCCCTTGGACATCATGCGGCGGATCTTGACGTCCTCGCCGATGTAGTCCTTGTAGAGCTTGTCCGCGAACCAGCGGGACTTCCAGTCGGTCGAGATGCCGAGCCGGAACCCGTGCGGGTGAACCTTCTGACCCATTACTCCGCACCCTCCGTCGTGCTCTGCGTCTCGGCCGGCGCAGCCTGCTTCGCCGGGGCCGCCTTCTTCGCCGCCGACTTCTTCGGCGCGGCCGGGGCGACCGCCTCGACCGCGACCGTGATGTGGCAGGTCCGCTTGCGGATCCGGTACGCCCGGCCCTGCGCCCGCGGCTGGAACCGCTTCATGGTCGGGCCCTCGTCCACGTACGCCTCGCTGACGAGCAGCGCGTCGGGGTCCAGCCGCTCGTTGTTCTCCGCGTTGGCGATCGCGCTCGCGAGCACCTTGTACACCTGCTCGCTCGCAGCCTGCGGCGCGAACTGCAGCACCGTGAGCGCCTCCTTCGCGGGCAGGCCGCGGACGAGGTTGACCACCCGGCGCGCCTTCATCGGCGAGATGCGCACGTACCGCGCAACCGCCCGCGCGCCCGGAAGCACCGGAGCGTCGCCCTTTCCTGGCATCGCTGTAACCCCTTGTTCCTCTATCCGTATGCCCGCGGCGTCAGCGCCGGCGGCTCTTCCGGTCGTCCTTCTCGTGACCCTTGAACGTGCGGGTCAGCGCGAACTCGCCGAGCTTGTGCCCGACCATCGCCTCGGTCACGAACACCGGGACGTGCTTGCGTCCGTCGTGCACCGCGATCGTGTGGCCCAGCATCTCGGGGATGATCGTCGAGCGCCGCGACCAGGTCTTGATGACGTTCTTCGTGCCCTTGTCGTTCTGCGTCTCCACCTTCTTGATCAGGTGGTCGTCGACGAACGGGCCCTTCTTCAGGCTGCGAGGCATGTCTTATCTCCCTCAGCCGCGCTTACGCGTGGCGTAGCGGCGGCGGACGATCAGCCGGTCACTCGGCTGGCCCTTACGACGGGTGCGGCCCTCGGGCTTACCCTGCGGGTTGACCGGGTGGCGACCGCCGGAGGTCTTACCCTCACCACCACCGTGCGGGTGGTCGACCGGGTTCATGGCGACACCACGGACGGTCGGGCGCTTGCCCTTCCAGCGCATGCGGCCGGCCTTGCCCCAGTTGATGTTCGACTGGTCGGCGTTGCCGATCTCACCGACGCTGGCGCGGCAGCGCACGTCCACCCGCCGGATCTCACCGGACGGCATGCGCAGGGTCGCGTACGCGCCCTCGCGGCCCAGCAGCTGGATGCCGACGCCGGCCGAACGGGCCAGCTTGGCGCCGCCACCCGGGCGCAGCTCCACGTTGTGGATCGTGGTACCCACCGGGATGTTGCGCAGCGGCAGGTTGTTGCCCGGCTTGATGTCGGCGCTCGGACCCGACTCGACGGTGTCGCCCTGCTTCAGGTCCTTCGGGGCGATGATGTAGCGCTTCTCGCCGTCGAGGTAGTGCAGCAGCGCGATCCGCGCGGTGCGGTTCGGGTCGTACTCGATGTGCGCGACCTTCGCCGGCACGCCGTCCTTGTCGACCCGCTTGAAGTCGATGATCCGGTACTGCCGCTTGTGGCCGCCACCGTGGTGCCGGGTGGTGATCCGGCCGTGGGCGTTGCGACCGCCCTTCTTCGGCAGCGGGGCCAGCAGCGACTTCTCCGGCGTCGACCGGGTGATCTCGGCGAAGTCGGCGACGCTCGAGCCACGCCGGCCCGGCGTCGTCGGCTTGTACTTACGGATAGCCATTGTCTACACCCCTCAGCTGACCGGGCCGCCGAAGGCCTCGATGCGGTCACCGTCAGCCAGCTTCACCATCGCCCGCTTGGTGTCCTTGCGCTTGCCGAACCCGGTGCGGGTCCGCTTGCGCTTGCCCTCGCGGTTGAGCGTGTTGACCGTCAGGACGCGGACGTTGAAGATCTGCTCGATAGCGATCTTGATCGCGGTCTTGTTCGCGTCCGGGTGCACCAGGAAGGTGTACCAGTTGCGGTTCAGCTCGCTGTAACTCTTCTCCGAGACGACCGGCGCCACGATGATGTCGCGCGGGTCGGCGATCGTGCTCACTTGCCACCCTCCTCGGTGGTCTCGGCGGGAACGCCCAGGAACTCGTCCAGGGCCTCCTTGGTGAAGACCACGTCGTCGGCCACCAGCACGTCGTACGTGTTGAGCTGGCCGGCTTCGATCAGGTGCACCCGCGGCTCGTTGCGCAGCGACACCCAGTTCAGCTCGTCGGTGCTGCTCAGCACGACCAGCACCCGGCGGGCGTCGGTCAGCTTCGTCAGCGTGGCCAGCGCGGCCTTGGTCGACGGCTTCTCGCCCGAGACGAACGCCTCGACGACGTGCACCTTGCCGGCGCGGGCCCGGTCCGAGAGGGCGCCACGGAGCGCGGCGGCCTTCATCTTCTTCGGGGTCCGCTGGCTGTAGTCGCGCGGCACGGGACCGTGCACCACGCCACCGCCGGCGAACTGCGGCGCGCGGATCGAGCCCTGCCGGGCACGACCGGTGCCCTTCTGCTTGTACGGCTTCTTGCCGCCGCCGGCGACCTCGCCGCGGGTCTTGGCCTTGTGCGTGCCCTGCCGGGCCGCCGCGAGCTGGGCCACCACGACCTGGTGCATCAGCGCGACGTTGGCCTGCGCGTCGAAGATGTCGGCGGGCAGCTCCACGGAGCCGCTCTTGGTGCCTTCGACGGTGAGGACGTCAACGGTGGTCACTTGGCCGCACCGCCCTTCTTCGCCTTGGTCTTGGCCGCGGTACGGACCAGGACCAGCGCGCCCTTGGGGCCGGGGATGGCGCCACGGACGAGCAGGAGGTTGTTCTCGGTGTCGACCGCCTGGACGGTCAGGTTCTGGACGGTGTAGCGCACGCCACCCATCCGGCCGGCCATCCGGGTGCCCTTGAAGACACGACCCGGGGTGGCGCAGGCGCCGATGGAGCCCGGCGAGCGGTGCTTGCGCTCGACACCGTGGCTGGCGCGCAGACCGTGGAAGCCGTGCCGCTTCATCGGGCCGGCGTAGCCCTTGCCCTTGGTCTTGCCGGTCACGTCGACCGAGATGCCGGCCGGGAACTGCTCGACCGTGACCTCCTGGCCGAGCGAGTACTCGGCGGCGTCGACCGTGCGCAGCTCGACGATGTGGCGCCGCGGCGCCACGTCGGCCTTCGCGTAGTGACCGCTGATCGGCTTCTTGACCTTGCGCGGGTCGATGGCGCCGTACGCCAGCTGGACCGCCGCGTAGCCGTCCCTCTCAGCGCTGCGAACCTGGCTGACGACGCACGGGCCGGCCTGCACCACGGTCACGGGAACAACACGGTTGTTGTCCCAGACCTGGGTCATGCCGAGCTTCGCGCCCAGGATCCCCTTGACTTGCCTGTCCATTTGTCCGATCCCTACAGCTTGATCTCGATGTCGACGCCAGCCGGCAGGTCGAGGCGCATGAGCGAGTCGACCGTCTTCGGGGTCGGGTCGATGATGTCGATCAGCCGCTTGTGCGTGCGCATCTCGAAGTGCTCGCGCGAGTCCTTGTACTTGTGCGGCGAGCGGATTACGCAGAAACGGTTGATCTCCGTGGGCAGCGGCACCGGGCCTGCGACCTGCGCCCCGGTGCGCGTCACCGTCTCGACGATCTTCCGAGCCGAGGAGTCGACGACCTCGTGGTCATAGGCCTTGAGCCGGATGCGGATCTTCTGTCCCGCCATGGTGGCTTCTGTTCCTTCTCTCGATGCCGCTGTGTTGCGGGCGCCTGTACCGGCTGGTACAGGCCCACTTCGCCGACCCCCGCGGTCGGGCGTGTCGCGCCCTCGGGCCAGGCTCCGCCCCGGGACTCCGGAGCGATACCGACCGCGCGGTGGGTCATGGCGCCGATCGCACTACCGCGACCTGGACGCCGTGCGAGGGTGGTTGGCGGACTGGCCGCCAACCACCCTACGCCCGACTGGCCCTCCCGCCCGGAGGTTCGGCAGAAGCCGAACGCAGGCGGTCGAACCGTCGTTACGCAACCTGACTAGTATGCCGCACGACCGGCGGCGGGTCTAATCGGGGTTACCCAGCTCACTTGATGATCTTGGTGACGCGACCCGCGCCAACCGTACGACCACCCTCGCGGATCGCGAACTTGAGGTTCTCCTCCATCGCGATCGGCTGGATGAGCTTGACGCTCATCGTGGTGTTGTCGCCCGGCATGACCATCTCGGTGCCCTCGGGGAGCGTGACGACACCGGTGACGTCCGTGGTCCGGAAGTAGAACTGCGGACGGTAGTTCTGGAAGAACGGGGTGTGCCGGCCGCCCTCCTCCTTGGAGAGGATGTAGACCGTCGCCTCGAACTCCGTGTGCGGGGTCGTGGTGCCCGGCTTGATGACGACCATGCCGCGCTCGACGTCCTCGCGCTTGATGCCACGCAGCAGCAGACCGACGTTCTCACCCGCGCGGGCCTCGTCGAGCAGCTTGCGGAACATCTCGATGCCGGTGCAGACCGTCTTCTGCGACTTCTCGCGGATACCGACGATCTCCACCTCCTCGTTCGGCTTGAGGATGCCGCGCTCCGCGCGACCGGTGACGACGGTGCCACGACCGGTGATCGTGAAGACATCCTCGATCGGCATGAGGAACGGCTTCTCGGTCTCGCGCTCCGGCTGCGGGATCGCGGTGTCGACCGCGCTCATCAGCTCGAGCAGCTTGCCGGTCCACTCGGGGTCACCCTCGAGGGCCTTCAGCGCCGACACCCGGACGACCGGCAGGTCGTCACCCGGGTACTCCTGCGCCGAGAGCAGCTCACGGACCTCGAGCTCGACGAGCTCCAGGAGCTCCTCGTCGTCGACCATGTCGCTCTTGTTGAGCGCCACGACGATGTACGGCACGCCGACCTGACGGGCCAGCAGCACGTGCTCGCGGGTCTGCGGCATCGGGCCGTCGGTCGCCGCGACCACCAGGATCGCGCCGTCCATCTGGGCGGCACCGGTGATCATGTTCTTGATGTAGTCGGCGTGACCGGGGCAGTCGACGTGCGCGTAGTGCCGCGCCTCGGTCTGGTACTCGACGTGCGCGATCGAGATCGTGATGCCGCGGGCCTTCTCCTCCGGCGCCTTGTCGATCTCGTCGAACGGCGTGTACGGGTTCAGGTCCGGGAACTGGTCGTGCAGGACCTTGGTGATGGCCGCCGTCAGCGTCGTCTTACCGTGGTCGATGTGACCAATGGTGCCGATGTTGACGTGCGGCTTAGTCCGCTCGAACTTCGCCTTCGCCACTGGTGTCCTCCTGTGGACTTTCTTGGTTCGTTCGCCCCGGTGCGCCGGTCGGCGCTTAGGACTCTGTCGACAGCCTTTCCGACCTGACGGCCGGAGAGCCTTTGTGGGTTCTGCGGCGATGAAGCCTACAGGCCCGGATTCACACAACCCGACCGAGGTGGCCGCGGGCGGGAGAACCCTCCCGCGACCACACCCGACTCATCGGATCAGCTCAGGCGAGCGTCACTCACCGGTCGCCTTGGCGATGATCTCCTTGGCCACCGAGGCCGGAACCTCGGCGTAGGAGTCGAACTGCATGCTGTAGCTAGCCCGGCCCTGGGTCTTCGACCGCAGGTCGCCGACGTAGCCGAACATCTCCGACAACGGCACCAGGGCGCGGACGACGCGGGCACCGCCGCGCTCCTCCATCGCCTGGATGATGCCGCGGCGGGAGTTGAGGTCGCCGATGACGTCACCCATGTTCTCCTCAGGAGTGGTGACCTCAACGGCCATCATCGGCTCGAGCAGCGCCGGGTCGGCCTTGCGGGCCGCCTCCTTGAGCGCCATCGAGCCGGCGATCTTGAACGCCATCTCGGACGAGTCGACCTCGTGGTACTGACCGTCCACCAGCGTCAGCTTCACGCCGACGAGCGGGAAGCCGGCGAGGATGCCGTACTGCATGGCGTCCTGCGCGCCCGCGTCCACCGAGGGGATGAACTCCCGGGGGATGCGGCCACCGGTGACGGCGTTCGCGAACTCGTAGGTCGGGGCCTCGTTGTCCAGCGGCAGCGGCTCCAGGCTGATGATCACCCGGGCGTACTGGCCGGAACCACCGGTCTGCTTCTTGTGGGTGTACTCGACCTTCTCCACCTGACGGCGGATGGTCTCGCGGTACGCCACCTGCGGCTTGCCGATGTTCGCCTCGACGTTGAACTCGCGGCGCATCCGGTCAACCAGGATGTCCAGGTGCAGCTCGCCCATGCCGGAGATGACCGTCTGGCCGGTCTCCTCGTCCAGCTTGACGCGGAAGGTCGGGTCCTCCTCGGCCAGCCGCTGGATGGCGGTGCTGAGCTTCTCCTGGTCGGCCTTGGTCTTCGGCTCGATGGCCACCTCGATGACCGGCTCCGGGAAGGTCATCGACTCGAGGATGACCGGGTTCGCCGGGTCGCACAGGGTGTCACCGGTGGTGGTCTGCTTCAGACCCTGGACCGCGATGATGTCGCCGGCCTTGGCGGAGCCGCGCTCCTCCCGCTTGTTGGCGTGCATCTGGTAGATCTTGCCGACCCGCTCCTTGCGGTCCTTGGTGGAGTTGACCACCTGGGACCCGGACTCGACCACGCCGGAGTAGACCCGGACGTAGGTGAGCTTGCCGAGGTGCTTGTCGGTCTGGATCTTGAACGCCAGGCCGGAGAACGGCTCCGAGGTGGACGGCTTCCGCTGCATCGGGGTCTCGCCGTCGGTCGCGGTGCCCTCGATCGCCGGAATGTCCAGCGGCGACGGCAGGTAGTCGACCACGGCGTCGAGCATCGGCTGGACGCCCTTGTTCTTGAAGGCGGAGCCGCAGAGGACCGGGTTGGCCTTGCCGGAGATGGTGGCCCGGCGGATGGCGGCCTTGATCTCCTCGACGGAGATCTCCTCGCCCTCCAGGTACCGCTCCATCACCGAGTCGTCGACGTCGGCCAGCGTCTCCATCAGCTTCTCGCGCCACTCGGCGGCGGCGTCGGCCAGGTCGGCCGGGATCTCCTCGACCGCGTAGTCCTCACCCTTCTGGGTCTCCCCGCGCCAGGTGAGGGCGCGCATGCCGATCAGGTCCACGACGCCGATGTGGTCGGCCTCGGTCCCGATCGGGATCTGCAGCACGAGCGGCGTGGCGTTGAGCCGGTCGATCATCATCTGCACGCAGCGGAAGAAGTCGGCGCCGGTCCGGTCGAGCTTGTTGACGAAGCACATCCGGGGGACGTTGTACTTGTCGGCCTGACGCCAGACGTTCTCCGTCTGCGGCTCCACGCCGGCGACACCGTCGTAGACCGCGACCGCACCGTCCAGAACGCGCAGCGACCGCTCGACCTCGACCGTGAAGTCGACGTGGCCGGGCGTGTCGATGATCTGGATCGTGTGGCCCTTCCACTCGCACTTCGTGGCGGCGGAAGTGATGGTGATACCGCGCTCCTGCTCCTGCTCCATCCAGTCCATGACGGCAGCGCCCTCGTGGACCTCACCGATCTTGTAGGTGATACCGGTGTAGAACAGGATCCGCTCGGTGGTAGTGGTCTTACCGGCATCGATGTGCGCCATGATGCCGATGTTGCGTACGTTGGCGAGCGCGTCTGCGGCGGCCACTTCAATCCCTACTTATCGTCGTCTCGACACAACTGGTGGCGGTTCCGGCGCCTGGTGGGCGCCGGAACCAAGGTGTTACCAGCGGTAGTGCGCGAAGGCCTTGTTGGACTCGGCCATCTTGTGGGTGTCCTCGCGCCGCTTGACGGCGGCACCGAGGCCGTTGCTCGCGTCCAGCAGCTCGTTCATCAGCCGCTCGACCATGGTCTTCTCGCGCCGCGCCCGGGCGTAGGTGACCAGCCAGCGCAGACCCAGGGTGGTCGCGCGGGCCGGGCGCACCTCGACCGGCACCTGGTAGGTGGCGCCACCGACGCGGCGGCTGCGCACCTCGAGGGTCGGCTTGACGTTGTCCATCGCCCGCTTCAGGGTGACGACCGGGTCGGTGCCGGACTTCTCGCGGCAGCCCTCGAGGGCCGCGTACACGATGCTCTCGGCGAGCTGCCGCTTGCCGCGCAGCAGGATCTTGTTCACCAGCTGGGTGACCAGCGGCGAGTTGTACACCGGGTCAGCGACCAGCGGCCGCCGCGGAGCGGGTCCCTTACGCGGCATGTCAGCTCTTCTCCTTCTTCGCGCCGTAACGGCTGCGCGCCTGCTTGCGGTTGCGGACACCCTGGGTGTCCAGCGAACCGCGAACGATCTTGTACCGCACGCCGGGGAGGTCCTTCACACGGCCGCCACGCACGAGCACGATCGAGTGCTCCTGCAGGTTGTGGCCGACGCCCGGGATGTAGGCGGTCACCTCGATCTGGCTGCTGAGCTTGACACGAGCGACCTTGCGCAGCGCCGAGTTCGGCTTCTTCGGGGTGGTGGTGTACACGCGGGTGCACACGCCGCGCCGCTGGGGAGACCCCTTGAGCGCCGGGGTCTTGGTCTTGGTCGTCTTGGCCTGGCGGCCCTTTCGGACCAGCTGCTGAATGGTGGGCACCGGGTTTCTCCGCTCCCTTCGGCCGCTGCGAGGCGACCGCGCCGTCTGCTCTAGCCGGCCGGATGGACGGCTCTCCTACATTCCAACCAGGGCCACCTGACGGGGTCCCAGCACCCGCGGTCGGGCGTGTCGCCCGGCTCACGGTTCCCGGATCGTCGCTCGCGCGGAACCCGGGGGTCTGTCACCGGCACGCGGCAGGCCGTGCGCCGGATCTTCTGGCTTCGTCGCGCTGCCGCAGGACCATCGGCTGATCGGATCCAGCGCACGCACGAGTTGCCCGGGCTGGCCCGGGCACAAGGGGAAAGAGTACCTACCACAACCGCGCCGGTCAAAACGGGGCGGCCGGCGAAGCGTCTCGCCGCCCGCCGATCGGAACCGTGCTGCCTGCGCGCCCGCGATGGGCACCTACGGACACAAGTGTACCGGCTGCACCGGGAAGTGGCCCCTCGGCCCCGGGGTTCCCTCGGGCTCCCGCCCGGCGGTCGCCCCGTTGGTCACGCCAGCGACACCAGCAACGCCAGCCCCAGCCCGAGCAGGCTGAGCAGCAGCCCGGCGCCGCCGCAACTGACGCCGGAGATGGCCAGGCCGCGCCCGGTGAACCGGACCGCCGGCGGTGCCGCGGGACGGCGGATCTGCCGTATCGCGAGCAGGCCGGCGCCGACGGCACCCGCCCCGGTCAGGACGCCGAGCACGGTGAAGGCGCCGGCGGCCCAGACGCCGTCCCGGTCCGGCCCCACCGCCCCGAAGCAGATCACCAGCAGCGAGACCAGGATCGAGACGATCCCGGCCACCAGCGAACCCACCGCCAGGCCGGAGGCGACCGGCGGCACGTCGATGTGCACCACGCCGAAGGGCGTGCCGGGCACCGGATCGACCCGTCGCGGACGCCCCACCGCGTCCCGTGGCGGGGGCGGCACGGCGGGCAGGGAGCCCCATCCCGCGGCGGCCGTCGGCGGCGTGCCGCCCGGCCCGGTCGGAACACCCCACCCCGCCCCGGAGACCGTCGCGGGAGCGGTCGGCAGCCCCGCCGGCGGCGGGCCGGCGGGCATCGCGGGTGGCCCGGACGGCCCGGACGGCGGGCCGGCAGGCATCGCGGGCGGCCCGGACGGCCCAGACGGCTGGCCGGCGGGCATCGCGGGTGGCCCGGACGGGGGCGGGCCGGCGGGCACGGCGTGCGGCGGCCCGGAAGGCGGACTCGTCGGGCCGGCGGCCGGGCCCGGCGGCGATCCGGCACCCGGGCTCGTCGGGCCGACGGCCGGGGCCGATCCGGCACCGGGGCTCGCCGTGGCGTCGGCCGAGGGCCGGGACCAGGGCTCGGAGGTCGGCGCCGGAGACGGCGGCGAGCCGTCCGGGGGCGTCCACCCGTCCGGAGCGGAGGGGGTGGCCGGCCGACCGGGCGTCGTCGGGTCGGTGCCCTGCGGTCGCGCCGGGTCGGTCACGGGTCCTCCTGTCGGAAGTCGACGTCCACGCACCGGGCGACGGACACCGGTCAGGCTACCGCCGTCGGGCGAGCCGACGACGCCCGGCGCGGGTGGTTCGCCCGCGCCGGTCAGTTCACGTTCGGCGCGAAGTCCTGCCCGTAGGGTGCCTCGGCGAGCCGGATCACGCCGACCACCACCGCGGCGACCACGGCGACCGCGACGAGCACCAGGCCCGTCCAGGCCAGGCGCTCCCCCCGCCGCAGCCAGGCCGCGCCGGTGAGGAAACCCCCCGAGGCGTACGCCTCACGGCGCGCCTGCCGCGCCAGCCGGAGGGCGACCGTCGCAGGCACCACTCCCCCGATGAACAGGCCGGTCAGCGCGCCGATCAGCCCGAGTGCGAAGACCGCCCGCGCTTTCGTTGCCCGGGTCGGATCCGGGTCGAGTGGATGCCGCGGCGGCCCCGCGAGCGGGGCGACCGGGGCGGGCCCGGGAGCGGTGGTCATGCCCTCCATCATGCCCCGCCCCGTCGGAGCTGGTCGGCGGGAACGTCGGGCCCACCCCGTTACGGCGTGCGGGTCGTCGACCTCGGCGAGTACGGTGTCGATCTCTCCGACATCTCCGCGCCCCGACGACCGGCAGCGGGGGCCGGAGACACGACGAGGCCCCCGGCGGATGCCGGGGGCCTCGTGCGTGCGCTCCTTAGCGGTACGACCCGAAGTCGAAGTCGTCCAGCGGAACCGCCTGGCCGCTGGCCGGCCCGAAGCCGTAGTCGGTCTCCGGGTAGCCGGTCATCGAGTAGACCTTGGCCTTCGCCTCCTCGGTCGGCTCGACCCGGACGTTGCGGTACTTGCTGATGCCCGTACCGGCCGGGATGAGCTTACCGATGATCACATTCTCCTTGAGGCCGATCAGCGAGTCGCTGCGGGCGTGGATCGCCGCGTCCGTCAGCACCCGGGTGGTCTCCTGGAAGGAGGCCGCCGACAACCAGGAGTCCGTGGCCAGCGAGGCCTTGGTGATACCCATCAGCACCGGGCGACCGGCGGCGGGCTCGCCACCCTCCGACACGAGTCGGCGGTTCTCCGACTCGAACAGCGCCCGGTCGACCAGCACGCCCGGCAGGAACTCGGTCGAGCCGGAGTCGATGACCGTCACCCGCTTGAGCATCTGGCGGATGATGATCTCGATGTGCTTGTCGTGGATGAGCACACCCTGCGAGCGGTAGACCTCCTGGACCTCCTGGGTCAGGTGGACCTGGACCGCACGCGGGCCGAGGATGCGCAGCAGCTCGTGCGGGTCGACCGTACCCACGGTGAGCTTCTCGCCGACCTCGACGTGGTCGCCGTCGTTGGCCAGGAGCCGGACCCGCTTCGAGATCTTGTCGTAGACGATCTCGTCGCTGCCGTCGTCCGGCACCACGATGATCTTCCGCGACCGCTCGCCGTCCTCGATGCGCACGCGACCCGGGGTGTCGGCGATGGGCGCCTTGCCCTTGGGCACGCGGGCCTCGAAGATCTCCTGGACACGCGGCAGACCCTGGGTGATGTCCTCACCGGCGACACCACCGGTGTGGAAGGTACGCATGGTCAGCTGCGTACCGGGCTCACCGATCGACTGGGCGGCGATGATGCCGACCGCCTCGCCGACGTCCACGGTCTTGCCGGTCGGCAGCGAGCGGCCGTAGCACGCACCGCAGACGCCCAGCTTCGACTCGCAGGTGAGCACGCTCCGCACCCGGACCGTCTCCACCCCGGCCGCGACGATCCGGTCGACCAGGATCGAGTTGATGTCCGAGCCCCGCTCGGCGACGACGGTGCCGTCCGGCCCCTTGATGTCGTCGGCGAGGGTACGGGCGTGCACGCTGGTCTCGGCGTGCTCGTGCACGACCAGCTGACCGTCCCGCTTCTGGCCGATCTGCATCGGGATGGCACGGTCGGTGCCGCAGTCCTCCTCGCGGATGATGACGTCCTGCGAGACGTCCACCAGACGCCGGGTCAGGTAACCCGAGTCGGCGGTACGCAGGGCCGTGTCCGCGAGACCCTTCCGGGCACCGTGCGTGGAGATGAAGTACTCCAGCACGGACAGACCCTCCCGGTAGCTGGCCTTGATGGGCCGCGGGATGATCTCACCCTTCGGGTTGGCCACCAGACCACGGATCGCCGCGATCTGCCGGAGCTGGAGCAGGTTACCGCGGGCACCCGAGTTGATCATCTTCCACAGCGGGTTCTCCTGCGGCAGCGCGGTGTCCATCTCCTTGGCGACCTCGTTGGTCGCCTTGGTCCAGATCTCGATGAGCTCGCCGCGGCGCTCCTCGGCGGTCATCAGACCACGCTGGTACTGCTTGTCGATCCGGTCGGCTTCCTTCTCGTACCGCTCCAGGATCTCCCGCTTGCGCGGCGGTGCGATGACGTCCTCCATGCCGATCGTCACGCCGGACCAGGTGGCCCAGTGGAAACCGGCCTCCTTGAGCCCGTCGAGGGTGGCCGCGAGGGCCACCTTCGGGAAGCGCTCGGCGAGGTCGTTGACGATCGCGGAGAGCTGGCCCTTGCGGATCTCGTAGTTCACGAAGCGGTAGCCCGGGGGCAGCGTCTCGTTGAACAGGACCCGGCCGAGCGTGGTCTCCACGGTGACGGGGTCACCCTCGACCCAGCCCTCGGGAGCGGTCCACGCCTCGGTGCCGGGGCCGTTGTCGACACCGACCAGCCCGCGCAGCCGGATCTTCACCGGGGCCTGCAGGTGCAGCTCGCCGTTGTCGAACGCCATCCGCGCCTCGGCGTCCGAGCTGAACGCCCGGCCCTCGCCGCGCTCACCGGCGGTGAGGTGGGTGAGGTGGTAGAGACCGATGATCATGTCCTGGGTGGGCATGGTCACCGGCTTGCCGTCGGCCGGCTTGAGGATGTTGTTCGACGAGAGCATCAGGATCCGCGCCTCGGCCTGGGCCTCGGCGGACAGCGGCACGTGGACCGCCATCTGGTCACCGTCGAAGTCGGCGTTGAACGCGGTGCAGACCAGCGGGTGGATCTGGATGGCCTTGCCCTCGACCAGCTGCGGCTCGAAGGCCTGGATGCCCAGCCGGTGCAGGGTCGGCGCCCGGTTGAGCAGCACCGGGTGCTCGCCGATGACCTCTTCCAGCACGTCCCACACGACCGGCCGCTGCCGCTCGACCATCCGCTTGGCGGACTTGATGTTCTGCGCGTGGTTGAGGTCGACCAGCCGCTTCATCACGAACGGCTTGAACAGCTCCAGCGCCATCTGCTTGGGCAGGCCGCACTGGTGCAGCTTGAGCTTCGGGCCGACCACGATGACCGAACGGCCGGAGTAGTCGACGCGCTTGCCCAGCAGGTTCTGGCGGAACCGGCCCTGCTTGCCCTTGAGCATGTCGGACAGCGACTTGAGCGGGCGGTTGCCCGGACCGGTCACCGGCCGGCCACGTCGGCCATTGTCGAACAGCGCGTCGACGGCCTCCTGGAGCATCCGCTTCTCGTTGTTGACGATGATCTCGGGCGCGCCGAGGTCGATCAGCCGCTTGAGGCGGTTGTTCCGGTTGATGACGCGGCGGTACAGGTCGTTCAGGTCGGAGGTCGCGAAGCGGCCACCGTCGAGCTGCACCATCGGCCGCAGGTCCGGCGGGATGACCGGAACGCAGTCCAGCACCATGCCGAGCGGCGAGTTGCGGGTGTTCAGGAACGCCGCGACGACCTTGAGCCGCTTGAGCGCCCGGATCTTCCGCTGGCCCTTGCCGGTGCGGATGGTCTCCCGCAGGCTCTCCGCCTCGGCGTCGAGGTCCATGTTCTGGACGAGCGCCTTGATGGCCTCGGCGCCCATGCCGCCGGTGAAGTACTCACCGAACCGGTCGCGCAGCTCCCGGTAGAGCAGCTCGTCGGTGACCAGCTGCTTCGGCTCCAGCTTGCGGAAGGTGTCCAGCACCTCGTCCAGGCGGTCGATCTCGCGCTGGGCCCGGTCGCGGATCTGGCGCATCTCGCGCTCTCCGCCCTCCTTGACCTTGCGCCGGACGTCCGCCTTGGCACCCTCGGCCTCCAGCTCGGCCAGGTCGGCCTCGAGCTTGGCGGCCCGCTTCTCGATCTCCGAGTCGCGGCTGTTCTCGGCCTGCCGCTTCTCGGCCAGGATCTCGTTCTCGATGGTCGAGAGGTCACGGTGACGCGCCTCGGCGTCCACGCTGGTCACGACGTACGAGGCGAAGTAGATGATCTTCTCGAGGTCCTTCGGGGCGAGGTCCAGCAGGTAGCCCAGCCGGCTCGGCACGCCCTTGAAGTACCAGATGTGGGTCACCGGAGCGGCCAGCTCGATGTGCCCCATCCGCTCACGACGGACCTTGGAGCGGGTCACCTCGACGCCGCAGCGCTCGCAGATGATGCCCTTGAAGCGGACCCGCTTGTACTTACCGCAGTAGCACTCCCAGTCCCGCTGAGGACCGAAGATCTTCTCGCAGAAGAGCCCGTCCTTCTCCGGCTTCAGGGTGCGGTAGTTGATCGTCTCAGGCTTCTTGACCTCGCCGTGGGACCACTGACGGATGTCGTCGGCGGTGGCGAGGCCGATGCGCAGCTCGTCGAAGAAGTTGACGTCGAGCACTATGTCCCCTATGTCGTCGTCTGTACTGCTTAGCTAGTGGGTGGGGTCGGGAGCCGGCGGCGAGCCGGCTCCTGACCGCTCACCTCAGACCTCTTCGACCGAGCTCGGCTCGCGCCGGGACAGGTCGATGCCCAGCTCCTCCGCGGCCCGGAACACCTCGTCGTCGGTCTCGCGCATCTCCAGGGCCACACCGTCGCTGGAGAGCACCTCGACGTTGAGGCACAGCGACTGCAGCTCCTTGAGCAGCACCTTGAACGACTCCGGGATGCCCGGCTCGGGGATGTTCTCGCCCTTGACGATCGCCTCGTAGACCTTCACCCGGCCCAGGACGTCGTCGGACTTGATCGTCAGCAGCTCCTGCAGGGCGTACGCGGCGCCGTACGCCTGCATCGCCCAGCACTCCATCTCACCGAAGCGCTGACCACCGAACTGCGCCTTACCACCCAGCGGCTGCTGCGTGATCATCGAGTACGGGCCGGTCGACCGGGCGTGGATCTTGTCGTCGACCAGGTGGTTGAGCTTCAGGATGTAGATGTAACCGACCGCGATCGGGTCCGGCAGCGGCTCGCCGGAGCGGCCGTCGAACAGCTGCGCCTTACCGGACGAGCCGATCAGCTGCTTGCCGTCCCGGTTGGGCAGGGTCGACGCGAGCAGACCGGAGATCTCCTCCTCGCGGGCACCGTCGAAGACCGGAGTGGCCACGTTGGTGTCCGGCTCGGACTCGTCCGCGCCGATCGCCTGGAGCTGGCGCTTCCACTCGGCGTCCTCGCCGTCGACCTTCCACCCGGTCTTGGCCACCCAGCCGAGGTGCGTCTCCAGCACCTGGCCGATGTTCATCCGGGAGGGAACGCCGAGCGGGTTCAGCACGATGTCGACCGGCGTGCCGTCCTCGAGGAACGGCATGTCCTCGACGGGCAGGATCTTGGAGATGACGCCCTTGTTGCCGTGGCGGCCCGCGAGCTTGTCACCGTCCTGGATCTTCCGCTTCTGGGCGACGTAGACCCGGACCAGCTCGTTGACGCCCGGCGGCAGCTCGTCGCCGTCCTCGCGGGAGAAGGTCCGGACGCCGATGACCGTGCCGGTCTCGCCGTGCGGCACCTTCAGCGAGGTGTCCCGGACCTCACGCGCCTTCTCGCCGAAGATCGCGCGGAGCAGCCGCTCCTCCGGGGTCAGCTCGGTCTCACCCTTGGGCGTGACCTTGCCGACCAGGATGTCGCCGGGGACGACCTCGGCGCCGATCCGGATGATGCCGCGCTCGTCGAGGTCGGCGAGCATCTCCTCGCTGACGTTCGGGATGTCGCGGGTGATCTCCTCCGGGCCGAGCTTGGTGTCCCGAGCGTCGACCTCGTGCTCCTCGATGTGGATCGAGGTGAGCACGTCCTGCTGCACGAGGCGCTGCGACAGGATGATCGCGTCCTCGTAGTTGTGGCCCTCCCAGGTCATGAACGCCACGAGCAGGTTGCGCCCGAGCGCCATCTCGCCGTCGTCGGTGCAGGGACCGTCGGCGATGACCTGGCCGGCCTCGACCCGGTCGCCCTCGAAGACGACCGGCTTCTGGTTGACGCAGGAGCCGGCGTTGGAGCGGCGGAACTTGTGCAGCAGGTACGTCCGGCGGTGGCCGTCGTCCTGGTGGACGGTGATGTAGTCGGCGCACAGGTCCTCGATGACACCGCCGACCTCGGCGACCACCACGTCACCGGCGTCGACCGCGGCCCGGTACTCCATGCCGGTGCCGACCAGCGGCGCCTCCGCCTTGACCAGCGGCACGGCCTGGCGCTGCATGTTCGCGCCCATGAGCGCGCGGTTGGCGTCGTCGTGCTCGAGGAACGGGATCATCGCCGTCGCGACGGAGGTCATCTGCCGCGGCGACACGTCCATGTAGTCCACGGCCGCCGGCGGGACGTCCTCGGTCTCGCCGCCCTTACGGCGGACCAGGACCCGGTCCTCGGCGAACGAGCCGTCCGCCTTGAGCGGCGCGTTGGCCTGCGCCTTGACGAAGCGGTCCTCCTCGTCCGCGGTCAGGTAGTCGATCTGGTCGGTGACCCGACCGTCGACGACCTTCCGGTACGGCGTCTCGATGAAGCCGAACGGGTTGACCCGGGCGAAGGTGGACAGCGCGCCGATCAGGCCGATGTTCGGGCCTTCCGGCGTCTCGATCGGGCACATCCGGCCGTAGTGCGACGGGTGCACGTCACGGACCTCGAAGCCGGCCCGCTCCCGGGACAGACCACCCGGGCCGAGCGCGCTCAGCCGCCGCCGGTGGGTCAGGCCCGCCAGCGGGTTGGTCTGGTCCATGAACTGGGACAGCTGCGACGTGCCGAAGAACTCCTTGATCGCCGCCACCACCGGACGGATGTTGATCAGGGTCTGCGGCGTGATCGCCTCGACGTCCTGCGTGGTCATCCGCTCGCGGACGACCCGCTCCATCCGGGACAGGCCGACCCGGACCTGGTTCTGGATCAGCTCGCCGACCGTACGCAGGCGCCGGTTGCCGAAGTGGTCGATGTCGTCGGCCTCGTAGCCCTCCTCACCGGCGTGCAGCCGGCAGAGGTACTCCACGGTGGCGACGATGTCGTCCTCGGTGAGCGTGCCGGTGGTGATCGGCACGTCCAGCTCGAGCTTCTTGTTGAACTTGTAGCGCCCGACCTTGGCGACGTCGTACCGCTTCGGGTTGAAGAAGAGGTTGTCGAGCAGGGTCTGGGCGTTCTCACGGGTCGGCGGCTCGCCGGGGCGGAGCTTCCGGTAGATGTCGAGCAGCGCCTCGTCCTGGCCGGCGATGTGGTCCTTCTCGAGCGTCGTCATCATCAGCTCGGACCAGCCGAACTTCTCGCGGATCTGCTCGGCCGACCATCCGATGGCCTTGAGCAGCACCGTGACGGCCTGCCGGCGCTTGCGGTCGATGCGGACGCCGACCGTGTCGCGCTTGTCGATGTCGAACTCCAGCCAGGCACCCCGGCTCGGGATGACCTTGACGCTGGAGAGGTCGCGGTCGGACGTCTTGTCCGGCTGCTTGTCGAAGTAGACGCCCGGGGAACGGACGAGCTGGCTGACGACGACCCGCTCGGTGCCGTTGATGATGAAGGTGCCCTTCGGCGTCATCATCGGGAAGTCACCCATGAACACCGTCTGGCTCTTGATCTCGCCGGTGGTGTTGTTGGTGAACTCCGCGGTCACGAAGAGCGGGGCGCAGTAGGTGAGGTCCTTCTCCTTGCACTCCTCGATCGAGGCCTTGACCTCGTCGAAGCGCGGAGCCGAGAAGGAGAGCGACATGGTGCCGGAGAAGTCCTCAATGGGACTGATCTCGTCGAGGATCTCCGCGAGACCCGAGCGTGCGTGCGGGTCGTCCGCCGACCGGCCCTGCCACGCCTCGTTGCCGACCAGCCAGTCGAAGGACTCGGTCTGGATGGCGAGGAGGTTGGGGACCTCGAGGTGTTCGGTGATCCGGCCGAAGGAAACTCGGCGGGGAGCGAAAGCGCTCGACGTACGACTGGTCTTCGCAGGGCGGGAAGCTGCCAAGATGCGTCCTTCCGAGGACCGGTGCTGCAGAACGGCTGGTACGCGTGCACTCCAATGACCCCACCAGAAATATCCACAAACGGACATTTCCGAGCAGGGGTCAAGTCGGAAGGCAGCGCAAACTAGCAGTGTAGCCGAGAGGCTAACCGCTGTCCAGCCCACCCCGCAGGTCGTCGCGGAACGTGCCCCGGGACCCCTCAGACGGGGTCACACCGGGCCGCTCGGAACGCGACGTCCCACCGGGCCACTCAGGTGTCGCCGGCGATGGCGTCGCCGCTGCCATTACCCAAGTGGTGGCCGTTGCAAGCGCGGAAGGTCTTGCTGGTGTCAGCGTGCCTGGCAGGCCGGTGCCGCGTCAAGGGCCGGTCTCCGGCTCGCCGTGCCTTTCCCTCCCCCGGGTCACCGCCCGGCACCCCGGCGGCGCGCCACACCGGACGCCGACCGCCCTGCTCACGTGCGCTGCCGCCGGAGCCACCAACGCGACGGGCGGCGATCCGATTCCCGGATCGCCGCCCGTCGTGACGCGGTGTGTGCCCCGGCTCACGTGAGCCGGACGCGCGTCAGGTCGTACCTCAGGTCACTTGAGGGTGACCTTGGCGCCCTCGCCCTCGAGCTTGGCCTTGGCCTTGTCGGCGGTCTCCTTGTTGACCTTCTCCAGGACCGGCTTCGGCGCGGCCTCGACGAGGTCCTTGGCCTCCTTCAGGCCCAGGCCGGTCAGCTCACGCACGACCTTGATGACCTGGATCTTCTTGCCACCGTCGGCGTCGAGGATGACGTCGAACTCGTCCTTCTCCGGCTCGGCCTCGGCGGCCGCACCCGGGGCGCCCGGGGCGGCAACGCCCATGGCAACCGGAGCGGCGGCGGTGACCTCGAAGGTCTCCTCGAACTGCTTCACGAACTCGGAGAGCTCGATCAGCGTCATCTCCTTGAACGCGTCGAGCAGCTCTTCGGTGCTGAGCTTCGCCATGTCTGGCGTCCTTTCTCAAAGTGAAAACTAAGAACGTGGGTGCGCCGGGAGGCCTCAGGCCGCCTCGGCGCCCTCCTTCTCGCGCTTGTCCTGCAGGGCGGCCGCCAGACGCGCGGTCTTGGCGAGCGGGGCCTGGAACAGGGCCGCGGCCTTGCTCAGGTTGCCCTTCATGGCGCCGGCCAGCTTGGCCAGCAGCACCTCACGGGACTCCAGGTCGGCGAGCTTCGTGACCTCGGCCGCGGAGATGGCCTTGCCCTCGAAGACACCGCCCTTGATGACGAGCTTCGGGTTGGCCTTCGCGAAGTCGCGAAGCCCCTTCGCCGCCTCGACGACGTCGCCCGAAACGAAAGTCAGCGCGGTAGGACCGGTGAACAGCTCGTCGAGGCCGGAGATGCCCGCGTCGACCGCCGCACGCTTGGCCAGCGTGTTCTTCGCGACCGTGTAGCTGGTCTCCTTGCCGAGCGAGCGCCGCAGCTGGGTGAGCTGGGAAACCGTCAGACCGCGGTACTCGGTCAGCACGGTCGCCCCCGCGTTGCGGAAGCTCTCGGTCAGCTCAGCGACGGCCGTGGCCTTGTCGGCCCGGATCGGCTTGTCCGCCATGTCCCTCCTCTCTCGTTGCTCGAGGCTGGTCACCGCCGACGAGCGGGATGCTCGCGACGGAGACGGAGGCATCGCACCAACGAGAAAAGCCCCGGCGCAGGGCGCACGGGGCGAGGGCCGGCGGCCACGACGCGGTCGGCGGACCACGTGCAGAAGCCGGTTTCGCTTGCCGCCCTACGCGGGTCGCCCGTCGGTAGCGGGACCTTCGACCGTGCCGAAGCACGGTGACCAGCGGTCTCTGGGTGGAACTACGCGACAAGGTTACGCGACACCCACCGTGACCGCCAAATCGCCCCCGCAGTGCGCCCGCTCACCCCCCGACGCGGCCCTCAGGCGCGCCGGTTCCCGTGGGCGTACCCGACGAGCGCCACCGTCGCCCAGGCCTGCGCCCCGCCCGTCAGCAACACCGGTCGGTCCGGGGAGCGGGCCCGCCAGCGCCCGGACGGACAGACGGACGGGGCCCCGCCACATCGTGGCGGGGCCCCGTCGGGGCAGTCGTGCTCAGCTCTCGGCCGAGGTCTCCTGCAGGTTCTTCACCACGTTCGGGTCGATCGGGACGCCCGGGCCCATGGTGGTGGTGAGCGTGACCTTCTTCAGGTACTTGCCCTTGGCGGCGGACGGCTTGGCCCGCAGGATCTCGTCCAGGACCGCCGCGTAGTTGTCGATCAGCTGGGCCTCGGAGAACGAGGCCTTGCCGATGATCAGGTGCAGGTTGGAGTGCTTGTCCACCCGGAAGGTGATCTTACCGCCCTTGATGTCCGAGACGGCCTTGGCGACGTCCATGGTCACCGTGCCGGTCTTCGGGTTCGGCATGAGACCGCGCGGGCCCAGGATCCGCGCGATCCGACCGATCTTGGCCATCTGGTCCGGCGTGGCGATCGCCGCGTCGAAGTCGAGCCAACCGCCCTGGATCCGGGCGACCAGCTCGTCGGTGCCCACCTCGTCCGCACCGGCCGCGGCGGCCTCCTCGGCCTTCGCGCCGGCGGCGAACACGATCACGCGGGCGGTCTTACCGGTGCCGTGCGGCAGGTTGACCGTGCCGCGGACCATCTGGTCCGCCTTGCGGGGGTCGACGCCGAGGCGCATCGCGACCTCGACCGTGGCGTCGAACTTGACGGAGGTGGTCTCCTTGGCCAGCTTCACGGCCTCGGCCGGGGTGTAGAGCTTGGACCGGTCGATGACCTCGGCGGCCTTGCGGTAGTTCTTGCTGCGCTGCATCTGTGGTTACTCCTGTGGTCTCTGGCGGGCAGCGGCGCTCGCGTGCCCTCCCACGAACGGGTTCGGCGCGGTGTCGGCCGAAGGTCAGTCGACGACGTTCAGGCCCATCGACCGGGCGGTGCCGGCGATGATCTTCTCGGCCTGGTCGAGGTCGTTGGCGTTGAGGTCCGCCATCTTCTTCTCGGCGATCTCACGCACCTGGGCGCGGGTGACCTGGCCGACCTTCTCCTTGTGCGGGACGCCCGAACCCTTCTGCACACCGGCGGCCTTGATCAGCAACCGGGCGGCGGGCGGGGTCTTCAGCACGAAGGTGAACGTGCGGTCCTCGTAGACGCTGATCTCGGCGGGGACGATGTCGCCCCGCTGCGACTCGGTCTGCGCGTTGTAGGACTTGCAGAACTCCATGATGTTCACGCCGTGCTGGCCGAGCGCGGGGCCGACCGGCGGCGCCGGGGTGGCCTGGCCCGCCGGCAGCTGAAGCGTGAACGTCTTGACGAGCTTCTTCTTCGGAGGCATGTCTCTTCCTGGGACTTGGAACGGGGATTCGCACCGGCTGCGGGCACGCACGGTCAGCGCACCGCGAAGACGGCGACGTTCTAGGGTAGCGCAGCGCTCCACCACCCGGTCCGCCGAGGTCCGGCGAGGGCTGGAAACGCGTACGCCGGCGGTGGGCTGCACCCTCCGCCGGCGTACCGGATGTCAGATCTTGGCGACCTGGTTGAAGTTCAACTCGACCGGCGTCTCCCGGCCGAAGATCGACACCAGCACCTTGAGCTTCTGCTGGTCCGCGTTGATCTCGCTGATCGTCGCCGGGAGGGACGCGAAGGCCCCGTCGGTGACGGTGACCGAGTCGCCGACCTCGAAGTCGAGGACCTTGACCTCGGGCTTGGCCTTCTTCTGCTCGGTCTCGACGGCCGGCGCCAGCCACTTGAGCACCTCGTCGAGGCTCAGCGGCGCCGGGCGGTCGGCCCGGTCGGTGGCGCCCACGAAGCCGGTCACGCCCGGCGTGTTGCGCACGCAGGAGTACGACTCCGCGGTCAGCTCCATGCGGACCAGGATGTAGCCCGGGAAGACCTTGGCCTGCACCTGCGACCGCTTGCCGTTCTTGACCTCGACCTCTTCCCGGGTCGGGACCTCGACCTGGTAGATGTAGTCCTCCATGTCGAGGGACGTGATCCGGGTCTCGAGGTTGGTCTTGACCTTGTTCTCGTAGCCGGCGTACGAGTGCACCACGTACCAGTCGCCCGGCGCGTAGCGCAGCTTCTGGCGCAGCTCGGCGACCGGATCGAACTCCTCGTCCTCGGTGGCCCCGCTGGCGGGAGCCTCCGGCGCGCTGGCGGCCTCGACCGACTCGTCACCAGCCGCCGTCGCGACCGTGGACTGCTCGTCCGCGGGTCCGGCGGTCTCGTCGTACTCAGGCACGCTCGCTCACTTCCGTCACTATCGGCAGATCTCGCCGGTCAGCTGGGGTTGCCGAAGACCCACAACACGCCCTTCGCGAACACGTAGTCGAATCCGACCACGAGGGCGGTAACCACCGTAACGAATGCGACCACCACGGCGGTGTAGGTCAGCAGCTCCTTGCGCGTCGGCCAGATGACCTTACGCAGTTCGGCGACGACCTCGCGGATGAATCGGGCGATGCGCCCGAACGGCCCGACCTTCTCGGTCTCCGTGCGGGTCTTCGGCCGGTCGGCCGACTCCGCCCGGGCCCGCGACCGGGTCGCGGTGCCACCCCGGGAGACCGGCTCCTCGGCCTCCTCGGCGTCCTCGGCGTCGTCGCCGGCGGCGTCGAACTCGTCGTTCAGACGCTCGTCGTCGGCGTCCTCGCCGCGCCGCTTGTTGTCGGCCACTTCGCCCTCCGTCGCGGGATGTCGGTTCGCACGCCGTCGCGACGTGCGCGGCGCCTGGTCACGCCGGCCGGCCCGACCGTCCCGCGACGGGCCGCGGCCGGCGGATCGAACCGGAGGGCCCCGAGTGCCTCGGAACCACCCCGCCGATACCACCACCACGGGCCGGACGCCGCCGGACGGCGGCGCGACCCACGGGAACGGTCAGGCCTGAGGCGCAGGGGTGACAGGACTTGAACCTGCAGCCTGCGGTTTTGGAGACCGCTGCTCTGCCAATTGAGCTACACCCCTGTGCGGCGACGATCACCCCACCCCGCCACACATGGCCAGGCAGGGGTCACGAGCCCCACGGCGGACCAGTGTACGGGTAGTGCCACGACTTTCCCAACCGGTCCACCCATCGCGCGTCGCGAGATCGCTCAGCGGGGCGTCCGGATGGTCGCCTTCGCCTGCGACAGCACCTTCTCGCCCAGGCAGGTGGCGGTGATGTCGAGCCTGGTCAGGCCGTCTTCGGTGACCTCGCGGACGGTCGCCGTCACCTCGATCTCGGTGCCCTGGTCGTCGTCCGGCACCACCACCGGACGGGTGAACCGGACGCCGTAGTCGACCACCGCGTCGGGGGCACCGGCCCACTCCGCCACCGCCCGGCCGACCAGCGCCATCGTGAACATGCCGTGGGCGATCACGCCGGGCAGCCCGACCTTGGTGGCGATCCGGTCGCTCCAGTGGATGGGGTTGAAGTCGCCCGAGGCGCCCGCGTAGCGGACCAGGTCCGCGCGCGTCACCCGGAACGTCTTGGCCGGCAGATCCATCTCAGCCCTCCCCGCGTACGACGATCTTCGACCAGACGGTGACCACCGGCTCGCCGGCCGACGTGGTGACCTCGGTCCGGGTGGTCAGGAAACCGTGCCCACCGCGGTTGCTGACGTCCTCGATGGTGTTGGCGCAGATCAGCTCGTCGCCCGCGACCACCGGGCGGGTGTACGCGAACCGCTGGTCGCCGTGCACGACGCGGCTGTAGTCGACGCCCAGGGCCGGGTCCTCGACGATCTGCCGGCTGGCGGCCATGGTGAGCACCACCGGAAAGGTCGGCGGCGCGACCACGTCCGGGTGGCCGAGCGCACGGGCGGCCTCCGGGTCGTGGTGGGCCGGGTCGCTGGCACCGATGGCCGTCGCGAACTCGCGGATCTTTTCTCGGCCCACCTGGTAGGGGGCGGTCGGCGGGTACGTCCGGCCGACGAAGGACGGGTCCAGGGACATGTCGCGAACCTACACGGGAAACACAATCGCCGATCCGCACGGCTAGCGGTGGCTCAGGGCCACGCCGGGGCCGGCGGATCGGCGATCGGACGTGCTCGGGACCGGGCCGGCGGGGCCGGCCGCAGGTCAGCGGGTCTCGCGGTGGACTGTGTGCCGGCCGTCGCGCGGGCAGAACTTCTTCAGCTCGATGCGGTCCGGGTCGTTACGACGGTTCTTGCGCGTGATGTAGTTGCGCTCCTTGCACTCCACACACGCCAAAGTGATCTTCGGCCGGACATCGGTCGCCTTCGCCACGGCGGAGTGCCTTCCTCGCTAATGGTGACAACTACGGCGCATCAGCCTACGCGCTGACTACGCGCACATGCAAAGTGGGCGCCTGTGGCGCCCATCCCACCGACCGCCGGAGCGGCCCGGTGGACGAGAGTAGCGGTGGCCGGACTTGAACCGGCGACACAGCGATTATGAGCCGCTTGCTCTGCCATCTGAGCTACACCGCCGTGGCGGGTCCAGCCGGACCCTCTGAGCCCCCTTACGGAATCGAACCGTAGACCTTCTCCTTACCATGGAGACGCTCTGCCGACTGAGCTAAGGGGGCCTGCGCGATCACTCGGTGGCCGCGCAGAGGTAAGAGTACACGGCCGGCTGGCCGAGGTGAAATCGGATCCCCCGGTGGCACGTGTGCGCAGCTCAGGGCACAACCCGGAGGCGCGGCAGCTCCCCCGCGGGAACCGCCTCGGGGTCGACCTGGGCGCCGAACCAGGCCTCCAGGCGCTCGTACGGCAGCGGACGGCTGAACAGGAAACCCTGGCCGATCTCGCAGCCGATGTCCTGGAGGAGCTCCAGGGTCAGTTCGCTCTCCACGCCCTCGGCCACCACGGCCAGCCCGAACTGCTGGGAGAGCGTGACCACGGCGTTCACGATCGCCAGGTCGCCCGGGTCGGTGGCCATGCCCTGCACGAACGAGCGGTCGACCTTCACCTCGTGCACCGGGAGCCGCCGCAGGTGCGCCAGCGATGAGTCACCGGTGCCGAAGTCGTCCACCGAGAGACGTACGCCCAGGTCCCGCAGGCGGCGCAGGGTCGGTATCGGGCGGTCCGTGCCGTCCAGCACCCCGGACTCCCGGATCTCCAGCGTGAGCCGCTGCGGCGGCACGCCGTACTCGTCGAGCAGCTCGCCCACCCGGGCCGGGAAGTGCGGGTCGGTCAGCGTACGCGGAGAGAGGTTGACCGCGACGGAGAGCGGGTGGCCCCCGTGCGCCCAGTCCCGACTGCGCCGCAGGCCCTCCCGGAGCACGAACTCGGTGAGCCGGCCCAGCTGGCCGGTGTGCTCCGCGACCGCCACGAAGTCCTCCGGCGAGACCGTCCCGTGCGCCGGATCATCCCACCGGGCCAGGCACTCGACGCCGACCAGCCGGCGGTCCCGCAGGGTGACCTTCGGCTGGAAGTAGACCTCGAGCTCCCCGTCGTCCAGCGCCCGCCGCAGGTCGCCGGCGAGGCCGAGGCGGCGCAGCGACCGGGACTCCAGGGCCGCGTTGAACAACTGGACGCTGCCCGGCACGGACTTGGCCGCCGTGGCCGCCAGGTCGACCCGTTGCAGCAGGATGGCCGCGTCGCTGCCGTGATCCGGGTGGACGGCGACGCCCACCGCGGTGTCGACGTCGAGGGTGAGCGCGTCGAACATCATCTGGTCCCGGATCTGGTCGCGCATCCGCGCCGCCATCTCCAGTGCGGCGTCGGCGCTCTCCAGCCGGAGCGTCACCAGGAACTCGTCACCGCCCGCGCGGCCCACCAGCGCGGACGACGGCGCGCACGCGCGCAGCCGGTCGGCGACCTCGACGAGGACCTTGTCCCCGGCCGCGTGCCCCAGCGACTCGTTGACCTGCCGCAACCGCTCGACGTCGAACAGCAGCAGCGCCACGACCTCGCCCGGAGCCCGGATCTTGACCGCCTCGTCGAGCGCCGCGGTGATCCGCCGCCGGTTGGGCAGCCGGGTAAGGGTGTCGTGGTGCGCGTCGTGGCGCAGCCGGTCGACCAGACGCGAATTCTCCAGCGCCACCGCCGCGTGGGCGGCGACCGTCTCGAACAACGTGATGTCCGTGCGGGCGAAGTTGTTGCTGTCGCCCAGCCGGTTGGCCACCTCCAGGGTCCCGATCACCGCCTGGCCGGACCGGAGCGGAAGCACGATCACGTCCTTCACCCGGTGCGCCGCCACGACGCCGCGCAGGTCCAGGTCCGTGGTCAGGCTGCGGCCGATGGCGACGGTACGGCCCTCCGCGCGGGCCCGTTCCCGGAGCGCGGCGGGAGTCCGGGCGAGATCGAGCAGGCTCTGGTCGTCGTTCCGGGCCGTGAGCAGCACCTCCGGATGCCGCCCCTGAGCGGGCAGCCAGAGGGTGGCGTACTCCGCCTGCATCAGCGCCCGGACGCGGCCGAGCAGCGCGTCCGGCAGGGTCCCGTCCTGGCCGCTCTCACCCACCGCGCGGCTGAGGTCGTACATGTCGGAGAGCGTGCGGTGCTGCCGGAAGAACTGCGCGTACGCGCGGTAGACCAGGGCCAGCGCGAGGATGAGCCCGGCGAGCAGCAGCAACGACCACCAGGTGGTGGCGACCAGGATGAGGACGACCAGGCCGCTGGCGATGTTGATGGCTACGGCGAGGAGCGCCGGCGGGGACTTCCGGAGGGCCTCCCGGCCGGCCTGCCAGCCCTGCAGGAGCGTGTGCACGCCGGCCACGGAGGTGATGCTCACCAGGATGACCATGCTGGCCGCCGCGAAGAGGGTCAGCCAGGTGCCGGGGCCGACTCCCCGCACCGGCGGGAGCGCCTGCAGGACGAGGACGGCGAGGGACGCACCGGCGGCGGCGCGGGCCACGTTGAACCAGAACTTGGTGGGGCCGAACCGGTGCCGGATGTGCGTGATGACCGCCGCGAGCGTGTAGATCGTCACCACCGCCAGCGGCCCGACGAGGTAGAACGCGAGCACGAGCGGTATCTCGGTGAGCGTCACGCCGATGGACTGCCGCCGGACGGTGAAGTTCAGCACCGGGATCCCGCCGGCCACCATGGTGACGAGCAGCACCGCCGCCAGTGGCAGGCCCGCGAAGGGCTCCGGCGCGACGAGACCGACGACCGTCGAGCAGACGACGGCGAGTAGCGCCATCGGCCCGGTGATCAACCAGGCGTACTCCGTCGGGCGGGGACCGGTACGGCCTCGACCCGCCATGCCACGCCCCCTCGCCGACGCTGCTGGTTCACCTCACGGGACGGACGGGTCAGCGCGGCGCCGGCATGTTCCAGATGATGTCCATCGTCTGCGCGTCCCCCAGGCCCCAGAGGTCACCGACGAAGCTGCCGCCCACGAGCGCGGCCAGTACGAGAAGCGAGCCAAGCAGCCGGCCCAAATTTCGACCAGACATGTTTGCTCCTGTCAGGAAAAGGTGCCAGGGATGGTGAAGGTGCCCACGATCGTGCCACATGGCACGGACGCAGGAAAGCGCAGATAGCCCGCCTGGGCCGACCGTTTGCGAGCTCGCACCGTTCGGCTCGGACCGTCTCCACCGGAAGCCTGCTCAGCGGTGTCGCACCGTGCGCGCCGCTTCACTGTCCGCCGAATACGACTTCTGGTGCAAATTGCATGGGCGCAGGGCGACCAGCCACGGGGGATGCCGCCCTCGTGGTCGACCCGACCAGTTCAACGACATCGGTCACTATACAGACGCATCGCCCGGGAGCGGAGCTTCGACAGGGCGGATCGGACGGAACCGCCTGGGCCGAGCCGTCCGGGCGGGTCAGCCGGGGCGGGCGACGGGTCGGTCGCTCGCGCAAATCCCCAACAAGCCCCATGACGCTGTGACGGACCCGTCCGATGGTGCGTGCCAACCGCCTCACTCTTGATGAACCGCCGCTGGTAGGCGGGCGTGCGGCGAGGCGACCTGCGCGAACGGGAGCGGGCTCAGGATCACCGCAGCGGCCGGAACGCGGCCCGCACCTCGTTCGCGAACAGGTCGGGCTCCTCCCAGGCGGGGAAATGGCCGCCCCTGTCGACCTCGTTGAAGTAGGCGACGCCGGGGTAGGCCGTCTCGACCCAGCTGCGCGGGGCAGCCCAGATCTCGCCAGGGAACGTCGTGAAGCCGACCGGAACCGAGACCGGCGGAGGAGCCTGGCCGGACGCCTGGGCCGCGGCCAGGAAGCGTCCGAACTCCCAGTACCACCGGGCGGCCGAGGCGCCGGTGCCGGTCAGCCAGTACAGGGTGATGTTGTCGACGATGGTGTCCCGGGTGAGGCCGCCCGTCGGCTGCCCGTCGACGAACGCGCGGGCCATCTTGTAGTAGCTGTCCGTGTCGTGGTCGAGCATCCACGCCGCCAACCCCACGGGTGAATCCAGCAGGGAGTAGCCGATCGTCTGCGGCCGCGTCTGCTGCTCCAGGAAGTAGCCGAAGCCGTCCGTCGTGAACGTGTTGAGCGCCTCGAGCGCCACGCGTTCCTGCTCGGACTCAGCCGGCAGTTGGTCCTTGAATCCGAGCGCCCCGGCGAGCAGGTTGACGTGGATGCCGAGCAGCCCCTCGGGCGCCTGGCGGCCCATCGCGTCCGTGACAGCGGCGCCCACGTCGCCCCCCTGGGCGACGTAGCGCGGGTAGCCGAGGCGCTTCATCAGCTCCGCCCACGCGCCCGCGATGCGGCCGTTCTCCCAGCCGAGCTCGGTCGGCTGCCCGGAGAAGCCGTAGCCGGGCAGGGACGGCAGCACCAGGTGGAAGGCGTCCTCGGCCCGCCCGCCGTACGCGGTCGGGTCGGTGAGCGGGCCGACGGTCCCGAGCAGTTCGACGACCGAGCCCGGCCAGCCGTGCGTCATGATCAGCGGCAGGGCGTTCTCGTGCTGCGACCGCACGTGGATGAAGTGGATCTCGACGCCGTCGATGTCGGTCGTGAACTGCGGCAGGGAGTTGAGCTTCGACTCGAAGGCGCGCCAGTCGTGATCGGTCGTCCAGTAGCGGGCCAGTTCCTGGACCGTCGCCAGCTGCACACCCTGGGAGCGATCGTTCACCAGCTCTCGGGAAGGCCAGCGCGTGGCCGCGACCCGGCGACGCAGGTCGGCGATTGCTTCCTCCGGCGTGTCGAGCCGGAAGGGACGGATCTCGTCGTTGGACATGCTCTCCACCTGCCGGATCGGTTCGACCGGCGCCCGGGCGCCGGCGGGGCTGACACGGCCCAGTTTCCCAGCGGCCGGGCAACCGGCGGACCAAAACGCGATTTTGCGCCCGGGGCCGGCGGGGACCAGCTCACCGACTTCTCGTGGAGAGCGCGGGCGTGCTCGGCGGCGGTCGTCACCAGCCGCAGAGCCAAGCTGCCCACAGCCTTCAGGGACGCCCGAATCAGGTACGTCTACTCCGGTCGCATCCTCGTGCATCGCGGTGGACACATACCCCAAGAAGATCCGCGGGAAGGCGGTCAGGCCCACCACTTCGGATACCACCTCAGAACCCCTTCCGCAGTCTTCGGTGGCTTGAATTCTCTTTCTCGCCGAGTTGCGATGACATTCGGACCATTAAACACAAGCAGCCCTGCGGCGAGCAGTAGCGACGTGATCTCATCGGGCCAGCCCAACCACAATCCGGCACCTGACGCAAGCCAGAGCAGGAACCCGACAAGCTGCGCCACCACCCGGAGACGCAGACGCTTCATGCATTGAGTCTAGGTTCGATTGACAAGGGGGCAGAGTCTCCCGAAGTCACAACGGCGCACGGATGCCGACGAGAGCGGATAGCTTTCGCGACGGATTTGAAGGGCGTCTGCGATCTTGGTCTGGACAGCCGCGCTGAGCTGCTACTTCTCGCCGTCGCGCGACGCTTCCGCGTCCAGGTGCCGACGATCTGCCCCCGCCCCCGACGCTGCCCGCTGGCGGTCGATCGCGTACATCACCTGGCGCGCGCCGAACTCCTCGAAGGTGTCGACCCGGACCATGCCGAGGGCTTCCAGGAGGCAGACCGATCGACGATTCGCCTCCTGCGTGACGGCGACCAGCCGGGAGGCGTCCGGGAACCGGTCGAAGGCAAGACCGATGGCCGCCGTGCACCCCTCCCGGGCGTAACCACGTCCCCACCACTCCGGCAGGAAGATGTACGACAGTTCCAAGTCCCCCGTCCGGTACCGGCCGAGGTGGCACCAGCCGACGATCTCTCCAGAACTCCTCGTCACCATCAGCCCGCCCGTGGGGTCACCCGCACGCCGTTCGGCCGCCACCTCGTCAGACACCGGGCCGCCGAGGTAGCGCCGCATCACCGGGTCCTGCCACATCCGCCCAAGCACCGGTAGGTCGTGCGCCCGGACCTTCCGCAGCACGAGGCGTTCTGTTCTGGCCAGCGCCTCAACCGACTCGGCACTCATCGCGTCATCCTCCACCAGTCCCACGCTCATCCGAGGGCTGGGCGAGGAAGCCGGCGCTGCCATCTCGGGCTGGGCCTACGAAATGCGGGCCTGGTACGCGCTGACGCAGGGCCGAACCACCTCCAGTCGGCCGACCGCCGACACCAGGACGAGGCCGGCTCTCGTGCCAGGACATGATTCGGCTAGGGCGCCACATGTGGGTACGCCCGACCGTCGCGGTCAGGCTCCGGCGGTTTATCAGAGGCGCGCGGTCAACGGCAGATGTGCGCGTTGCTTTGGCTGACGCGCTGACCTACATCGCGCGGCGCGACTTCAAAAACCGATCAGTCACGGGAGCAGCAAGACCTTCCCCGTTGTACGGCGCGCTTGCAGCTCCTCGTGCGCCAGCGACGCCTCGGTCAAACGGAACGTGCGGCCGATATGCACCTCAAGCCGCCCGTCACTCAACCATCTCCACAACTCGGACGACCGTCTGAGTAACTCGGCTGGCGTAGCGACGAAGTCCCGCAATGTCGGTCTGGTGACGGTCAGCGATCCCGACTGACCGAGCCGGGCCAGGTCGAATGGCGGGACCGGCCCGCTGGACTGGCCGAAGAGCACCAGCGACCCGCGAACGGCAAGCACGCTGAGGGACTTCTCGAAGGTGGCCCGCCCGACACCGTCATAGGCCGCGGCGGCACCAAGTCCGCTCGTGCCGCGACGCACAACCTGATCGAAGTCGGCGTACCCGACAACCTCGTCAGCGCCCGCGGCCAAGGACAGCTCCGCTTTTTCCTTCGTGGACACCGTGGTATAGACCTTGGCGCCCAACAGCTTCGCAAGCTGCGTCAGCAACAGCCCGACGCCACCCGCGCCGGCGTGGATGACGACGTGATCGCCCGGCTGGATCCGGTAGGAAGTGGTCGCGAGGTAGTGCGCGGTCAGCCCCTGCATCGGGAGGGCGGCGGCCTGCTCGTCGCTCACGCCGTCTGGCACCGGAATCAGCTGCCACACCGGCGCGACCACCTGCTCGGCGTAGGAGCCGGGAACACCCTGCCATGCCACCCGCTGGCCGATCTCGAAGCCGGTGACCTGGGGCCCGATCTCGACGACCCGCCCCGCGCCCTCACCCCCCAACACGAACGGCAGTGGCCGTGGATAGGCGCCGGTGCGCTGGTACACGTCGATGAAGTTGACTCCGACAGCGGCCACGTGCACCCGAACGTGCCCGGCCGGCAGAGGATCCGGCTCACGCTCCGTCAGGGTGAGCACGCTCGGCTCGCCATAGCGGGTCACCTCGACGGCTCGCACCGCTGCCTCACGACGTTGGTGTGATGGAAGGCTTCAACTACCTCTTGCACCCTCAGGGCTGTGGCGAAGTCCGCAAGGTAACGCGGGTTTCCACCCCGAACGGCGTCGGCGAACAGCGAAAGCCGGGTCGTCTCGGATCCCCGTGGTTGCGTCAGATGCACCGTTTTCCATTCGCCACCTTCGGACGCGAGCAGCTCGCCCCAGTTGCGGAGCAGGTACGAGCGACGCGTTCCCCATAGGATCCATTCGTATAGTTCGGGCCCGGCGACGCCGGAGAAGGCCGACACATAAACGGGCACGCCGCCCGCACGCAGGAACCCACGCGCGGCGACCTCGCTCGCGTGCGGATCGGCGAGCGGAAAGTCGACACCGACCTCGACCGGATCGAGCGGGCCCAACAGGCGATCGGTCAGGTACACGAAGTGCGACAAGACCTCGCGAACCAACCCACCCTGATCCCGGCCGGCGAGCCATGCCGCGTCCGCCTGGAAGTCCCGCGGCCACCGCGGAAAGGATAACCGAACCTCGATCCCTCTGACCTCGCCGACCTCGCCCTCTGCCAGGCTCCGCTCAAGGTGCAGTACGGCATTGCGGTCCGACAGCGCGAAGTTCACCGCTGCGGCGACCCCCCACTCGGCTGCCGCCGCGACCATCCGCCGCCCATCGGCCAAGCTGATCGCCAGCGGCTTCTCGCAGAAGACAGCCTTACCGGCCCGCATCGCAGCGATCGCCGCCTCCGTATGGAACATTGGCGGAGTGGCGATGTAGACGGCATCGACGCTCGAAGACTCCACAACCTCCTGTGCGCTGGCGGCAAACGAAACGTCCGGGTGCCTCGTCCGCGCACGGTCAACGGCGGCAGGGCTAACGTCGTACGCGCACACAACTGCGAAATCGGGAAGCGTGACCGCCGAGGCCATTATTTCGGTGCCCATCGCACCCAGTCCTAAGATACCGAGGCGGATCGCAGGTCGCTCGCCTGCCCAAGATTGCATGAATCTAGCCTCGACAGCATTACGCGTAACGTCAAGCTAAACTCTGCGAATGAAACCGTTAAGCGTCAACTTCATGGATGACCTGCGGCGACTTCGCGTACTACGAGAGTTCCGGGAACGCGGAAGCATCGCCGCCACCGCCGAAGCACTGCACCTCACCCCGTCCGCGGTGTCCCAGCAGGTCGCCAGGATCGCCCGAGACGTCGGCTTCGACGTACTCCAACCCGTCGGCCGGCGGGTGGTACTCACCCCGCGGGGGCAAGCGCTACTCGCTCACGCCGACACCGTCTTCGCTGCGATCGAGCGTGCACGCCACGAACTCGATTCGTGGAACGACAGCGATCGCGGCACCATCACGATCGGCGCGTTCTCCACCGCAATCACCGGACTTCTCCCATTCCTCCTCGACCGCGCCCGCCACGAGATTCCCAACGTCAGAATCCTGTTGTGCGAAGCCGAACCGCCGGCGCTGTTCGACGGGCTCGACGCGGGGCGCTACGACGTCGCGCTCGCCGTCAACTTCACCGGTTCTCCGGCCGCGGGCGACCCGCGCTACCACCGCATCGACCTCGGCCCAGACGAACTCGACCTCGCGCTCCCGCGGAACCACCCCATGTGCGCAGCGGAAACGCTGACGCTGAAGGACGTCGAAGAGGACGTCTGGATCACCGGTAACGGAGAAGGCTGCTGCGGCGCCATCACCACCACGGCCTGCGCGGCGGCGGGGTTCACCCCGAACGTCGCGCACCGGACGAATGACTGGCAGGCACTCGCTCAGCTGGTCGCGCACGGGCACGGCGTAGCGCTGATCCCCAGGCTCGCCCAGCGGGACCTGCCGGCCGCGGTCACCATCCGTGCACTCAGCGAGCCAAGGCCGCAACGACAAATCTTCGCCGCTGTACCCGAAGGCGCCCAGCATTCGCCTCTCCTCGTCACGATCCTCAGGCTCCTGACGACCTGTATCGATGAACAACGCCGCGACCGCCGCTGAGGACGCAACTATCACATTTCATCCTCCAGCCACCGCCAGTGCCGACCATCGCACTGAAATCACGTCGCCTTTGCTGCGTTGACCAACGGGGCCGGCGCGCCCACATCGCCAGAAGCGGATGCGCCGGGCCTCTCCGGCCGCTTCGCGACAGTGGGTAGCCAACGAGCCAGGGCATCGTGTCACGCATCAAGTGAAGCCCCGATGTAACGCATCAAGCGGAGTACGACAGCCGGCTGCCGGCCGGCTGCCGGACACCATTGCCAGGTAGGTGTGCCCGGCCCCGGCCTGCTGGCGACCTTCGGCCGGCATCGGCCGGGCCGGCCGGCCACACTGGCGAGCGATCAGGACCAAGAAGACCTCGGGGGCTCCGCCCCGAACCCCGGCCCTCCTCAGAGATCAGCCGCGGATCCCCTCGCCGGGCACCACAAGGGCTACCAGCCTCACCTGACGGGGCCAAGGTCGTTCGTCCAGCCGGACGCTCCACCTTGTCCCCGCCAGGGGAGGCTGGACGGTCTACGACTGCCCGACGAGGAGATCCGCTCAGGTGTCAGTCGCCAATCATCAAGTCATTGCGAATCGCCTTCACCAGCAACTCACTCGCACGCCCTACCTCGGCCTGTGACGATTCCAGGTGAGCCTTGCGCAACGCCGCAGCCGCCTCTGTGACCGGCCGAGGCGCCCAGATTCGGAGTGCGTCGACCAGCCGGACTAACTCCGCCGACAGCTCATACGCCTCGCGTGATTCCCGCGCAGCCCTGTCGAACGCTGCTTGGGCAGCGCGGCGTTCGTCGGGATCTTGAAGCCCTGCGACGTCCACGTCGTCGTACTGCTCAGCCGCTTTGATGGCAGCAGTAGCGGTGAGCTCCACGGCGGCGAGTTCCCCCTGCAAGGTCAGAACCCGGCTGTATACCCGTAGCTTCTCATCCACGAAGCGCATCGCTCGCTCGTGCCGCTCCTGCCGCCTCCGCAGGAGTAGCTGCGAACCAGAGCCAACGGCCGCGCCCAGCAGGGTACCGGCGACTGGGATTGCCAGTTCCCACCACTTCGCCAAGATGACCTCCAGGCCGTGCCCGTTGCGTGCCCGACCTGTCAGTCGATCAGGGGTAGGGGCGGTCAACTGCGACGGGAGACGACGAAGGCCCCTGACCTACGTTTCCGCAGGTCAAGGGCCTTGCCGTTCCCTGGTGGCGGGTAGAGGATTCGAACCTCTGTAGCTTTCGCGACGGATTTACAGTCCGCTCCCATTGGCCGCTCGGGCAACCCGCCAGGGCACCCGCCGCGTCGTGACGCGGCAGCGGAAGCAAGGATAGCGGCTCCCCCCGGCGCTGGTGCAACCGGGTACCGTCAGGGGTCGTACCGCTGGTCAGTGGTACACGGAACAGGACAGACCGCCCGGACAACAGGAGCATCAGCATGGCAGCCAACCCGTCGTTCGACATCGTGAGCAAGGTCGACCGCCAGGAGGTCGACAACGCCCTCCGGCAGGCCGAGAAGGAGCTCGCGACGCGGTTCGACTTCCGGGGCACCGGCGCCGAGATCTCCTGGTCGGGTGAGGAGGCGGTCAGTCTCCAGGCGGAGACCGAGGAGCGCGTGCGGGCGGCGCTCGACGTCTTCAAGGAGAAGCTGGTCAAGCGGAACATCTCGCTCAAGTCACTGGACGCCGGCGACCCGCGGCCGTCGGGCAAGGTCTTCAAGATCGACGCGAAGGTCATCCAGGGCATCGACTCGGACAAGGCCAAGGCGATCAGCAAGAAGATCCGCGACGAGGGCCCGAAGGGCGTGCAGGCGCAGATCCAGGGTGACCAGCTCCGGGTCACCGGAAAGAAGAAGGACGACCTGCAGGCGGTCATCGCCATGCTGAAGGGCGAGGACTTCGGAGTTGCGCTCCAGTTCACCAACTACCGGTAAGGACACTTCGCCAGCCTGGTGGTCTGGTCGAACACGCCTGGCCACCTGAGCAGATGTCGTCAGCTGTGGTCGTTGTTGGTCGTCACGACGGGCCTCTGCCGGCCTGGTGACGGCCAGCGCGACCGACTGCCGGGTGGGCTTGACGAGCAACCTCCGCTTTCCATCTTTCGAGATCGGCAAACAGCTCTTCGTAGCGTTCAGACGCGAGAGCCGTGCCGCCGTCGCGAAGGCGGTAGACGGTGGTGCGGCGTCTCCGAACCGGCGTCCGAACCTTGGTTCCGTCGCGGAGCCGCAGCCAGAGCCGTTCCGGAACCAGCCAATCGGGACCGCTGTGGAACCCTCGAATCTGCTCCCACGGGACGGTGCGCGTTCGCCACAGCCAGCGCACCCGAACCCCCGATCGGCTCACCACGAGGGCGGTGCGGTGAAGCCGCCATGCGAAGGTGAGCCATACCGCCGCAAATCCGGTGAAGGCCAACGCCACATCCGACGGAACCTGCCGCCAGCGGGCGGCCATCCCGAAGGCGATGAACGCGAAGAGCACCGTACCGAGCACCGCGAGTGTGCCGGTGAAGAGACGCATCCGATCGTCGTACGGCCGGGTCCAGGACAGCACATGACCATGATCGCAGCCCGGATCCAGCCGCCGACGCCCCGAGCTCAGTGGGCCTGACCTCGCCGCACGGGTCAGCGCTCACCACGCATGAGGTTTGTCCTTTTCGATCCAGGATCCGGCTGCGACTACCCCTTCCCGCATTACCCAGGCCGGGTGTGGAGTTGCCGCCACTCGGGGAGCAGCCCGCCGAGGACGACGACACCCACCCCCCACCCCGGGGGGCGCACCTGTCCGACCTCACGCGAGCCGCGGACGGCACAGCGCCCCCTACGGCCCGGCGCCCGGACGGCACGGCAATGGTCCCGCGCCCCCAGCCTGCAATGGGCGCCATACCGAGCGATCGCCCTGCGCTACGTCATCGGACCGGCAGCCGCGCTCGCACGGTTGCCGGGTGGCGTCGGTGCGGGGCCGGAGATGACCGGAGCCGGCTGAGCGGTCAGGCGCCGTCCGCGTGGCGGAGCCAGACGTACGGGACCGGCTGCCCGGCGTTCCACTCCGCGGCCTGCTCGGCGGGCACCGGCACGAACCCCGCGCCGGCGTAGCAGCGCAGCGCCGGCTCGTTGTCCGGGTGCACCCTCATGAACACGGCCGGGTGGTGGCGGAGGGCCGCCGCGGTCAGGCGGCCGACCAGTTCCCGGCCGAGCCCCCGACCGCGGTACGCGGGCGCGACGATCAGGCGCGCCAACTCGACCTCGGCCTCCTCGTCGTCGAGCCACAGCTCGCCGTACGCGACCGGCTCACCGTCGACGACGGCGACGTACGCGACCACGTCGGGGGCGGCGGACCAGCCGGCGACCACCTCGGGTGTCACCTCGTCCCGGGAGCACCAGCGCCGTGTCTCCTCGGCCGACCGGGCCCAGCCGGCCACGCTCGCCGCATGCGGCGATCCGAACGCCATCAGTTCCACCGCGCACCGCCTCCGCCGCCGTACCGGCGGTCGATGCTAATCGGGCCGGGCGGGGGTGCGCTCACATTTCCACCCGCACCTGTCAACACGGCCGGCCGTCACGGCGTCCTATGGGTGTGACGTTCGAGGAGTACGTGGCCAGCCGCGGGTCTGCGCTGGTCCGACTGGCCCGGTTGCTGACCGGCGACCCGCACCGGGCTGAAGACCTGGTTCAGGAGGTGCTGGCCAGGGCGTGGGCCCGCTGGCGTCGGATAAACCGTGTCGACGATCCGGACGTCTACATCCGCCGAATGCTGGTCAATGCGAACATCAGCTGGTGGCGCCGCCGGGCCAGCCACGAGGTCAGCGTCGCCGCTGTCACCGAGACGGCTCGGCGGGAGGACATCGGTGGCGACACCGCCGCCCGGGACGAGATCTGGCGACTGATCGTGGCGCTGCCCGACCGCCAGCGGGCTGTGCTGGTGCTGCGGTACTACGAGGACCTGGACGACACCCGGATCGCCGACATCCTCGACTGCTCGCCGGTGACCGTACGCACCCACGCCATGCGAGGAATCGCCAGCCTCCGCGCCCGCTTCGACGCCCTCCAGATCCCGAGGAGCCGGCCATGACCGACATCGAACAGCGCATCAGCGAGACCCTGCGGGAGCGCGCCACGGGGGAGGTGGACGTGGCGTCGTTGACCGCTAACGCGGTCGCTCGGGGACACGCCCGCCGTGCCCGCCGACGGGCCGCCGCCGGCGTGGGTTTGGCGGTGGCCGCGCTGGGGACGACCCTCGTCGCCGGACTCCGGCCGGACCGGTCCCCCGGGGTGCCCGCCACAACGCCTCCCGCGACACCGGCGGTGGCAGTGGACTGCGGCACGTTCGACCTCGGCCAGGGTGAGCACCTACCGGTGTCCGCCCTCAACTGTCTACGCGAGGCCGTCCTGGACGGGCGGCCGGCAAGGCTCGCCGAGACCCGTCCCACCACCGAAGGCGACCCCATCCGCAAGTCGTACACGACGGGCGGGGACGAGCATGTCACTGTCGTCGTCGACACGCGAGAGGACGATTTCGGCCCACGCGAGGTGTACCGCTTGGTTTGCACGGACCCGGTTCTCTCCGTTGCGGTCGTGATGTTCGACGAGTGCACCGAGCCGGAGGTCATCCAGGACTGACCGCTCAGGTGGCGAAGACGAGCAGCAGGATCACCGTGAGGACCGCGCTGATGAGCAGCGAGCCCAGGCAGCCGATCCGGTTCGAGAAGAAGACGAACATCCGGATGGTGTACCCGTACCGGCGCGGGTCACGCGGGGACGGGCTGCTCGGTGCGTACCGCGTCGGCCTCCGCGCGGGCGACGGGGCCGGCGGGCAGGCCCGCGACCACGGCCCCGACGGCGACGGCCGCCCCCGCGAACAGGAACGCCCAGGGCACGCCGCCGGCGTGGTCGACGATCAGGCCGGCGACCGCGCCACCGGCCGCGCTCGCGCCGACCGACATGGTCACCACCCAGGTGTACGCCTCGTTCAGCATGCTGGTCGGCGAGATCCGCCCGACCAGGGTGTTCTCCAGGGTGAGCGCGGGCGCGATGGTGGCCCCGCCGATCACCAGGGCGGTGCCCAGCGCGGCCGGGGTGGGCATCACCGCGAACACGGCGAAGCTGGCCGCGACGGCCGCGAGGAGCAGGGCGAACTGCCGGCTCATGGCGCTCGCCGGGCGGCGCGTGCCGAACCACAGGCCGCCGAGGGCGCTGCCGATGCCCCAGACGGCCAGGAGGAGGCCGGCGAGGCTGTCCGGGTCGTCGGCGGTGTAGTCGGTGGCGAAGGCCGGCACGATGACGCCCGCCGCGCCGAAGGCGATGCCGAGGCTCGCCACGCAGACCAGCAGGGCGGGGAAGCCGGCGACGCGCAGCGGGCCGAGCCCTCTGGTGCGGTGCTCGCTCGGGTGCGGCCGCCAGCCGCGCATGACCCGGCCGAGTGCCACGGCGGTGGTGCCGGCGAAGGTCACCACGGCAGCGCCGATCAGGGCGGCGCCGGCGTCGGCGAGCAGCACGAACCCGGCGACCAGCAGCGGGCCGAGCACGAAGACCAGCTCGAACAGGGTGGTCTCGGCCGCCAGGGCGGTGTTGCGCAGGTGCCACCGGCCGGTGGCCGGTGCGGTCAGGTCGTTCCAGGCGCCCCGGATCGCGGCCGTCAACGGGGGGTAGGTGGCGCCCGCCAGGCCGGCGGCGACGAAGACGACGGCGAGGCCGACCGACTCGGTGCGGGCCGCCCAGAGCAGCGCGAGCAGGGCCAGCGGGTGGGCGACGGCGGTACCGAGCAGCACCGGGCCCGGGCCGACCCGGTCGGCGATCCGCCCGGCGACCGGACTGAGCGCGGCACCGGACAGGGCGTAGATGCCGCCGGCGACGGCGGCGAGGGAGTAGCGGCCGGTGACCTGCTCGACGACGAGCAGCAGCGCCAGCGGCGTCATGCCGATCCCGAGCCGACCGAGGATGCCGGTGACCAGCAGCATCGGCGCACCGGGGATCCGCCAGACGCCCAGGTACTGGCGCAGTGCGGCCACGGTCGACCTCCGGAATGTAATGAGTGGGAGCCGTCTCGACCCTAACGCCGGCGAGCCTGACGAGAAACGTGTTATCGCCTACCCCGGACCCGGCCGCACCCCGCGCCCGGTGCGGACGCGGGGTGCGGAATGTCGGTGGATCAGCGGTACTGGACCGGGCCCGAACTGGCGGCCATCCGCTCCAGCCGGGCGACCCGCTCCTCCATCCGGGGGTGGGTGGAGAAGAGCGCCGCCACACCCCCGCCCTTGAACGGGTTGTCGATCATCAGGTGGGCGGTGCTGGTGAGCTGACCCTGCGGCGGCAGCGGTCGCAGCTGCGTCCCCCGGTGGATCTTCTTGAGGGCGCTGGCCAGCGCCAGGGGGTCCCGGGTGAGCTGGGCGCCGGAGGCGTCCGCCTGGAACTCCCGGCTGCGGCTGATCGCGAGCTGGATCAGCGTGGCCGCGATCGGGCCCAGGATGATGGTCAGCAGCAGGACCGCCGGGTTCGGGGCGTCCTCGTCGTCCCCGCCGCCGAGGGGGATGAAGAACGCCAGGTTCGCCAGCGCGGTGATGATGCCGGCCAGGCCGGCCGCCACGCTGGAGATGAGGATGTCGCGGTTGTAGACGTGCGACAGTTCGTGCCCGATCACACCGCGCAGCTCGCGGTAGTCGAGGATCTCGACGATCCCCTGCGTGACGCAGACAGCGGCGTTCTGCGGGTTACGACCGGTCGCGAACGCGTTGGGCTGGGACGTCGGGCTCATGTACAGGCGCGGCATCGGCTGCCGGGCCTCGGTGGCCAGTTCCCGCACCATCCGGTACAGCTCGGGGAACTGTGCCTCGCTGACCGGTTGCGCCCGCATCGCGCGCAGCGCGAGCTTGTCGGAGAAGAAGTAGCTGACGCCGTTCATCACCAGCGAGAGGACGACGGCGATGACCAGGCCGCCACTGCCGCCGAACCAGTAGCCCACCGCCAGGATCAACGCGGTGAGCAGGCCGAGCAGCGCGGCGGTCTTCAGACGGTTGTGGTGCACGATCACTCCTTCGGTGCGCGGATCGAGGGGATCCGCTGACCGGTTCAACACCACCGGTACCCGTCAACCATCCGTCGTATGGCTGTGAAATGGCTGGGAGCGCGCCCGGTGCGGCCGCCGGCCGCGCCGGGTCAGCGGGCGGCGAGGTCGAGGACGAGCTGCGGCGCGACGCCGAGCACCAGGGCCGCCGCCGTCGCTACCGCCAGCACCGCCGCCACCGCCCAGGCCCGCCCGGCCGGTGCCGAATCGGCCGGCGAGGGGTCGGGCGTCACCCGCTCGCCGGGCGCCGACCCGGCCGACGGACCGGCGACGGGCACCGGCTCGGCCCAGAGCGCGGCGGCAACCTTCAGGTAGTAGGCGAGACCGATCACCGCGTTGACCGCCACCACCAGGGCGAGCCAGCCGGCGCCGCCGTCGAGCAGCGACCGGACCACGGTCACCTTCGCGAACAGCCCCGCCAGCCCCGGCGGCAGCCCGGCGAGGCCGACCAGCGCCAGCGCGAGCGCCACCGCCGGCCAGGGCCGCCGGCGGGCCGCGCCACGCAGGTCGTCGAGCGTGCCGCCGTCCGCGCCGGACGGGCGCAGCGCCACGACGGCCGCGAAGGCCCCCAGCTCCAGGACCACGAAGAAGACGGCGTACGCGACGGCGGCCGCGTACGCGACGGCCCGGGCGTCGTCGGTGCGGCCCGCGGCCAGGGCCAGCGCGCCGAGCGGGGCGAGGACGTAACCGGCCTGGGCCACCGACGACCAGGCGAGCAGCCGGACGGTGCGCCGCTGACGCAGCGCCACCAGGTTGCCCACGGTCATCGTGAGCACCGCGAGCAGGGCGAGCACCGGGCCGGTGACCTCCGCCGGCAGCGCGCGCTGCACCACGGCCAGCAGGGCCACCACCCCGCCGAGCTTCGAGGCCGTCGACAGGTACGCGGCCACCGGCAGCGGCGCGCCGTCGTACGTGGCGGGCGCCCAGGCGTGGAACGGCACCGCCGCCACCTTGAACGCCAGCCCCAGCACGACCAGGGCGACGGCGGCGGTGGTCAGCGGCAGGTCCAGCAGCTCCGGCCGCTCCGCGAACAGCGCCCCGAGCCGCCCGAGGTGCAGCGCCCCGGTGGCCGCGTAGAGCAGGGCCGCGCCGAGCAGCGTGAGCGTGGTCGCCACCACGCTCACCACGAAGAACGTCACCGCCGCCTCGATGCTGGCCAGGCTCCCCCACCGCAGCCCGACCAGGACGTACAGCGGCAGGGTCAGGGTCTCCAGGGCCACGACCAGGGTGATCAGGTCACCCGCCGCCCCGAGCACCACGCCCCCGGTCATCGACGCGGCGAGCAGGAAACAGTACTCCCCGGCCGGCGACGTCCCGGCCCGCAGCAGCGGCCCGGACAAGCCGAGCACCCCGAGGGTGAGCAGCGCGACGACCACGGCGACCAGGGCGGCCCGGCCGCCGAAGACGTACGAGCAGTCGGAGCCCACGCAGAACGTGCGGCGCTCACCACCGGACCCGACGAGCACGGCACCGACCACCGTGGCGGTGGCGCCCAGCGCGGCGGCCGCCACGGTGACCCGCGTGCGGGCGACCAGCAGGTCGGCGAGCAGCACCAGCACGGCGGTGCCGGCGGCCAGGTACGCCGGGAGCAGCGCCACGTTGTCGACGCTCTGCACCACGCTCACGGTCTCCGCGATGTTCGCCACCGCGGGGCTCGCGAGCTCACTCCTCGCGCTCACGGAAGGACCTCCAACAGGGCGGTGACCGGGGCCTCGGCGACGCCGAGCACCAGCGTCGGGGCGAGGCCGACGGCGAGCGCGAGCAGCACCAGCGGCGCCCAGGCGGCCAGCTCCGCGCCGGCCAGGCCCGGGGTGAGCCGCGCGACGGCGGGACTGGGCCGCCCGTGGGTGACCTGACGCAGCAACCGGAGGAAGTACGCGGCGGTGAGCGCCCCGCCGACCGCCGCGAGAGCGGCGAGCGTGGTCCACAGCGCCCCACCGACCTGCACCGCGGCCACCACGGCGAACGCCTCCCCCCAGAAGCCGGCGAGCCCGGGCAGCCCGAGCGAGGCGACGGCGGCGAAGCCGAGCAGCCCGGCCAGCCGGGGAGCGGTCTCCCGCAGCCCGGACAGGTCGCCCAGATCGCCGGTGTGCGTACGGTCCTTGACGGCACCGGCCAGGAAGAACAACAGGCCGGTGATCACGCCGTGCGCGACGTTGCCGATCAGGGCCGCCTGGAGACCGGTGGCGGTGAGCGTGGCGATCCCGAGCAGCACGAAGCCCATGTGCCCGACGCTGGAGTACGCGATCAGCCGCTTCAGCTCGGTCTGCGCCAGGCAGACCAGCCCGCCGACCAGGATCGCCGCGACGGCGAGCACCCCGAGCACCGGCGCGGCCCAGCGGGCGCCCTCGGGCGCGACACCGACCGCGATGCGGATCAGCCCGTACGTGCCCATCTTCAGCAGGACCCCGGCGAGGATGACGCTGCCGACGGTGGGTGCCTGGGTGTGCGCGTCGGGCAGCCAGGAGTGCAGCGGCCACAGCGGACTCTTCACCGCGAAGGCGAGCGCCAGCAGCGTGAACGCGGCGAGCTGCGTGCCCCGGGACATCCCGGCGCTGCCGGTGAGCGCCAGGAGGTCCGCCGTGCCGGTGGCGGCGACCACCACGAAGACGCCGACCAGCAGCAGTACCGAACCGAACAGGGTGTAGAGGGCGAACTTCCGCGCCGCCCGCCGCCGGTCCGGCCCGCCCCAGCCGGCGATGACCGCGTACATGGGCAGGAGGACGACCTCGAAGAAGACGAAGAACAGCACCAGGTCGAAGGCGAGGAAGGTGCCGAGGATGCCGACCTCGATCACCAGCAGCAGCGCGACCAGGGCCCGGCCGCTGCCGCCCTCCGGCACCTTCCAGAGGGTGTAGTAGCAGCAGAGCAGGGTGAGCAGCGCGGTCAGCACCACCAGTGGCCAGGAGATCCCGTCGACGCCGAGGTGAAAGCGCAGGTCCAGGCCGGGCACCCAGGGCGCGTCGACCTGGTGCCACGGGTGGATGGCCACCGCGGCCTCCGGCGAGGGCGGCAGCGGCGCGTAGGCGAACCAGCCGCGTTCGCGGCCGACGGGCAGCGGCACCGCCACGAGCAGGGTCAGCGCGGCGGCCACCACGCCGACCACCCGGGCCGCCCGGTCGTGCGGGATCGCCGCCACCGCGGCCGCGCCGAGCGCCGGCACCGCCAGCACCGCGACCAGCAGGAACTCACCGAGGATCACCGCGCCACCTTCGTCCGCGACTGCGGGGCTCGCAACCCCGGCTCACTCCTCGCGCTCACGGTGCCACCTCAGTTCGCGACTGCGGGGCTCGCAACCCCGGCTCACTCCTCGCGCTCACGCCACGCCTCCGATCAGGGCGGCGGCCAGCCCGATCAGCAGCGCGCCGGCGAGCACGCCGGCGGCGGCCCGCGGCAGCGCGGCCCGGTGCAGCGCGGCCAGCCCGCCGCCGAGGCCGAGCACGGCCCGGCCGCTGCCGGTGACCGCGCCGTCCACCACCACCTCGTCGGCGGTACGCGTGGCCACGGCGAGCGCGGTCGCCGGCCGTACGACGAGGGTGTGCTGGACGTCGTCGAGCCGGAACGCGCGGGCGAACAGCGGCCGGAGCGGACCCAGCGTGGCGGCCGGGTCGCCGGCCGGGTTCCGCCGCCAGCGCGCCCAGGCGAGCCCCGCACCGAGCACCAGCAGGGCGAGCGGAAGCAGCACCGCCGGGCTGAAATGAACCAGCGGCTCGGCCGGCAGCAGGTCGGACGGCTCCCGGGTGGCCGGCGGCACCGGCCGGAGCCGCTCGGCGAACGCCCCGGCGAACCCGGCCAGGCCGAGCAGGGCGGCCGGGACGGCGAGCAGCAGCACCGGCCAGCGCATCACCGCGGGCGGGTCGTGCGGCTCGACCAGCGGGGTGCGGGCCTCGCCGAGGAACGTGCGCAGCAGGAGCCGCGTGGCGTACCAGGCGGTGACCGCGACGCCGACCAGCCCGGCGAGCCAGACCAGCCAGCCGACCCAGGCGGCGGTCGGGCCGGCGCCGTGCAGGGCGGCCTGCTCCGCCGCGTACAGGACGCCGTCCTTGCTGAAGAAACCGGCGAGCGGCGGCAGCCCGGCCAGCGCGCCCAGGCCGATCACCGTGCACCAGAAGGTCACCGGCATCGTGCGCCGGAGGCCGCCCATCCGGGACATCAGGGTGGTGCCGACCGCGTGGATCACGGCGCCGGCGGCGAGGAAGAGCAGCGCCTTGAAGGCGGCGTGGGTGAGCAGGTGGAACAGCGCCGCCTCGGGCGCGCCGACCGCGAGGGCGCCGGTCATGTAGCCGATCTGGGAGACCGTCGACCAGGCGAGCACGCGTTTCAGGTCGTCCTGCGCGGTGGCGGCGAGCGCGCCGAGCAGGAGGGTCACCGAGGCCAGGACGCCGAGAACGGCCAGCGTGACCGGCGCCTGCGCGAAGAGCGGGTACAGGCGGGCGACCACGTACACGCCGGCCGCCACCATCGTCGCGGCGTGGATCAGCGCGGAGATCGGGGTGGGGCCGGCCATCGCGTCCGGCAACCAGGTGTGCAGCGGGAACTGGGCGCTCTTGCCGGCCACCCCGGCGAGCAGGAGCAGGCAGGCGGCGGTGAGCGTCCCGGTGGGGTGGTCGTGGTTGAGCACGTCGGCGATCCGGAAGCTGCCGGCGGAGACGCCGAGCAGCGCGATGCCGAGCAGAAAGCCGACGTCACCCACCCGGGTGACCAGGAACGCCTTCATCGCGGCGGCGGGCGCCTCCGGCAGCCGGCGGTCGTGGGCGATCAGCAGGTACGAGCAGATGCCCATCACCTCCCAGCCCACCAGCAGCAGGATCAGGTCGCCGGAGACCACCACCAGCAGCATCGCGGCGGTGAAGAGGCTGACCTGCGCCGCGTACGGCGGGTAGCGGTGGTCGACGTCGACGTCGTCGTGCGGGCCGCGCTTGAGGTAGCCGATCGAGTAGACCTGCACCGCGAGGGCCACGGCGGCGACCGCGACCGCCACCAGCGCCACCGCCCCGTCGAGCCGGACGCCCAGGGAGACGGTCAGCCCGCCGAGGTCGACCCAGGTCCAGGAGGCCTCGGTCTGCCGGTCGAGGGTGGCCAGCAGCGCCAGCGCCAGCAGCAGGGAGGTCGCGGCGCCGGCCACGCCGAGCGCGACGGCGACCCGCCGCGCCGGCGCCTCACCGGCCGCCACGCGACGCGGCGCGGGTGGGAGAAGCAGGCCGAGCAGGCCGGCCACCAGGGGTACGGCGGGCAGCAGCGCGCCGAGCAGGACGGGTGTGCTCACCGCTGCGCCCCGATCCGGCCGGCGCCGGCCGGGGCCGGCGGCTCGGTCAGCGGCACCTCGTCCACGGCGACGCTGGCCCGCAGCCGGTACAGCTGGAGCACGATGGCCAGCCCGACGCCCACCTCGGCGGCGGCCAGCACGATCACGAACAGCGCGAAGACCTGACCGCCGTGCGGCAGCTCCGACCGGACCGTGGTGTCGGCGGTGACCAGGACCAGGTTCACCGCGTTGAGCATCAGCTCGACCGCCATCAGCACCAGGACCGCGTTGCGGCGGCGGAGCACGCCGTACACGCCGAGACCGAACAGCAGCGCGGCGGTGACGTACGGGATGACCGGCCTCATCGCGACCGCCCGTCCCCGACGGCCGGTGCGGCGTCGGTGCGGCCGGACGGGACGCCGGAGCGGCCGCTGCCGGCGGCCCGGTCGCCCGGCGGGCGGCCGATGTCCGGCCGGGACAGGATGATCGCCCCCACCAGGGCCGCGAGCAGCAGCACCGACAGCACCTCGAACGGCAGCACCCAGCTGCGGAAGATCTGGTCGCCGATGCGGCCCGCGGTGCCCGGCGCGGGCAGCTCCACCGACGACCACCGGTACGCGTCGACCAGCAGCGCGGCGAGCCCGAGCCCGGTGCCGCCGCCGATCAGGGCGGCCGGCCAGCCCGGGCGGTCCAGGTCGTCGGAGGCGCCGATCGGGGCGCGGGTCAGCATCACCGCGAACAGCAGCAGCACCACCACGGCACCGACGTAGATCAGCACCTGCACCCAGGCCACCAGCTCGGCGGTGAGCACCAGGTAGATCCCGGCCACCGCACCGAGGCAGACCACCAGGTAGAGGCCGGCTCGGACCAGGTGTTTCGTGGCGACCACCAGGACACCGGAGCCGACCGCCACCGCGCCCAGGGCGAGCAGCAGCACGTCCGCGGCGGTCACGACGCGGCGCCTTCCCCGTCGCCGGTGGCGTCTCCGGCGGGACCGGGCTCGGGGCGTACCGCCGGGACGGCCGGACGGGCGGCGGGGCTCGCCGGGACCGCGGCCTTGCGCGCGGCGGCGCTCTCCTCCTTGGCCGGCTCACCGTTCGGATCGTGCGCGGGCGGCGGCGGCACGCTGCCCATCCACTGCCCGAGGTGGTCCTTGTCGTGCAGGAGATCCTTGATGTCGTACTCGGCGTACTCGAACTCCGGCGACCAGTAGAGCGCGTCGAACGGGCAGACCTCGACGCAGATGCCGCAGTACATGCAGAGCGAGAAGTCGATGTCGAACCGGTCGAGCACGTTGCGCTGGCGGGGGCGGGCGGCGCCGGGCACCGACACCTCCTCCTTGTGCGAGTCGATGTAGATGCACCAGTCCGGACACTCGCGCGCGCAGAGCATGCAGACCGTGCAGTTCTCCTCGAGCAGTGCGATCACCCCGCGGGAACGCGGCGGCAGCTCGGGGGCGACATCCGGGTACTGCTGGGTGGTCGAGCGGCGGGTCATCGTCTTCAACGTGACCGCGAGCCCCTTGACCAGGCCCGCCCCGGGCAGGCCGCGCTCGCCGGCGTCAGTGCGCTCGCTGGGGTCGCTCATGCCGACCATCCTGCCCTGTGCCCCCGGCGCGCGCGACCACCACCCGGGGGTCGGTGCCGTGATCCGGGGCGGGCGATCCGCGCGGTCGGCGCGCCCGCCGGCCCGGCGGCGGCCATGATGGGACGAGGACTCGCGGACATCGGAGGAGACGGCGTGACCGAGGGTACGGCGGCGGCCAGCAACGAAGAGGTGCTCATGCGCACCGGCGGGAAGTACGTCGAGCCGGGCGGCGAGTTCACCCGGGACCAGCGCTACATCGCCACCCGGATCACCGCCGACGGGCGCGACGGCTGGCCGGTGGAGCCGGGACGGTACCGGCTGGCCGCCAGCCGCGCCTGCCCGTGGGCCAACCGGCTGGTCATCGTCCGGCGGCTGCTCGGCCTCGAGGACGCCATCTCCCTGGCGCTGGCCGGCCCGACGCACGACAAGCGGAGCTGGACGTTCGACCTGGACCCGGGTGGGCGGGACCCGGTGCTCGGCATCGAACGGCTGGCGGACGCGTACTTCAAGCGCTTCCCCGGGTACGACCGGGGCATCACCGTGCCGGCGCTGGTCGACGTGCCGACCGGGCAGGTGGTGACCAACGACTACGCGCAGATGAGCCTGGACCTGTCGACGGAGTGGACGGCGTACCACCGTGACGGGGCACCCGCCCTCTACCCGGAGCGGCTGCGGGACGAGATCGACGAGGTCAACAAGGTGGTCTTCGCCGACGTCAACAACGGCGTCTACCGCTGCGGCTTCGCCGGCAGTCAGGAGGCGTACGACAAGGCGTACCGACGGCTGTTCGACCGGCTGGACTGGCTGAGCGACCGGCTGGCCGGGCAGCGCTACCTGGTGGGGGACACGATCACCGAGGCGGACGTGCGGCTGTTCACGACGCTGGCGCGCTTCGACCCGGTGTACCACGGCCACTTCAAGTGCAACCGGAGCAAGCTGACCGAGATGCCGGTGCTGTGGGCGTACGCGCGGGACCTGTTCCAGACGCCCGGCTTCGGCGACACGATCGACTTCGACGAGATCAAGCGGCACTACTACGAGGTGCACCGCGACATCAACCCGACCGGTGTGGTCCCGCTCGGCCCCGACCTGTCGAACTGGCTGACGCCGCACAACCGCGAGGAACTCGGCGGTCGCCCCTTCGGCGACGGCACTCCCCCGCCCCCGCCGCCGGTGACGGAACGCGTCGACCCCGCCCACACCCCGCTGCGCTGAGGTGTTGGGAAGGGACCCTTTCCCTACCGCAGGCGTTAACAGGGGGCCCTTCCTTACAGGGCGACGCGGACCGCCGCCGTCAGGACCAGCTGGGCCAGGGACGCGGGGACCAGGACCAGCCAGCACAGGCGCTGGAGCTGGTCCTCGCGCAGGCGCGGGTAGCTCACCCGGAGCCAGATGATGACGAAGCTGACGGCGAAGACCTTCAGCAGCGTCCAGAGCCAGCCGAGCTGCGCGTCGGCGAACGGGCCCTGCCAGCCGCCGAGGAACAGCACCGTGGTCAACGCGGCGATCACCACGATCCCCACGTACTCGGCGAGCAGGAAGAACGCGAACCGCAGCCCGGTGTACTCGGTCAGGTAGCCGAAGACCAGCTCCGAGTCGGCGATCGGCATGTCGAAGGGCGGCCGCCGGATCTCGGCGAGCCCGGCCACGAAGAAGATGATCATGGCGGGGGCCTGCCAGAGCAGCCACCACGGCTGCCACGCCTCGACGATGCCGGGCAGGCTGAGCGTGCCGGCCGCCATCGCCACCGACGCGGCGGCGAGCACCAGCGGCAGCTCGTAGCCGAGCAGCTGGGCGGCACCGCGCAGCCCGCCGAGCAGGCTGTACTTGTTGGCCGACGCCCACGCGGACATCAGCACCGCCACCACGCCGACGCCGACCACGGCCAGGACGAAGAAGAGCCCGATGTCCAGCGGCTGCCCGACCAGGTCGCCCGGCCCGAGCGGGATGACCAGCAGCACCAGCAGGTACGGCACCAGGGCGACGACCGGGGCGAGCCGGAACACCGGCCGGTCCGCCTCGCGGGGCGTCACGTCCTCCTTCTGCACGAACTTCACGCCGTCGGCGACGAGCTGCGCCCAGCCGTGGAAGGCGCCGGCGTACATCGGGCCGAGGCGCCCCTGCATGTGGGCCATCACCTTGTGCTCGGCCTGACCGACGAGCAGCGGCAGGGTGAGGAAGGCGACCACCACCCCGCCCACCCGTAGCAGCAGCTCAACCCAGAGCGGCATCAGGTCGTACCTCCGTCGTCGTCGGCCCGCTCGGTCGCCGCCGGTCCGCTCGGCGACGGGCGGTCGGCCGGCGGGCCCGAGCGCGCCGGACCGTCGCCGGGCCCACCCGTGGCGCCGGGCAGCGGACCGGTGTCGGTCCCGGCCGGCCGGTCACCCCGCGCCGGGGAAGCGCCGGCCTCGACGGGTGGCTCCGCGGCGGCGCCGGGCGCGCGCGGGTCGGCGGGCGCCGGGCCGTCGGGCCGAGGGGTACGCGCCGGGCGGGCGCCCGGCGCGGGTCGCGCGGGTCGTTCCCGGGCCGGCCGGGCCGGCACCCCGCCGCGCGGCCCCTCACCGACGCCGGCCGCCCCGGCGGGCGCGGGCGTGGTGCCCCACTCGCCCGGGGCGGGTACGCCCGGCGGGCGGATCGGGCGGCGGCCCCCGCCGGCCTCCGACTCGCCCGGTTCCTTCGCACCCGGCCAGGGCTTGGCGACCCGGGAGGCGAGGACGAACTCCTTGCGCAGCGGGTGCCCCTCGAACTCCGGCGGCAGCAGCAGCGGCTTCAGATCGGCATGGCCCCCGAAGTCGATGCCGAACATCTCGTGCGTCTCGCGCTCGTGCCAGGCCGCCCCCGGGTAGACGGGGACCACCGAGGGGACCGCCGGCGCGTCCCGGGGCACCCGGGTGCGCAGCAGGAGGCCGTGCCGGCGGGTGGTGGACCACAGGTGGGCGACCACGTCGAACCCGCCCGCGAGCTCGTCGACGGCGGAGAGCCAGTCGAAGAAGTCGCAGGCCAGTTCGGTGTCGTCGCGGGCCGCGCGCAGCGCGTCGGGCCAGCTCGCCGGCGGCACGTCGACCGTGGCACGGGCGTGCTCCTGGCCGCCGGAGACCGACGTGGTGACCTCGGCCGGCGCGAGCAGCGCGGCCAGCCGCTGGCCGACCTCCTCCGGAGTCATGCCGCTGATCCTATGACCGGAGCCGACGCGGCGCGTCGGGCCGCCCGCCCCGGCGGCTTCTGCCGCATTCCGGAGGCGCACCGCCGCCGCCCGGGGAAAGATGAGGGCCGTGCGCGCTGTGACTGTGGCTCCCGGGGTCCCCGACTCGCTGCGCCTCCTGGACGACTGGCCCGAGCCGGCCCCCGAGGAGGGAGCGATCCTGGTCGAGGCGCTCGCGGTGGGCATCTGCGGCACCGACCTGGAGATCATCGCCGGGCACTACGGCGAGGCCCCACCGGGCCAGGAACGGCTGGTCATCGGGCACGAGGCGCTGGGCCGGGTGCTGGAGGACCCGACGGGTTCCCTGGAACCCGGCGACCTGGTGGCCGGCGTGGTGCGGCACCCCGACCCGGTGCCCTGCCCCAACTGCGCGGTCGACGAGTGGGACATGTGCCGCAACGGGCGGTACACCGAGCACGGCATCAAGGGGCTGCCCGGCTTCGCCCGGGAGCGGTGGCGGGTGCAGCCGAAGTTCGCCGTGGGGCTCGACCCCGTCCTCGCTCCGGTGGGGATGCTCCTGGAGCCGGCCAGCGTGGTCGCCAAGGCGTGGGACCACATCGAACGGATCGGCAACCGCGCCGAGTGGAACCCGCAGACCGTGCTGATCACCGGCGCCGGACCGATCGGCCTGCTGGCGGCGCTGCTCGGGACCCAACGCGGACTGACCGTGCACGTGCTCGACCGGAACACCACGGGACCGAAGCCGGACCTGGTCCGGGCGCTGGGCGCCACGTACCACACGACGCCCGTGAACGAGCTGGACTTCAACCCGGACGTGCTGGTGGAGTGCACCGGCGCGCCCGTGGTGGTGCTGGACGCGATGTGCAAGGTCGGACCGAACGGCATCGTGTGCCTGACCGGCGTCTCCAGCGGCGGCCGCACCATCGACTTCGACGCCGGCGCCCTGAACCGGGAGCTGGTGCTGGAGAACAACGTCGTCTTCGGCTCGGTCAACGCCAACCGCCGGCACTGGGACCAGGCCGCCGAGGCGTTGGCCCGGGCCGACCAGTCGTGGCTCAACTCGCTGATCACCCGCCGGGTGCCGATGTCCGACTTCGCCGTGGCGTACGAGCACACCGGTGAGGACATCAAGGTGATGCTGGACTTCACCTCCTGAGCGGCGCCGGCCGGCCGCGCCGGACGGCCGGCACGCCCCCGCTCAGATGCCGGGCAGCCGGCCGTTGCGGAACACGTCCACGAAGAGCTGGTGGTCCTGCCGCGTGCGGACGCCGTACCGGTGGGCGAACTCGACCAGGTGCGCGACGAACCCGTCGGTGTCGTCACCCACCGCGGCCACGATCGCCTCCTCGGTGGAGTAGTCGACCAGGTCGTGGCTGGACTCGTCGTCGGCGACCGAGTGCATCCGGGCGACCGCGTGGCCCAGGTGACCGAGGACGTTGGCCAGTTCCTCCGGCTCGTTGACGTCGGCCCAGTCGAGGTCCGCCGCGTACGGGGAGACCTCGGCGACGAGCTGACCGACCCCGTCCAGCTCGGTGAAGCCCAGCCACGGGTCCGCGTACGCCTGCAGGGCCCGCTGGGACTCGGCCGTGCGGTGCCCCTGGTGCCGGAAGTAGCCGCGCACCGTCTCGTCGGTGATGTGCCGCGCCACCGCCGGCACCTGCGCCTGCTTCATGTAGAGGACGACGTCGTTCTCCAGAGCCTGGGTGTGCCCCTCCAGCAGCAGGTTGTACGACGGCAGCCCGGCCGACCCGATGCCCACCCCCTTGCGCAGCACCACGTCCTTGATCTGCGCGGCGACCGGCCGCAGCTTCGCCGCCGACGGCGGCCGGGTGTCCAGGTAGTCCTCGTAGGCGGCGCAGACCTTGTCCCGGGTGTCCCGGTCGATCTCGAAGACCCCGTCGCCGAGGGAGAACCGCCGCTCGTAGTTGTCGATGGTGGTCTGCCCGGCCAGCAGCTCGACCCGGGTGTTGAGCCGGGCCTGCTGGAGCACCCGCAGCAGCACCCCGTCGGCGGTGGCCAGGGTGATCGAGCCGATCGCGTCGTCCCCGCCGGTGGCGATGCCGCGCAGCTCGGCGAGGTACGACCGGGCGAAGACGCCGACCAGGTCGCTGATCACGTCGTCGGAGAGCGCCTTGGCGTACCCGAGGAGCGCCACGCTCGCCGCGAAGCGCTTCACGTCCCAGGAGAAGGGCCCGACGTACGCCTCGTCGAAGTCGTTGACGTTGAACACGAGCTGCCCGGAGGCGTTCATGTACGTGCCGAAGTTCTCCGCGTGCAGGTCGCCGTGGATCCACACCCGGCTGGTCCGCCCGTCCAGGAACGCGTCGTCGGCGAAGTCGCCACGCTGGTCGGCGTAGAAGAGGGCGGCGCTGCCCCGGTAGAAGGCGAACGGCGAGGCCGCCATCTTGCGGAACTTGCGGCGGAACGCCGCCGGGTCGAGCGCCATCGACTCCCCGAACTCCTCGGTGAGCACGTCGACGATGAAGGCGGAACGCCGGTCCGCGGAGTCGGTCATGGTGCGCACGCTAGCGCCCACCGACCACCCCGAGCCGTCGGCCGACCGCCCAGTCCGCCTCACCGGATCGGTCACCGGCCTTCCCGCTGCGGCCGGCGCGGGCTCCGGGCCGCCAGGGCCGGTGTCGACGTTGTCGGTCGAGCCGGGCGGAGCCGCAGGCCCGCCCGGGACTCGACGCGGGGCCTGGGGCGTCAGGCCGACGCGGGCGGGCGGACCGGCGGGGCGGTGAGGGACTCGGCCGAGCGCGGCCCGGTGCCGTCGCGGGGCGGGGCGGGGACCGGCGGGGCGAGCGCGTCCGGGCGGGCGACACCGCCCACGCCGGAACTCTCGGCGGCGATCTTCTCCTGGAGGCGCAGGATGCCGTGCAGCAGCGCCTCCGGCCGGGGCGGGCAGCCCGGCACGTAGACGTCGACCGGGATGAGCTGGTCGACACCCTTGGTCACCGAGTACGAGTCCCAGTACGGCCCGCCGCAGTTCGAGCAGGCGCCGAACGAGATGACGTACTTCGGCTCGGGCATCTGGTCGTACAGCCGCTTGATCGCGGGCGCCATCTTGTCGGTGACGGTGCCGGAGACCACCATGAGATCCGCCTGGCGGGGACCGTGGGCGAACGGGATCACCCCGAGGCGCATGAAGTCGTGCCGGCTCATGCTGGTGGCGATGAACTCGATGGCGCAGCAGGCGAGGCCGAAGTTGAAGACCCAGAGCGAGTAGCGGCGGCCCCAGTTCAGGACGAACCGGATCGGCTCCCCGAGCACCGCCGGCAACTGCACCTCGGGCCTCCCCTCGCCTGTCCCCGATCTGACAGTCAACCACAACTGGCCGGCGGCAACCGACGCAACCGGCGCCGGCGTCGAGGCGTGTGACGAGCGTGCCGCGACGCGGCCGCCACACGGGGAGGACCAGGTGACGGTGACGAGGGAGCAACGGGTCGACGAGCCACCCCCCGACCGGACGACCATCCGGCCGCCGCGCGGTGGACGACGTGACGGCGTCGACTTCGACGAGCTGTACCACGCCCACTTCCGGTCGCTGACGGTTCAGCTCGCCGCGTACTGCGGCGACCTGCAACAGGCTCAGGACGTCGTGCAGGAGGCCTTCTGCCGGGCCTTCGCCCGGTGGTCCCGGGTCGCCCGCTACGACGACCCGGTCGCCTGGGTACGCCGGGTCGCCTGGAACCTCGCGACCAGCCGGTGGCGCCGGTTGCGGACGGCCCAGTCCTGGCTGCGGCGCCAGCGGGAGGAACACGTGGCCGGGCCGAGCCCGGACCGGGTCGCGTTGACCGCCGCGCTTGCGCACCTGCCCCCCGCCCAACGCCGGGCGGTGGTGCTGCACTACCTGGCGGACCTGTCGGTGACGCAGATCGCCCAGCAGGAGGAGGTGCCCGAGGGCACCGTCAAGTCGTGGCTGCACCGGGGCCGGGCGGCGCTGGCCGCACAGCTGAGTGGCGTCGGAGGTGGCGACGATGAGTGAGGTCGAGGACATCCTGCTCGGCGCGGAGTTCGCGACGTACCGGGAGGCCGCCGTGACGGCGGTGCACCCGGCGGGCCCGCAGGCGGTACGGGAGACGGTCCGCCGACGGCACCGGCGGGCGGCGGTCACCGTCGCGGCGGCCGTGGCGCTCGCGGTGGCGGTCCCGGTAGCCGCGCACGCCACGCTGGACCGCCGCGGCGGCGCGCCGCCCGTGCCCGGAGAGACACCGGCGCCCACCTCGTCCGCGCCAGGTCCCTCGCCGATTGCGCCCACGCCGACGCCGAGCACCGCCGGCCCGCCCCTCGGGCCTCCGGACGGTCGGATCACACGTCCCCAGCTGCTGGCCGCGAAGCTGAGCCTGCCCGCCTGGCGGGCCGGCCCCGGCTGTCCGACCGAGGGGATCCGGCTGACCGCCGACGCCCGCGAGGAGACCAACACGCTGCTGGCACTGGACCACGGCGACGCCGACGGTGACGGCGCGCCGGAGACCGTGGCGCTGGTGCAGTGCGTGCTCGGTACCGGCGGCCCGATGCAGGTGGTGGCGTTCGACCGGGACGAGCGCGGCGAGATCGTCACCGTCGGCCAGGTCACCCGCACCGTACGCTCGGGTCCGCAATGGATCCTGGGGCTCGAGGTGACCGGCGCCGGGGTCGTCCGGGTGGAGGTGGCGGACCTGGCGCCCGGCGGTGGCTGGCCGCTGGACTGGTCGCAGCGCCAGTGGCGGGGCTACCGCTGGACCGGTGACCGCTTCACGCAGGTGGCCGGTCCCACGTCCTTCGGGCCGAACCCGCACCTCTCCGAGGCCCCGGCCGAGCGCGCCGACGCGTCGATCACCACGCCCGCCACGGCGACGCTGATCCGGCAGGACGACGGCAGCTTTCTCGGGCGGCTGACGGTGACGGTCCGGTGGAACGGCGACGCCGCGCACGAGTACCTCTACGTCGAGGCCATCAACCTGCCGAAGGGGGTGGTGATCCGGGGAGTCGAGCCGCCAGACCTGCCCAGCTTCCACACCTGGTTCACGGTGCCGGGTGGCGCGTTCCGGAAGGGCGAGGAGCGGACGGTCGACGTGCTGCTGCGGGCCGAGCCGGGAACCGCGCCGGGGGCGCTGGGAGTGACGACGGTCCAGGTAGCCACCCGACAGGGCGGGGAACTCGTCGCCGATGCCCACCCCACGGACAACACCGCGTCGTTCTCCATGTCCGCCGTGGACGGCGGCTGAGACCGCCTGACCTTCCCGGGTACGGCCCGTCGGACAGCACCGACGGGCCGTACCGCATTCCGGGTGGGCCTGCCGGGCGAAAGTGTCGGATCGCGGACCGTCAGGCGTGCAACCGGCGTCCCGGGCTGAGCGTGCTACCGGCGATGCGCGACGGGAACACACCCGCGCGCCAACGGGGATCACGGGAGGATTTCATGACCACACGCACGGGCCACCGCGCGGCGATCGCCCTGCTCGGTGCGGCGACCGCGCTGTTCGCCCTCGCCGCGCCCGCCGTCGCGGCACCCGACCGGAAGGCCGCCTCGCTGGACGTGGGCCGGCTGGTACTCGACCCGACCGACCGCGGTTACCGGGGCAGCCTGCCGGTCACCGTGACCAACCTCGGCACCACCGCGACCTACTACAGCGTCACGTTCGTCGAGCCGGTCGGCGGCTCGTTCGAGGGGCTGACGCCGGAGGAGGCCTGCGTCTTCAACGGGCTGGTGGACAACCGGCGGCAGATCAACTGCATGGTGCCGGGGTCGCTCCTCGAGCCGGGTGAGCGGCGGAGGTTCACGGTGAACTTCCACGCGCTCACCCCCACCCGGGACGTCGCGATGACCATCAAGGGTGGCCTGATCTCGGTGAACAGCGGCGACGGTCGTGACGACGTCGCCGACCGGGAGCGGTTCACCACGTTGTTCCGGTCCACCACCGGTTCGCTGCGCAACCCGGTCCCGTACGTCCAGGACCAGCAGGCCGACGTGTCGATCACCACGGCCGGCGCGGTCACCCTGACCCCGCAGGAGGACGGCAGCTACCTCGGGCGGCTGCCGGTCACCGTCACCTGGGACGGGGACGCGGCGCACGAGCACCTCTCGGTCGAGGCCATCGGCCTGCCCGCGGGGGTCATGATCTGGGGGACCGACCCGCAGGACCTGCCGAGCTTCTTCACCTGGTTCGCGGTACCGGGTGAGCAGTTCATCGACGGTGAGACCCGCACCTTCGACGTGCTCCTGCGCGCCGAGCCGGGGACCGCGCCCGGCGCGCTGGGCACGGTGACGTTCGACCTCGACACGATGTGGGACGGGAACGTCGTCCCCGACCCGGACCCGGCGGACAACACGGCCTCGTTCACCGTGACGGTGGCCGCCGCGAGCTGAGACCGCGATGGTGGAGCCGGGGGGCCGTGCGGCCACCCCGGCTCCGTCCTGTCGGGGTATCCCCCAGCCTCGACGGTGTCACCAGGTCGGCCGCTGGAGCAGCCCGACGAACTCCACCAGCAGCCGCTCACGCAGCGCCGGCGGTGCGGCGTCGAGCAGGGTGTTCACGGTCGCCATCCGGTCCGGCACCGGAGCGGCGCCGGCCCCGAGTCCGAGCCCGGCCGCCAGGCCGGCCACCAGGTCCGCCGTGAGTGTCTCCGGCGTCAGCGCCCCGGCGAGGGCGAGCAGCTCCGACGGGAGCCGGACCGGCCCGGCCGCTCGGGTCGCCGCCACGGCGTCGGCCAGGTCCGGGCCGAAGCCGGCCACCTGCGGCGCCACCGACGCGGTCACCGTGAGGTGCACGCTCACCGGCAGCCCGGCGTACGACAGCTGCGGCTGGGTGTGCCAGCCCCGGGCGGCCAGCTCGTCGACGAGCACGAAGAGGTCCAGCTCCGGCCCGGTGCTGGTGAAGCACACGACGGTGGACTCGGGCTCGGCCATCAGCCGCAGCCCCTCGACCCCGCGCACGGCGTCGGCCAGGCCGGCGACCGCGTCCCGGGTCAGCGACGCGAGCCGCAGGTACCCGTCCTCCCCCAGGTGCCGGAGGGTGGCGTACGCGGCGGCGATCGGCCCGCCGGAGCGGGTGGAGGCGATCACCGGGTTGACCATCGTGTAGCCGGGCCAGTCGGCGTACGCGAAGTACTGCGGTGCCCGCAGCGCCGCCTCCCGGTGCAGCAGCACCGACACGCCCTTCGGGGTGTACGCGTACTTGTGCAGGTCGACGGAGATCGAGGTGACGCCCGGCACGGTGAAGTCGAACGGCGGCACCGGCTCGCCGAGACGGCGCAGCCAGGGCAGGGTCCAGCCGCCGAAGCACGCGTCCACGTGGCAACGCACCCCGGCGCGGGCGGCGGTCTCCGCGACCTCGGCGACCGGGTCGACGACGCCGTGCGCGTACGACGGCGCGGAGGCGGCGACCAGCACGGTCTCCGGCCGGATCGCGGCGGCGACGGCGGCCGGGTCGGGACGCAGCGTCTCCGCCGGCACCGGCACGATGTCCAGGGCCACCCGCAGGTAGTGGGCCGCCTTGGCGAAGGCGGCGTGGGCGGTGGCCGGAACCACGATCCGGGGCTCGGTGAGGTCCGGGCGGGCGTCCCGCGCGGCCTTCACCGCCAGGATCAGCGACTCGGTGCCGCCGCTGGTCACGTTGCCGACGACGTCCGGCGCGCCGGCGCCCGGGCCGCCGCCGAGCAGCCGGGCCGCCGCGCCGACCAGCGCGTTCTCCATCGCGAGCAGGGACGGGAACGCGGTCGGGTCGAGCCCGTTGACGTGGGCGCTCTCGGCGTGCGCGGCGGCGGTCAGGGCTTCCAGCCCGTCCACCGCCGGGTCGTAGACGTACGCGAACAGCCGCCCTCCGTGCGTCGGCCGGTCGGCGTCGCGCAGTGCCCGGATCTCCTGGAGAACCCGCTCGGCGGGCAACCCGCGCGCGGGCAGCCCGCTCTCGTCGATCATAGAGTTGTGGTGCCCTCTCTGTGGTGGTGAGCGGCCTCCGTCGCCAGCACGACTCCGCGATCGCCGGAGTCGGGCGCGGCGGCGGCGAGCGCTGCCGGAGTCAGGTCGTAGGGGCGCAGGAGGAGGGTGGCCGCCGCCACCAGGAGCGCGGGGAGGACCGTGAAGCCGAGGAGGATGCCCAGGCGGGCGCTGTCCGGCTGGGCGGCCGCCGCGCCGGTGTCCGAGGGAACGTAGCCGGAGAACTCCAGCACCAGCCCGAAGATGCCCGGACCGAGCGCCAGGCCGAAGGTCTCCCCCGCGGTCCACAGGCCGGTGAACACGCCCGCCTGCCGCCGCCCCGTGCGCGCCTCGTCGTACGCGATGCAGTCCGGCAGCATGGCGAGCGCGAAGACCTGCTGGCCCGCGTACCCGACGCCGATCAGCGCGACCAGCAGGTAGATGCCGACGACCGGGAGCACAGGAGCGGCGACGAGCGCCAGCGCGCCGGCGGCGAAGATCAGGGACGCGGCGACCAGCCCGGCGAGCTTGCCGAACCGCCGCCCGACCCGGCTCCACAGCGGCATCACCAGCAGGGCCGGCCCGACGAAGCAGACGAACAGGACCGTCGGCCCGCCCTCCGGGTCGCGCAGGATCTGCGTGGCGAAGTAGTCCACGCCGGCCAGGATCGTCGCCACCCCGGCGGACTGGATCACGAAGCAGACCAGCAGTGCCCGGAACGCCCGGTTGCGACCGGCCACCGCGAGCTGCGCGCGCAGCGTCGGCTCGCTTCCCGCGGCCGTGCCGGCGGGCGCGGAACGGGTGCCGAGGAAGGCGCCGACCGCACCGAGCACGATCAGGCCGGCGACGAAGACTCCCATCCAGCGGTGCCCGGCCAGGCCGCCGCCGCCCGCGTCCCGGACCAGCGGCGCCACCGCGCCGGAGACCAGGATGGCCAGCGCCAGCACCGCGATCCGCCAGGTCATCAGCCGGGTACGTTCGGTGTAGTCGCCGGTCAGCTCGGCCGGCATCGCCACGTACGGCACCTGGAAGAAGGCGAACGCGGTGGCGGTGGCGAGGAAGGCGAGAGCCACGTACGGGCCGGCCGCCGCCCCGGTCCCGAACGGCGCGGCGAAGATCGCGGCGAAGAGCACGCCGAGGGCGATGCCGGCGCCCAGCAGGTACGGCCGGCGGGGGCCCCACCGGGAGCGGGTGCGGTCGGAGATCCGCCCGGCGACCGGGTTGACCAGCACGTCCCACGCCTTCGGCAGCAGCACGAGCAGGGCGGCCACGCCCGCCGCGACGCCGAGCGTGTCGGTCAGGTACGGCAGCAGGAGCAGCCCGGGCACCGTGCCGAACGCGCCGGTGGCGAGCGAGCCGAGCGCGTACCCGGCGTGCACCCGCCGCGGCAGCACCCCGCCGGCGGGCGAGCCTGTCCCAGCCGGCGGCGCGTCCATGACGCCGAATGTTACTCACGTTATGACGGCGGTCACATCCCCTCTTCCGGGGACCAGCTCGCCGCCCGCATGTCCACGCCGGCACCCCGCAGCGGCGCCCCCTCGGCGAGCAGCCGGGCCCGCGCCTCCCGCTCGTGACCGGGCGGCAGCCGCCCGGACGAGGTCACGACCCGGTGCCACGGCACCCCACCACCGTGCCGCGCCATGATCGACCCGACCAGCCGCGCCGACGACCGGCCCGACCGCTCGGCGAGCGCGTCGGCCACCGCCCCGTACGACATCACCCGGCCGGGCGGGATGCGCTCGACCAGTTCCAGCACCGCCTCGACGTACTCCTCCGGTCCCACGACGCGCCACGATATGGGAACGCGGCGGGGCGGCGCGGGACCGACCACGCAGAATGGGCGGGTGCGCGACATGGTGACGACGGCCCGGCGGGTGGTCGTCAAGATCGGATCCTCCTCGTTGACCACCGCCACGGGCGGCCTGGACGACCGGCGGGTCGAGGTGCTCGTGGACACCCTCGCCGCCCTCGCCGGTCAGGGCCGGGAGGTCGTGCTGGTCTCCTCCGGCGCGATCGCCGCCGGGCTCGCCCCGCTCGGGCTGGCCCGCCGCCCGCGCGACCTGGCCACCCAGCAGGCCGCCGCCAGCGTCGGGCAGGGGCAGCTGATCGGGCGGTACGCGGCGGCCTTCGCCCGGCACCGGCTCACCGTCGGGCAGGTGCTGCTCACCGTCGACGACGTGACCCGGCGGGCGCACTACCGCAACGCGTACCGGACCCTGCGCAAGCTGCTCGACCTGCGCGCGGTGCCGATCGTCAACGAGAACGACACCGTCGCCACCGAGGAGATCAAGTTCGGCGACAACGACCGGCTGGCCGCCCTGGTGGCCGCCCTCGTCCACGCCGACCTGCTGGTCCTGCTCTCCGACGTCGACGCGCTCTGGACCGGTGACCCGACCCGCCCGGGTTCGGCGCGGATCGCCGAGGTGCGCGACGACCGGGACCTGTCCGGGGTGACGATCGGCGGCGCCGGCCGGGCCGGGGTCGGCACCGGTGGCATGGTGACAAAGGTGGAGGCGGCCCGGATCGCCACCGGCTTCGGCATCCCGGTGGTGCTCACCGCCGCCGGCCTGGCCACCGAGGCGCTGGCCGGGGATCCCGTCGGCACCCTCTTCCACCCCAGCCGGCGGCGGCCGGCCGCCCGGCTGTTCTGGCTCGCCCACGCCACCTCGCCCCGGGGCCGGCTGCACCTGGACCCGGGAGCGGTGCAGGCGGTCGTGGGGCGGCGCAAGTCACTGCTGCCGGCCGGCATCACCGCCGTCGACGGCGCGTTCACCGCCGGCGACCCCGTGGACCTGGTCGACACCGAGGGCGCGGCGGTGGCCCGAGGGCTGGTCAACTACGACGCGGTGGAGCTGCCCGGCCTGCTCGGGCGCTCCACGTCCGAACTCGCCGCGGCCCTCGGCCCGGCGTACGAGCGGGAGGTCGTCCACCGCGACGACCTGGTGCTGTTGTAAGCAAGGGCCCCTTGTTAACTCCTGGCGTTGTACAAGGGACCCCTCCTAACACCGAGGAGTACAGGATGAGCGTCGTCGAGCAGGCGCGGCGGGCCCGGACGGCGGCGGAGGCCCTCGCGGTCGCCACGCGTACCGTCAAGGACGCCGCGCTGCACGCGATGGCCGACGCGCTGGTGGCGCGTACGCCGGAGATCCTGGCCGCGAACGCCGCGGACCTGGCCGCCGGGCGCGCGGCCGGGCTGAGCGCGGCCGTGCTGGACCGGCTCGCGCTCGACGAGGGGCGCGTGGCGGGCATCGCGGACGCGCTGCGCCAGATGGCCGCGCTGCCGGACCCGGTCGGCGAGGTCGTCCGGGGCTCCACCCTGCCGAACGGCCTGGAACTGCGGCAGGTCCGGGTGCCGTTCGGGGTCGTCGGCATCATCTACGAGGCCCGGCCGAACGTCACCGTCGACGCCGCCGGCATCTGCCTGAAATCCGGCAACGCCGCGCTGCTGCGCGGCTCCTCCTCCGCCATGCACTCGAACGCCGCGCTGGTCGCGGTGCTGCGGGACGCGGTGGCCGGCGCCGGCCTGCCGGCGGACGCGGTGCAGCTGCTCGACGCCGCCTCCCGCGACTCGGTCAAGGAGCTGATGCGCGCCCGAGGCCTGGTCGACGTGCTCATCCCGCGTGGCGGGGCGTCGCTGATCCGCACGGTGGTCGAGGAGTCGACCGTGCCGGTGATCGAGACCGGCGTCGGCAACTGCCACGTCTACGTGGACGCCGCGGCGGACGTGTCGAAGGCCGTGGCGATCACGCTGAACGCGAAGACGCAGCGCCTCTCCACCTGCAACACCGCCGAATCGCTGCTGGTGCACGCCGACGTCGCCGACGCCTTCCTGCCGCCGATGCTGGCCGCGTTCGCCGAGGCGGGGGTGACCGTGCACGGCGACAGCCGGGTGGCCGCGTTCTCCGCCGCGGTGGTGCCGGCCACCGACGAGGACTTCGCCACCGAGTACCTGTCGGCGGACATCTCCGTCACCGTCGTCGACACGCTGGAGGCGGCGGTCACGCACATCCGGCGGTACGGCACCGGGCACACCGAGGCGATCGTCACCGACTCGCAGGCGGCGGCGCGGGAGTTCGTCGCCCGGGTGGACGCGGCGGCCGTGATGGTGAACGCGTCCACCCGCTTCACCGACGGCGGTGAGTTCGGCTTCGGCGCGGAGATCGGCATCTCCACCCAGAAGCTGCACGCCCGCGGCCCGATGGGGCTGCCGGAGCTGACCAGCACAAAATACGTCGTCACCGGGACCGGTCACCTGCGGTGAAAGGAAGGGCCCCTTCTTAACGTCTGGCGTAGAGGAGGGGTCCCCTTTTAACGCCGCACGCCGCACGCCGCACGCCGCACGCCGCACGCCCCACGCCCCACGCCGCACGCCGCGCGCCCCACGCCGCGCGCCGCACGCCGCACGCCGCGTGTCAGCGGCAGGCGCGGATCGCCGTCAGGGTCGCATGCACGTCGAACTGGTGCCCGTCGTCGCTCTCCCAGCCGCCGTCGCTACGCTGCGTCTCGGCCAGCCGGCGGCGGGCCCGCACCAGGATCCAGTCCTGCTCGTCGACGCCCACCCGGCGCAGGGACGCGGCCAGCCAGGCGACGTTGGCCGGGGACATGTCGGCGATCCGCTCGGCGAGCGCCACCTGGATTCGCGCGGACTCCTGGAACATCTCCTGGCGGAACAGCACCCCCGCGCTCAGCCACCCGGCGGCGAGGAAGGACGGCCAGCTGCCGTCCGGGTTGAGCCGCGCGACCAGCGACAGCGCCGCGGCGTGCACGACGCCCGCGTACACCCCGCCGACCCGGTGGTCCAACGGCCCGGCGGCACGCGCGTCCAGCCCGGCGACGGTCAGCCAGAACGCGGCGTTCGCCGTCAGGTAGAACCCGGCCTCCGGGTCTCCCGGCCGGGCCCACTCCGGCGCGGTGTCAGCCAGCGCGGCGTCCTCCTCCCAGCCGCCGTCGGGCAACTGGCGGAACGCGAGCCAGTCCAGCGCGCGCCGGGCGGCCGGCCGGCCGATGGCGCCCAGGTCGTCCAGCTCGGCGAGCCGGAAGCAGGTGGCGTCGACGGACGCCACCTTGCCCTCGAGGTACGCGGGCCAGCCGCCGTCCGGCAGTTGGCCGCCCTCGGCCACGTCGAGCACGTCCGGCCCGGGCGGCGTGCCGGTACGCAACCGGGACAGCCGGGCACGGTCCACCACGTCCCCGTGAGCCACCACGAAGCCGATCGCGGCGTCGATATCCACCACGGCGGTCACGCTACCTGTGCAAACGCGACTCCGCCTCGGTGAATCGGCCACCCGACGCGGGCCCACCGCACCGAGGCCCCGCGTGTTAAGAAGGGGCCCCTCCTCTACGCCAGGCGTTAAGAAGGGGCCCTTCCTTACGTCAGTACGCCGGCAGCGACGGGTCGATCTGCTTGATCCAGGAGAGGACGCCGCCCTGGACGTGCACCGCGTCCCGGAATCCGGCGGCCTTCAGGGCGGCGAGCGCCTCGGCCGAGCGGACACCGGACTTGCAGTGCAGCACGATCTGCCTGTCCTGCGGGAACTCCGCCAGCGCCTCCCCGGAGACGATCTCGCCCTTGGGGATCAGGCGCGCGCCGGGGATCCGCACGATCTCGTACTCGGCCGGCTCCCGGACGTCGACCAGGAACACGTCCTTGCCGGCGTCCTGCCATTCCTTGAGCTCCAGGGCGGTGATGGTCGAGTCGACCACCGCCTCCTGCGCCTCGACCGACACCGCGCCGCAGAAGTCCTCGTAGTCCTCGAGCAGGTCGGTGACCGTCGGGTTCTCGCCGCACAGAACGCAGTTCGGGTCCTTCCGGACCTTGATCTTGCGGTAGGTCATCTCCAGGGCGTCGTACACCATCAGCCGGCCCACCAGCGGCTCGCCGATGCCGGCGAGCAGCTTGATCGCCTCGTTGACCTGGATCGAGCCGATCGACGCGCAGAGCACGCCGAGGACGCCGCCCTCGGCGCAGGACGGGACCATGCCGGGCGGCGGGGGCTCCGGGTAGAGGCAGCGGTAGCAGGGGCCGTGCTCGGCCCAGAACACCGACGCCTGGCCGTCGAACCGGTAGATCGACCCCCACACGTACGGCTTGCCGAGCAGCACCGCCGCGTCGTTGACCATGTACCGGGTCGCGAAGTTGTCGGTGCCGTCGACGATCAGGTCGTACTGGGCGAAGATCTCGCGGACGTTGTCCCGGTCCAGCGCGGTGTTGTGGATCTCCACGTTGACCAGCGGGTTGATCTCCCGGATGGAGGCCGCGGCGGACTCGGCCTTGGAGCGGCCGACGTCCGAGACGCCGTGGATGATCTGGCGCTGGAGGTTGGACTCGTCGACGGTGTCGAAGTCGATGATGCCGAGCGTCCCCACCCCGGCGGCGGCCAGGTACATCAGGGCCGGGGAGCCGAGGCCACCCGCGCCGACGCAGAGCACCCGGGCGTTCTTCAGCCGCTTCTGGCCCTCGACACCGACATCCGGAATGATCAGGTGGCGGGAGTAGCGGCGGATCTCGTCAACGGTCAGCTCGGCGGCGGGCTCGACGAGCGGGGGCAGCGACACGGTGGACTCCCCGGGATCGGCGGTGGCGAACCGGGCCATTGTCGCTCGCCGGGCGGCCGGTCGGCCATGAGGAGCGACACTCGTCCGCACTGCGGGAGCGGGAATAACTCATGTGCCCGGCACCGGCTCGCCCGCGTGCCGCCGGCCGTCCAGGTACGGCCAGGGGTTGGCGACGCAGCCGTCCAGCCCGTACGTCTGCTGCTGCATCACCGGTGCCGGCGCCCCGGGGCCCGGGCAGGCCTCGTGCCACTCCCCGAACTCGTGCCCGACCTCGTGGTTGATGACGTAGCTGCGGTACACGGCGAGCGGCGCCCCGTAGTCGGGTACCCCCTCCACCCAGCGGGCCAGGTTGATGATCACCTGGCCGGGCAGGCGGCAGGAGGTGTAGCCCTCGGTGCTGAGGCCGCCCTCGGCGCACATCCGCTCCGACGTGTCCGGGGTGGCGAGGTAGACGGTGAAGTCCGCGAGGTCCGCGTCCTCGACCCGCTGCACACGCAGCTCACTCGAGCCGATCCAGCTGCGGGAGTCGCCGAGCACCTCGTCGACCGTCGCCGCGAAGGTGCCGGCGTCGTGGCCGATGTCGCGCTCCACGGCCACCCGGTAGCGGCGCAGCGGCCCGTCGGCGCCCCGGACGTCGGTGTCGCCGGTCGCGGTGACGAAGCTGCCCGCCCCGACGCGCGGGTAGCCGCCCGGCTGCGGCCGCTCGGCGGCAGCCCCGTACGAGGTGCGGTCGGGCGGGCTGCCCGCCGGCGGTTCGGCGGCCCGGACCAGCGCCACCGACGCCGCCGCGGCGAGCAGCAGGACCACGCCGAGCCGCAGGGCACGGCGGCGCCGGCGCCGCATGCGGACCCGGCCCGGCCGGGGCGGGCGAGCGGACGGGCCGGAAGAGGACGGCGCGGTCATGACGCCAGCGTCGCAGAATAATCGGGCAATTCCCCACAAATGCGCGCTAACGCCTTTGATGTGTCGACGTCAGACCGGCGGGCCGGTGTACCGCCGCCCATCCACGTACGGCCAGGGATTCGCGACGCAGCCGTCGAGGAAGAGGGTCTGCTGCATCATCACCGGGGCCGGCCGGCCCGCACCGGGGCAGCGCTCGTGCCGGTTGCCCAGCTGGTGCCCGACCTCGTGGTTCACCACGTACAGCCGGTAGACCGGCAGCGGCACCTTCATCGCGACGAAGTGCGGGACGGACAGTCGCCACCGGTCCAGGTTGATGATGACCTTCCCGGGTGCCCGGCAGGACGTGTACGGGCGCCCACCGATCCGGATGTCCACCCCACCCGCGAGACACATCCGGCCGGCCGTCTGCGCGGTGGCCAGGTAGACGGTGAAGTCGGCGGCGGCGTCGCCCGGCACCTGCTGCAGCCGCAGCCGGCCACCGTCGACCCAGCTCCCCGGCCCGGCGAGCGCCTCCCCGACGGTGGCGGCGAACTCTGCCACGTCCTCCTGCGCCCCGTTCTCCACGGCGACCCGGTACCGGCGCAGCGTGCCCGCCTCGCCGAGCAGCGGCCCGGTGCGATCGTCGTACCCGAAGGTGCCCTGCCCGGCCGACGGCACCGGCCCCGGGATCTGGAACACCGGACGCGCCGTCGGCTCCGCCGCCACCGTCGTCGGTGCCGGGCTGGGTGCCGCCGACGTGGGTGCCACCGACGGGACCGGCGTCGGCGCGGCGACCACCTCCGCGCCGACATCGGCACCGCGCTGGTCGGTGACCACCGCCACCGCCGCGACGACCGCCAGCACGAGAACCATCGCCTCCAGCACCCGCCGGGCCCGCCTGCTCCGGCGCCGGTGCCGGCCACGGACCGCGCCGGCCGGCGGGCGGGACGGCGTACGGCCTCCGGCACCCGCCGAGGTCCCGGCACGACCACCGGCGCGCTGGGCGGGCGGACGCCCGGTCCGGCCCGCAGCCGGGATCCCCCGACCACCGGCCGATGTCACCCGGCCCTCAGCCGGGGTCGCCCGGCCACCAGCCGGCGGGGGCGTCCGGCGGCCGGCCGGCCCGGTCGCGCGACCGCCGGTCGACACCGGGGGCGGCACGGCGGCCCGGCCGCCCCGAGTGCCCGGCTGGACGGCGGGGGTACGAGCGTGCGTCGATGAGCTGGCGGTACCACGGGCGGAGGGCATCCCGCTCAGCCTGCCATGTCGGGCCGCTTCGCGGAGTCCCCCGTTTCGGCGAGCAGCGGCAGGACAGCGCGGGCGACCAGGCGCGGCACCTCGAGCTGGGCGACGTGACCGACCCCGTCCAGCATGAGCAGCCGGCTGTCCGGGATGGCGCGGGCGGCCTGCGGCGCGACCCGCACGTCCACCAGGCGGTCGTGCCGGCCACCGATGACCAGCGTCGGCGCCCGCACCATGCCGGCCAGCCGCCACATCGACCCGGAGCCGGGCAGGTAGGACCGCAGGAAGCAGGAGACCAGCCCTCGGAACGTCCGGACGTACGCGGCGGCGTAGTGGGCGGCCTCGTAGCGGACCCGGATCTCCTCCAGCGCCTCCCGGCGGCGCTGCTCGCTGATCCGGCTCACATCGGCGACGCACGCCTCGATCACCTGCTGGGCCATCACCTCGGGCGCCAGCTGCGCCAGCCGCCAGGCGGCCAGCCGCTCGCCCCGGGGGATCGCCAACAGCGGCAGCATCCGGCCCTGCAACGATCGCCGGAAGTCGAGGAACGGCAGGGCGGGTGAGATCAGGGTCAGCGTCCGGACCAGGTCCGGGCGTGCCGCCGCCACCTGCACCGAGATCGCGCCGCCCAGCGAGTTGCCGAACAGGTGCACCGGGCCACGGCCGGAGTGCTCGATCCAGCGGACCACCCGCTGCGCGAACGAGGGAACCGTGTAGCGACGGCCCGGCTCGCTGCGGCCGAAGCCCGGCAGGTCGATGGCCTGCCCGTCCAGCCGGTGGGCGAGCAGGCCGGCCAGGTCGGTCCAGTTCTGCGAGGAGCCGCCGAGGCCGTGGACGTACAGCGCCGGCTCCGCACCGGGCGCGGTCGCCGGAGTCTCCCGGACGTACGTGACGGTGCCGTCGAGGCGTACCTCGCGACCGGGCCAGGGGGGCGGGACGGAGTGCTCGGGAAGCACGTCGTCCGGCCAGAGGGTGGCGCGCTTCATCGCTCCAGTCTGCCCGTGGTCACGGCGACCGGCAGCGCATCCGGCGGCGGTCAGGCGAGCAGCGCCTCGAGGCGGCGGTTCACCGCGGCCAGGGTCGCCCGGACGACGGCCTGGCGCGGGTCGCCGGCGACCAGCGCGGAGCCGGCGAGCTGCTCGACCCAGCCGTCGCAGACGAGCAGCACCACCACCGTGGCCACCTCGCAGTTGCCGAACGGCACCACGGCCGCGTGCTCCACGAAGCAGCGCCCCGGGCCCGACTCGGGCCCGGACCCGCGCAGCAGCTCGTCGACCGCCGCGGCGGCGGCCACCGCGCACAGGCGCAGCACGTACCCGTCGACGGCCGGGCCGGTCGCGTACCCGGCAGCGGGCGCGCCGGCGGTCGTCAGCCGCACCTCCACCGTGGCGTCGAGCCCGAACGTGCTGACCTGCACGTGGTCGATGACCACCCGCGGGCCCGGCCGGCCGCCGGTGTCCAGCGGCCGGGACGGCGCCGCCTCCGTCGTGGTGACCTGGCCTCCGGTGTACGACGTCCCGACGGTCGCCGGGCTGCCGGTGGGCGCGGCCGGCGCGGCGACCGAACCCGGCTCGTCGACGGTGGCCCGGCCCCGGTGCGGCCCGCTGGACTGCCGGCGTCGGCGCGGGGTTTCCGGCAGGGCCGCCTCCGGCCGCTCGGACCGCGACGGCAGGGCGTCCCGCCCGGCCGGCGGGCGGGGCACCCGCGACTCGGCGGTCCGGGGCTCGGCGGCGGACCGCTCGGCGGACCGCCGGCGGACCGGAGGTGCCGGCTCGGCGGGCACCCCGGGCACGTTCTGCGGGGCGGCGGCGAGGCCCATCCGCTCCTGGAGGAGCCGGGCGACGTGCCGGCTCACCTCGGCGGGGTCGGCACCGTCGGCGAGGTCGAGGCGGAGGCTGTGCGCGCCGGCCTGGGTGCGGCGCAACTCGGCGTCGCGGACGCCCGCCACTCCGCGCACGGCGTCGAGGATGGCGTCCACGTCGAAGCCCTCGGGCCGGTCGCGCAGCGGGGCCGGCTCGTCGTCGCGGCGGAGGTGGGTGGCGATGCGGGCGAGTTCCGGGGTCTCGGCGGGTGGCTCCACGGCTGGCGGCTCCGGCACGACGGGCACGTCCGGCTCGGCGGGGACGCGCTGCGGCAACACCGCCGACGCAGGGTCCGGCAGCCGGTCGTCGCCGACCGGCCCGGCCGTCGGTGCCGGCTCCGGGGCGGATCGGCGGGCCGCGTAGGGGGGTGCGCTCGTCGGGGCGGGCGCGGTGGGGATGCGGTCGCGGCCACCGGCGCCGCTCGTGGCGGGCTCGGCGGCGGGACTCGTGGCGGGGCCGGCGGCCTTCGGTGCGGTGGCGGGCTGATCCGCCGGCGCGGGGGCTTCCGGGCGGAGGCGGAACGGCCGGCGGCTCTCCAGCGTGGCGTCATCCCCGTCAGGGGTGCCCGCGGCCGCGGCGGCGGGGGGCGCGCTGGCCGGCCGCTCCGGCGCCCAGGCGGACCGGTCGGCCGGTGGGGCCGGGGGGGTCGCCGGCGCCCGGCCGGCGGGCGGCTCGTACACCGGCCGGATGTCGGGGCCGCGGCCCGATTCGGCGGGTGCGGGGTACGCGTCGGCACGGACCGGTTCGTACGCCCGCTGCGGCTCGGCAGCCCAGGCGGGCCGCTCGTCGCGCGCGCGGCGACCGGCGCCGGGCTCCGCGTCGCGGGTCTCGGGTTCCGGGCGGGCCCGCCGGCCGGACGACTCCGGACCTGGGCGGAACGGCACCGGCTCAGCCTGGTCCCGGGCCCGGCGGCCGGGCGCCTCGGGAGCCGACGTCTCGGCTTCGTCCCGGGCCCGGCGGCCGGGCGTCCCGGGAGCCGACGACAACGTCTCGGCCTCGTCGCGGATTCGGCGACCGGACGGCTCCCAGCGGTCACCCGGCTCGTCGTGTCCGGCCGGCTCGGAGCGGTCGCGGGCCCGGCGACCGGCCGCCTCCGGTTCCACCCGTGCCCACGGGGGCGCCCACTCGTTCCCCCAGCTCGGCTGGTTCCAGCTCGGACCGGACCACTCCGGCTCGGCGAGCGGTGCCCGGCGGTCCGTCACCGGGGCCGATCCCGGCTCCGCCGGGCGGGCCGGCGCGCCGAACGGTGAGCTGGTCGGACCTGCGTCGGCGTCGCTGCCGGGCCCGCGGTCGATGCCGGACACCCGGTCGCCGGACTCCCAGCCGGCCCGCGCGCGGTCGGCGTCGTAGGCCGGTCCCCCGCCGGCGGCCGGACCGTCGGCCGCGGCGCGGCTCGCCGGACCCTCGCCGAAGGCGCGGTCACCGGTGGGCGGCTGCTCGGCGCGGTCGCCGGGCCGGGGCTCGGTGGGCGGCGGGAACGCACGCGGGTCGTGCGGCGCCGGCCCGGGCGGGTACGCCGGGTCCCAGCCGCGCGCCTCGTCCCGGGTGGACGGCGGCTCCGGTGACCGGTCGGCCGTCGGCGCGTGGAGGCCGGGCGGCACCTCGAAGCCGCTGGCGGCCGTGCCGACCGGCGGGACCTGCACGGCGGGCGGCGCCGACGTCGGCAGCCCGGGCTCGGCCCACCGGGACGCGCGCGTCGTCGGCGGCTCCTCGGTGGCGTGCCGTGCCGGATTGGGCTCCGGCTCGGCCGGCCCGGAGGACTGCTCGACGGCGGGCGCGGGACGCGGGGCCGGCACCACCAGACGGTCCCCGTCGGTGTCCCGGCGTGGGTCGCCGGAGAGGCCGGGCGGGGCGCTGACCGGGGACTGGCGGGCGGACGGCGCCTCGGCGGGGGCGTGCGGGTAGCCGTTGGCCCGGTGGCCGTTGGCGTGCGGGCGCGGCGCGGCACCGGACGTGCCGGGCACCGGAGCGGGCAGGTCACCGTGTTGGGGGGAGGAGGTGGCCCATCCCGGGGTCGGGTCGGACCGACGCCAGGGCGCGGCCGGTTCCGGGGGCCAACCGGCCGCCGGGGGCACCCATCCGCCGCCGGAGCGGGACTGGTCCTCCTGCGGACCGGTCCCGTCGCCGTGCTCTCCCGGGGTGGCGGCACCGGGTTGCCCTGCTTCACTCACCGCGCGCTCCTTGGTCGCCCCCGCTGAGGCTACCGTGTGGTGAGAGTGGCGATAAGTTACAGCGGCGGGCCAATTCCGCGACGGGCGAACAGCCCCGACCGGTTCGGGTGAAATGCCGGCTCGTACGAAGAACTCGGAGGCTCCCATGACCGCTGTGGGGAACAGTGCACAGACCGCCGGCCGGCCCACCCGCCTGCCCCGTTCCGCGCGCCGCAAGCAGCTGCTCGCCGCCGCGCAGGAGGTGTTCGTCGCGCAGGGCTACCACGCGGCCGCGATGGACGACATCGCCGAGCGCGCGGGGGTCTCCAAGCCGGTGCTCTACCAGCACTTCCCCGGCAAGATGGAGCTCTACCTGGCGCTGCTCGACACGCACTGCGACGCCATCGTGGCGAAGGTGCAGGACGCGATGCGCGGCACCACCGACAACAAGGAGCGGGTCAGCGCCTCGGTCCGCGCGTACTTCGACTTCGTCGACCACGAGAGCGAGGCGTTCCGCCTCGTCTTCGAGTCGGACCTGCGCAACGACCCGGCCGTGCGCCAGCGGGTCGAGCGGGTCGAGCAGGGCTGCATCGCGGCCATCACCGACACGATCATCTCGGACACCGGTGTGAGCCGGTCGCACGCCGAGCTGCTCGCGTCCGGGCTGGTCGGTGCGGCCGAGACCGCCGCGCAGTTCTGGCTGGCCAGCGGCCGGCAGGTGGCCAAGGCGGAGGCCGAGGCGCTGGTCGCCGCGCTCTCCTGGCGGGGCATCGCGAGCTTCCCGCTGCAAGGTGAGTCAGCCTGACCGCCGCCCGCGTGATCGGATAGCCTTCGCAGGGCGGCATATTCGCCCCAGTTGAGGAGGCACTGTGGAGGTCAAGATCGGCGTGCAGTACGCGCCGCGCGAGCTGGTTCTGGAGAGCGCGCAGTCGCCGGCCGAGATCGAGCAGATCGTGACCGACGCCATCGCCGGCAACGGCGGCACGCTCTCCCTCACCGACGAGAAGGGCCGGCGGGTCATCGTGCCGGTAGACAAGGTCGCCTACGTGGAGATCGCCGAGGCGTCCCCCCGGGCCGTCGGGTTCACCGTCCGCTGAGCCGCGGGCGCACCCGCCCCACACCCGTCGACGCGGTCCGACGCCGCGGCACGTGCCGGTCACCTGCCGCGGCGTCCCCGGTCAGTTGTTGAGTCCGACGGCGCCCATGCGGGCGGTGTGGGCGGCGGTCAACCTGCGGAACAGGCCCTGCACGTCCACCTGCTCCCCCCGCGCGATGAGCGCGGTCAACGCCCCCCGGTCGGCGGACGCGACCCGACCGGCCTGCGACAGCGCCTCACCGACCAGCCGACGCGCCCACATGGAGAGCCGGTTGGCGACCCGGGGGTCGGCCTCGATGGCCGCGCGGATCTCGGCGGCGGCGAAGTCCGCGTAGCGCGACTCGTGCAGCACCTCCAGCACGAGCCCCCGGTCCGGCTCGGCCAGCGCCCCGGCGATCTCCCGGATGAAGTCGTCGGTGATGCCGTCTCCGACGTACGCCTTGGTCACCGCCTCGGCCCAGTCCCTCGGCTCGGTCGAGTCGTGGTACGCCTGCAACGGCTCCACGTAGACCGCCATCGCGTCGTCGGGCAGCACGCTGAGGTCGCCCAGCCGGTCGGCGAGCCGCCGGTAGTTGCGGATCTCCGCGGCGGCCATCTCGCCCAACGCCGCCCGTCGGCGCAGGTCGGGAGCCAGCCGGGCGTCGGCGGCCATCCGCTCGAAGGCGAGCAGCTCACCGAAGGCCACCAGGCCGAGCAGGTCGACGAGCGCGGGATCGGTCACGACGCCGCCGGCCGGGCCGGTCGGAGTCGGTGCGGGTTCGCTTGGGGCGGACACCAGCGCAGGGTACCGCCCGGCGGCGAATCGCCGTTGATGTGAGTGCCGTCACAGGTGTCCGTTTCGGCAGGCGGCACGGCCGCCGAGGAATCAGGACGGGGTCAACGCTGTTCAGGTAGACTGGAGCAGTTGCCGTGGGCGCCGACCGATGTTCGATCTGGTCGCAGCCGGTCCACGGCGCGCGTGCGGCCCGGTCCCGCGCGGCAGATCCGCCGCCGACCGTGTGGCCCGCGCCATACCGTCCGCGCCCTGAGGACTAAACGGGGCGCACCCACGAGAGGGCACCCCCACATCCATATGAGCGAGCTGACGCAAGAACTGATGGACGGCCACGAGTTGGCCCCCACCGCCCCGGTACGCCCGGAGGCACCCACTTTCGCCGAGCTGGGCGCGCGTCAGGAGACCGTCGACGCGCTGGCCGCGGCCGGCATCACCCGCGCCTTCGCCATCCAGGAGTACGCGCTGCCGATCGCGCTGCGCGGCGCCGACCTGATCGGCCAGGCGCCCACCGGCACCGGCAAGACCCTCGGCTTCGGCGTACCACTGCTGGAGCGCGTGTTCGCGCCCACCGAGGGCGGCGACGGCGTCCCGCAGGCACTCGTCGTGGTCCCGACCCGCGAGCTGGGCATCCAGGTCGCCAAGGATCTCCAGGCCGCCGGCAGCAGCCGGGGCGTCCGCGTGCTGCCGATCTACGGTGGTGTGGCGTACGAGCCGCAGATCGACGCGCTCCGCAAGGGCGTGGAGATCCTCGTCGGCACCCCCGGTCGCCTGATGGACCTGCAGAAGCAGAAGCACCTGCGGCTCGACCGGGTGCGCGCGCTGGTCCTCGACGAGGCCGACCGGATGCTCGACCTGGGCTTCCTCGACGACGTCGAGAAGATCCTGGCGATGCTGCCGGAGGACCGGCAGACGATGCTCTTCTCGGCCACCATGCCGGACCCGATCGTCGCGCTGTCCCGGCGCTTCCTGCGCCGTCCGGTGACGATCCACGCCGGGCACACCGCCGAGACCGGCCCGTCGCCGCAGACCCAGCAGCTGGCGTACCGCACCCACTCGATGAACAAGATCGAGATCGTGGCGCGGATCCTCCAGGCCGAGGGTCGCGGGCTGACCATGATCTTCACCCGCACCAAGCGGGCCGCCGACCGGGTCGCGGAGGATCTGGACTTCCGTGGCTTCGCCGTTGCCGCCGTGCACGGCGACCTCGGGCAGGGCGCCCGCGAGCGGGCGCTGCGCGCCTTCCGCGCCGGCAAGATCGACACGCTGGTCGCCACCGACGTCGCGGCCCGGGGCATCGACGTCACCGGCGTCACCCACGTCATCAACTACGACTGCCCCGAGGACCAGGACACCTACACCCACCGGATCGGTCGGACCGGCCGGGCAGGTGCGACCGGCGTCGCGGTGACCTTCGTCGACTGGGACGACATGCCCCGCTGGCGGATCATCGACAAGACGCTGGGCCTGGACATGGCCGAGCCGCCGGAGACGTACCACACCTCTGCG